>PIVM01000089.1 GCA_003353945.1 Gammaproteobacteria bacterium
GTACTGGTTGGCGAAGAACTTCAACAAAACCGCGATGCAACAACGATACGCATTTTCGATGAACTGCAAGAAGGCGCCGAACATATTGAAGAAGCCAACGCTATCATCCAAAGTCACTTCGATGCCAACCTCACTACCGCCGCTGACAAAATTAATGCGCTGCCGGAAAAAGGCGGCTTTGAGCCAATCCCTGACCCACATGCCAGTGCTGACAAGAGCAGTAAAGGTGGCGATGGCGGCAACGTAGCGGCAACTCCCTCTGGAAATAAAAGTCAAAATACCAACAGCAATGGCGGTGAAGCCGCAAACTCTTCCTCAACGGTTACCGAAGCACAAGCTGCATTGTCCAAGTGGATGCCGGAAGGAGCACGTAGCGCTGCATCTAAAGTCGGCAGCTGGGGGCTTTCAAACTACTACAATGCGCGGACACAACCTACTATTAAGAGTTTTTTGGTACCCACAAACGATCATATTAACACTGGGCAAACCGAGCGCGCCGGAGAGCTCGATTCTGAAGCCAACCGGACCCAGTTTGCCATACTCGCCCTGGGACTGACCGCCCCTGTTTCCGATCGGCATCGTCAAGATCCCAATGAGACAGAAGAAACGGCAGAGAAACAAGGCAACCAGAACGAACAAGAAGCGCTAACTGAGTCAGAGAAAGCGCAACAAACCGTTGAAGAGCGCATGACCAGTGTCAATGAAAGACTGGAGAATGACACCAAACCAAAGCTTATTCGCAACGTTAGAAAAACCGGCGACAAAATCCAACAGGGATTAATAGAACAAGGGATTACCGCAGAATCAGCTCTGATCAGTGCTGCAGCGTCCATGGCTAATGCCTACCGCAACTTGGTTAATCGTTTAAAGGAACTATTAGTTGCCGATCGTTTTCTCGATGCCCGCTCCCTTATACCCAAAATCAAAGCGGCGCTTATCAGTGCCCAACATTTACGTGATACCCATGTCGCAGCGGCGGAAGAACAAGCACTGGGTGTTGTTGACCAACTGCAAAAATCCAAAAAAGACCAAGTGGCAAATTTGTGGAAGTTAACCCACCAAAGCACTGACAGTCTGCCAAATGTGGTCACCCAATCTCGTTTAGACTTTATGCTGTTTGCCGAGCAAATGACCGGGAAACTCACCGACGGCAGGGATGAAGTGGTTGGTCTGGCCAGCAGTTATGCCGACAATATGGCCGAAAATATCCTCCAAATTGCCGGGCGAAACGATAACGAAGCGGTTCCCCACCTCCAATCCCTGTCCGCCAGTTTTCTAAACAGTCAAATTGGAGCCGCCCAGAACTGGCAACACCAATTAATACGAGGGCATGAAAGGCAACTCAAACTTGGCACGGGTGGATTTTCAAAAGTCTGGAAAGACCTACTCTCCGATCTTAATCGCCGCTCCAGCGAAATAGACCGTGCTATTCCGGATTCAGGCACCAGTGCTGAGGGAGCACTGGCATCAGCGGCAGTCGGTGGAATGGCGGCAGGCGCGGTGGGAGCGGTAGTCGGCCTGGGCGCTTATTATTGGGCAAAAGATCCCGATCAAGATGCGGTTATCGCCGCGCTGGGCGATCTACCACTACCCGGCCCACCGGCATTAATGGAAGTTTTTTCACATGCGGGCTTTGGTCGGCTCATCCCTCGACTGATAAGCACCATGGATGGCCCCGAGCAGGGTCAAGCTTTGGGTTTATTGTCTTTATCGGAAAGCTGTCGCGCCAGTGCACGTCTTTCCATCGCTCAAAGCTCCACCGAGTGGTTTGGTTACAACCGGGAAGCCCGCGAATCTGCGCTACGCGGCTTCACAGAAACAGAACTTGCAACCTTATCCAATGAACAAATCACTTCATTGCGGACTGCTCTAACCGATGACCTGGATGACGGCGAGCTAACGGTTTCACTTGCTTATCTGAAGTGCAATCGGAAACTCGCGCTGGCCGCTCGCATGCAAGAAGCGCGTTGCAATGCACAACGCTCTGGATCGCGCGGCATCCGCAGTGTTCGTCAGGCAGAAAGACGGGGTGATCAGGCAGCCGTGGATATGGTCGCCAGTATCGATCAACTCGCTCGCACCGAATTGGCCTTTGAAAGCGCCCATATTACACCTGAACAAATAGACAGTTTTACAGCGGGTGCTTATCGCGAATACGCCATGCTGGAGACACCGGCAGCAGAACGACCGCCCGGCGGCTTTTCCGATGAAACTGCTCGCGAGTTTGTAATTCAGCAACTAACGGAACCACGTCAGGTCGTCCTTGGCCACGGCGAACATATGCGCATTGAAACTGTCAATATGTCCCCTGACGCCGAACGCTATATACGCGATGCCATCAGCCTTGGCGCTTCCAGTGAGGAAGCGACCGAATCCCGTTCAGTCTACGAAATACAACGTGCACGCAGTGAGGGTGGCGATCTCTCGGAAACAACACAACTGCGCCTGACCCAGACACTGGAAAATCCTCGTCTCAGTGACCTCCGATCACGACTGGAACTCTCCACTAACCCTGAAGAAAGGGCCTCTTTGGAGCAGCAAGTCGCCGCCGAAGAACAGCGCCATCAAACCCGCATGGCCAGCTTGGCAAAACGCCTGGGCGCACCCGAGTCGGTTCAAGGAGATCCCGCCAGAGCAACGCAGTGGCTGGGTGAAGAAGTCGGTACACTGTTCGCTCGTGAAGGCAGTCAACATGCCCGCTACGGACAAGAGCTTATTGCCCGTGGCCGTCCCACCATGGTTGCCGGTATCGCGTTGGCAACCGACAAACTGAGCACTCACGAAGACCTCTTGCTGCACACCTACCGGGGACGTACACGCGCTGAGATTGATGCGGTGCAAGAACAGTGGAAAGAAGAGCGTAACGGCGAAGATCTCAACACCATGCTCGGCATCACGGAAAGGGAGTGGGATGCCGCCGATACTGCAGCGCTTGCCTGTGGTGCAGTTCCCTTTCTGGCTCTGCAGGCTTATCGCGGTGGAGAAACCTCCGGCGATGTTGCCATGCAACTGCAGCAATTGGCACAGGGCACGCCCACCAGCGATCTTGATGCCGTCAATATGGCAGGACTGCGTGTAGATCAACAAGAGCGGGGCACGGGTTTTATTGCAGATCCCCTGATGTCATCGGCCTCCGAAACCGATGTTATGAATGACCGAAGAAGACGCCTGGGAGAGTTGGTCATTAACGCCGCGCGCTCGCGCGGAGAAGACGTCTCCCGATTTGAAAATGATCCAAATTTGATATTCGGTGAAAACGGTCAACTTAACGACGACCTTCGTAACTTGGCCTTTAATAGCAGAGGAGAATTTTACGGCGACACGCTTGCCCTGCACGGACTCACCCACGCTACCGGTTTGGCTGCGGATAACTACCAGTCCGAGATTGACCGTCAGGAAAGCATTCTCACCACAGCCATTTCCGTGCTCACCATCGCCGTTTCCATCGCCCTGATGTTTATTCCCGGCGTCAACCTGGTGGCTGCCGGCATTCTGACAGCCGTCATTGGTGGCGCCCTCACCATGACGGCCAAATATGGCATGCGTGGAGAGCGTTACGGCTGGGAAGAAGCGGCAACGGATATGGCGCAAACCGGCATTGAAGCGGCCACCGCTGGCATTGGTGGAGCCATGGCCGGAGGATTAGGCAAAACCGGCGCGCTTTTCAAAGCGGGAGAAGCTATCAACGCCAGCTTTGGCAAAGTCGGTGGCGCCATGATGAGAGAAGCCATCACAGGCGCCATCAGTAATGCAGCACAAGTGGCCATTCAGGATGATACCTTCAAAGATGGCACGGATATGGGCATTGAGCGCCTGCTTAAAGGCGCATTAAAAGGCGCTGCAGTGGGCGCAGTTAGCGCAGGCATATCTGAGCGACTCGGTGACAGCATGGACGATGCCATGGCGCGCGGTCTGCGAAATGCTGATGAGCTGGCAGACACTCCTATGCAACGCGTGGGTCAAATGCTGGGGCCGAATGGGCGCAATATGTTCAAAGAAGGCGTGTCTGAAGCACTGGGCTCAAGTATGAGCGAAGGCGTTGGCATAATGATCGACTACGCCAACGGTGACTTTAAGGGCAGCTTCGCCGATGCACTGAAAAAAATGGGCCAAGCCGGTTTGCGTGATATGGTTAGTGGTGCGGGTCGTTCGGCAGCTAACGCACGCAATCGTATCCGTTATAACAGCCTCCTCAGTGCTGCCCGTCAAAAAGGCGGTGAGTTAAGCTCACAGGAATCTCGCGCTCTCCGACTCGCTGGAATATCCGCCGGCGTAATGAATTACAACACACCGCTTCGCGATATCCGTATGGAAGTCGATACGGGGCGTCAAGCTCATCAACGCTTACCCGAAGCGCTACGCCCTCTTGCTGATACATTGAATGCCCAAACTCTCCAGCAATTGATGCGCGGTATCGACAGTGGCGATTTTGGCAGTCCAAAACAAAAACTGGACTTTATCAAGAATGTCGCCGAACAAGTGCCAGGCCTGGATCAGCGTCAGTTTCTTGAAAAACTTAACCACGCCACACGGAATGCAGCAAACCAGCGCAGTATCGCTCAAGCTGAGCAGGCCCGACAAGCTGTTAAACAGAAAAGGACGCGAAAGGCGTTGTTAGCGCAAGTCCCTGGTCCGGCCCGCAAGGCCTTGCGTAACACACCGGTTGAAGGCCTGGACGCCTTGCCTGCCACCGCACTGAAACAAGCCGCTGAGCTGATTGCCAGTGGTCGCTTTGATCATGCCTCTGCCGCAGCTTTACTAAGACAAGCCAAAGCGCAAAATCCCGATATTGATGATATCGGCTTTATGCAAAATCTGTTTCGCGCAACCGATACCTCTCGTCGCGCCCAAGCAGCCCTTCAAGCCAAGCAAATCAAACAACGCCGACAACTTGCTTCTGCACTGCCAGAGGCAAATCACGCTCTGATCGCCAAACTGCCCAATCGTGATATCACTCGCATCCAACAGATAATCAACGGCGATATTGCAGATACAGCGGGCCGACGTGATGCCATGTTCCGCCAAGTGCAAAGAAGCCATGCGGAACTTAACCGGGCTCAGTTTGATCAGCTCTTGGATGCCGGTATCAGCTATCATCGTGCACAGTCTGAGGCGACTCGCATAAAGCAACAGCAAAGCAAAATGCGACAGATGGAGAATGTCCCGGTCCAACATCGTCAACTTCTGTCCGCCCTTCCCTGTGATGCGCTGTTACAACTTCGCCTGGCTCAACACCTGGGCAGACTGGATAACAGCACGCGAAACCAACTGACTGAAGCGGCTAGCAAAGCAATACCCAATATTGATATCAAGAGGCTAAATATCGCACTGGATGGCACTGTCCGCTCAAAAACATCCCATGCATTAAATAAACGCCAAGCCAGTCATTTGCGCCAGCAACTATTGGTCAGTGTGCCGCCTCAGCAACGCGCACAAATAGCCAACACACCCATTCTGAAAATCAGCGATGCTGAATTTTTTGCGCTGACCGGTTCCAGAAAGGGGCAGGCTGTCACGCTCATTCTTAACGGCGAAGCAATAGTTATTATTCGCGACAGCGCTGATCCCAAAGTATTGCGTGAAGAAGGTTTGCATGTACTACAACGAAGCGATCCAGAGTGGGCTGCTCGTATTGGCAGCTTGGATGAGCGAACCCTGGCACAATGGGATCAATTGCCTCTTCGAGCACAGCTTGCTCTTTATCGCAACAAAATCTCTATTGAAATTGATGCTCAACAACGCATGATTGACAGCCTGGAATCTGAAGCATCTGCCGCTCTCACATCAGGTAAACGCCAAGAATTCAAGGGGCAGGTGGAACAAGTTCGAGCGGCCCTGGACAATTTAACACGTCGCCAGGCTGAAGTTGGGGCCATAGATGAAACTCGCGTTATGGAAATACAGGCGGGTGTAAAAAGCAAACCACAATGGCTTGATCAACCCGCTAGGCTTTTTAACAAAGAAGGCAAAACATCGGTTAACAAAGAAAGCAAAACACAGGAGCTCATCAATAACATTAATGCCAACCTTAAGAGCAAAGATACACGATTGGATTCCCTGCGCGAAGTAGACTCTGGTGATCTCGACAGTGTGATCAAACTCATACCTAACGTAGACAATCAACGTGCCTTGATGCTTAAGGTGGCCGCTGCTGACGATCCGAGTCAAACACTCAATACCATTGCAGGTCTGTTAAAAAACACTCCTGACACAGCCCACGCAGCACTCATCGACAATCTGATAAGTGTAAGAAGTCATCAGGAAACGCATTCATTGATTCGCAAACTCAATGAGATCAGCAATCATGTAAGACTCCAGAGTGAAGTAGCCAGATCTGCAGTAATGAGTAAGTTGGCCAACAGTGATGTGTTCAATCAACTGCGGGGTATAAAAACTGAGTCGGGGAAACAACAACTGGCTGACTTTATGGAGGGAGCAGGACCAGCACGTCGAAAAGAAATGGCCTCTCTTATCGACAGCATGTCATCAACAAATGCAGTTCGTATGCTTGACTTTATTGGCAGTACCAAACAACAAATTGATGCGATCGGACTTCCCCATGAACAAGGCAGAAACTTGTTACTTGGCCTGCTAAAGACGGCCGTTCATCAAAACTATACAGCAGCCTTCCGGGATCAGAGCAACGAATTATTCAGTTTACTACGCAGTTTCAGATCCAGCAGTGACGGACAGGTTGTTATTAAACAGCTGATTGTAAAATTAAACGGTGATATGACAGCACCGAGGGTTGATGACAAAGACAGCTTTGGTAGCCAAGCACAAGTCGCTGCAGAATTGAATGCCTCTCAGCGCTTAAATCCCGAGCATGGTGATATTGAAACGCCACATGATAGTTTAGTTAACGAAATCACACGTCCCGATGCTGAAGCACTCAGGGCAATTGATAGTGATCCGATCTTTGACAACTCCCCCTTGGGACAACAGGAGATTTTGGATTTTATTACTCGTATAGAGAGGTTAGGACAAAGGCCTGGCGCCAGTGCAAGATGCGATCTAGCAGTGGATAAAATTGTCAATACCATCATACCCAGGTCTAACCAAGGCGACCAAAACACGCCGGGATTTACCAATAACGATAAGCGAGTCATGATGCGATCGCTGGCAGAGGTTGTTGAATCCCCCCATCTTGGCTTCGCCCGTGAAACGCGGAAAATTGAAGTGGAAATGACCGATGATGATGTTAAAAGTCGCTTTGAAGCTTTGCTGTACGAACCGGGCATTGAAATAGATGCCAAATGGGCGAACTATATTGATCTCGTGGCAGAACGCTACAAACAACAAAATACTTTGCAGCTGGGGCGTTCACCCAGGACCACTGATCGAGAAAGAGTTGCAAACACCGATGAAATGCGCGCTCGTTTTCTTGAAGGTATGGAAACAGGCAATGCATCGCTGCAAGCGATACGTGAAGTAGAACAGCATCGCGCGTGGGCAATTCAACAGCACGGCTCTGAAGCGGATGCGGTTGCCGCAGGAGACCTTATGTGGATTGATCGGTATCGGGGCAGCAAGACCGATCAATCAAATCCAAATGCCGTTTCGTGGCCTGTTGATCGCAACCAAGGCCGTGGGCAATATGATCAAGGAGCATGGCGGGTTGATCATATTGTGGAGTTACAACACGGTGGGCCAGATCAAGTGGAAAATTACTTACCGGTTTCCCAGCGCATGCATGAAATTAAGTCACGCGCGATGCGTCAATTTAGTAGTTACATTAGACGGCTATATCAAGGACGATGAGATACCGTTAATTTGATTTTCCAAGTATACGGCAATGACAAATGACAACCCCTCGCAATTATTTCAAATAGATATAGTTCCCTGAAAAAAACACTACGATTCAATGAGTAAGTGTGCTAATTTGCGTTTCAGGCACTACTGCGATGTTAACGCCTAAGTGGTCCGAAAACGGCTGGGTACAACTAATATATGGCCCTGTGATGAGAGAGGTTTGCAGACGTTAAGCATGAAGTTTTGAATTGGCTAGTCGGTGTTGTATATGACGTCGATGTAACTCTGGTTCTCCAAGGCAACAGTGTTTTGGCCCAGCTTTCGTAAGCATATCTGAGCATTCAAGCTCCTCGATGAAAACGATTCGCTGCATCAGCAGCACTTTATGTGTCTCGGTTCTAGATAACCACCGCTTGGAGTCACTACGAAGTGAAGGCTTCTATATAAAACCGTTTACGGCATCTGCGGTAGGCTGGCAGGTACAAATTCTCTTAAGGATTTAACGTACCTGTCGGCAAGCCCGTCATTTTCTCTATGATCTTTGTTTCAATCTTCCTTTGACCCCTAGCTCTTTTCAAGCTGAATGGCAGATTGCTTAATAAACGCCAAGTACTTTCTGACTTTTAGAAGGGTGCTCAGACCGATTACAATCCCTCTCCTCTATCTGAGCATTTTTTAAAAAATTTCTCTGGCAATTACGCATACGCATCAATTAATTGCAATTGCAGGCTGACCGAAGGCGAATGATTTATCTCAGCCTCAGTTTCATTACCTGAGCCTACACCATCCTGCGAGCCCGATGCATCCGATAGCTGATTGTCTTCGCTATTCTGATCTTTCCCTGTGCCTTGTTCAGAGACATCCACATCAGCCAGGTTGAGGCCGTTTTCAGCAAAAATTTCCCGTAACCGTGGCAAACTCTGATCAAGCGCCTCGCGAACGACCTGATGCTGGCTAGTAAAGCTGATACTGGTTTGATCATTAAGAGAATTAATTCTAACCTGCAACGGCCCCAAATCAGGAGGATCCAAATGTAGCTCGGCGCTGGCAATATGATTGGCATTAAACCACACCATGCGTTCAGCGACAGCTTGTCCCCACTGCGGTGTACCCACTTGTGGTTGCACTAATGCTGAAGCCACAACAGCTCCCGCTACTGAACGATAACTGACAGGATTTGTTTGCAAAATTTGCATGCCCGGTAACGTGCGTTCAACAAATTTGTCCCCCAAGTCAGATAACGATGTGGAGAACTCGTTGAGTGCCTGCATTACTGCTTGACTACCTTGTTGAATATTCCTACTCGTATTCAACAGCTGTCCCTGCTCTATAGCCTGGCGAAACAGGCGCGTTGAATTTGATTCTGATGAACTTTTCAACACGTCCATCTTCATATCTGCTACGCCTGAGCTATGTGGCCCAAGCTGCTGTTTACTATCGGATGAGGCAACTTTTTTTGACAGCTCCGCTGCTAATGATTCTGCGCCAAACTGTCGGTTAGCTCCTTCTGTTAGTAAAGACTTCTCAACTGTCGATTTAGAAGCCATCTTATTCTCGTTGCTTTTCAGCAGATCCGTGCTCGGTGCCTGCAAACTCACAGCATCCGCTGAGACTTCGGCAACAGAATCTGGAGCCACAACTTCATCTTTCAAACTATCTTTTAAGCCACTGTTCAAACTATCTTTTAAACTACTTTTCAAACTATCTTCCAAATCTACATCACTCGCCACAAAAAGCGATGCCGGACTCACTTCTGGCAAGTCGTCATTCCCTGTTTTTTCGATATTCGCATCCAGGCTGAGCTCAGAAGCATTTTCGGTCGACGCTTCAAGTGCTAACGGATCAAGTAGTAAGGGATCAACTTGTTGCGGTAATGTTTGTCCGTCAGGAGGCAATAGTTTTCCACTTTCTGAGTCCACCGGTATCTCTTCTATTGTGACTTCATCTTCAACGCCACCCAAAGACAGCAAACCTGAATCGCTTAACTTTTGCGCCGCTTCTAACTCACTATTCGGCTCAACCCCCTCAGGGAAATCTGAGTCTCCCCCTATAACTTGCTTTTCTGACTCTACCATGAGCTGACGAAATTGTGTTTCTGGCACACTCTCGCTGTTTGCACTATCGCCTTGCATTAAGCCTGATGATTTTGCAGTAGAATTTGCCACTGTCGCTGCACCAGCGCCCGCCCCACCCAATGCACCTAAACTCTGAATAACTTGCCCATTTTGAGACACCGGTCAACTCCTCATTTTACCATTTGACTATTACCATATCTCTACTGGTTTTCTCTTCGGCAGTTACAATACAACTTATCTTCGAAGAAATTAGCCATTTCAGTCATAAAAGCAAATCTAGTGCCAACATCAACCTTGTATACCGATTAAGATTTTGGCCTCATGGGAGAATTTTCTTCGGGCTAGAATTGGAACAAGGAGCGCGAATTTTAAATCAAGCTTTTTCTAAATGTGCAAACAATGAACTAATACAGATTATTTTCGAAAAACCGTACCGAAATGGCATTTCCACAGTAGGTTTTTCTATTTTTTGACAGCACCCTGGATACAATCTGTGAACCATAAATCAACCAGTTATGCGATATACAGCTTGAGGCATTTCAATTGATCATTTCCTCAAGCGCTTGTTTAACAATCTCGAACTCTTCTCGAATTCGTGCATAAGTGCTTTTAGCTAACGATAAATCATTTTCACGCCCCATATTTTCCAGATCTTCACATAAATCCGTTAACAATAGAGCACAAATATTACTCGAACTGCCTTTGAAACTATGAGCTGCCGTACGAACCTGCTCTGCGTCACCAGCCTCAATTGCTTGGCTGATAGCACCAATACGCAGCAATGAATCGCTAATAAACGTTTCTATCAAAAGTGAAAAGTCATCATCCATAATCTCTTTCAGATCTTTCAGCGCTCCATGATCCAGATGCGACAATGCATTCACACTCTTCCCCTTATCATCATACCTATACGAATTAATTTAAAACCAATTACGTGCAAGCTAAATGCTCAAACCGTTATGCAACATTTCGATTTGATTCATAGCTCCAGAAAAAGCTGACCTCGATTTCATTACCACAGCCAAAGATGACAACATCACGGCACAATGTCCTCAATAACGGAATACCTCTGCCAGAGTATCCTTCAACACTGGCATCTACCTCGCAGTCCATAAATTTTTGATATTCAAAACCCGGTCCGCTGTCAGTCATTCTTATTTTCAGCAACCCCTCACTTTCGTCACCCCGATAATCTAACTCAATTGAGACATGTCCGTTACTTAGTTCAGCCAGGCGCTGAGTGCGCAAATGATAGTACTCGGCAAAACCATGGGTTGAGTTTTTAAGTTTAGAATCCAGACCAAGCACACCGTGCTCCAAGGCATTCGAATAGAGTTCTGTCATTACCGTATATATTTCACCACTATGCGGTCGCAATCCAGGAATATCCATCAACACCTGCAACAACTGTGGCAGCGGACTGAACTCTCGCAAAGTATCCGGTCGCACATCATAACGCAAACCCCAATCCATCGGCCCCTGATAGCCTTTATGCGCTGGAGTGACATTGACAACATCAAAATCCTCCTTATCCACCATTGTAATCTCAACAACAGACAGGTCATCGGCTCTTTCGCTATCTCCAATGAACGTATTTACATGCCGATTAATTTCTGTAAATAACAAGTTTGCATTTTCATTCCGATAAAAAATTTCATTCAGGCGCTGCTCACCGAACATTTCTCCTTCAGCATCAGTTGCTTCCAGAATACCATCAGACCACATAAAGAACCGGTCTCCGTCTTCCATGCCCAACATCTGGGTTTCACTGCTAAAATCCCTGGGGCTTAATACACCCAACGGTAGATGAGTGGAGGCTATCTTATCAAAACGTCGTTCCTGTGATCGAAACAAATAGCATTCCGGCAACCCACCGTTCCAAACTTCTATGGTTTTGTCCCTCATATCCATATCAATCATGCCAACGCAGCAAAATACACTTACCGGCAGAATATCCTTCAGCTTGAGATTAATCTCTTGAAGAATATCTCTCATTCCAAATCCCTTGGCATTCATACTGTAAAATGTTTGCGCCAAAGGCATGGCACCAACGGCTGCCGCCAATCCATGCCCAGTAAAATCGCCCAGCAGTACGGACATATTTCCTGAAGGACGCACTGCAGCCAACAACACATCACCATTGAAAACTGCGAGCGGCGATAAAGTGTAATTAATATTGTGTACGTGCAAAGCGCCTGCATGGGCCACTTTGTCGAACACCCGCTTGGCTATTTCCTGCTCCTGTATAAGATGCTCATTATTGCTGGCAATTTGATCACGCTGCTGCTGCACCGTAACGTGCATCGTCAACATGCGTCGAAATGCATTGATCTTTGCTTTAAGGATAACGGCGTTATAGGGCTTGGTTAAAAAATCATCGCCACCAGCCTCCAGACAACGCGCAAGGGAATCGGCTTCTTTTAACGACGTGAGAAAAATAATGGGAACAAAATCATCACCACTCATGGCCTTGATTTTTTCTGCTGCCTCAAAGCCATCCATCTTTGGCATCAGGGCGTCAAGCAGAATAATATCAGGCTTTTCGCGAGTGAATACGTCTAATGCCTCTATACCATCCGCAGCAACAACAACCTCGTGCCCTTGGTTTTGTACGATGGCTTTTAGCAGCAGTCGGTCGGAGTTACTATCGTCGGCAATCAGAATTTTGAGAGGTTCGTCTATATCCATTTTGTCCTACGTACAGAACTCAAAGCAGCAACCCCTTATTCACATTATAAGGGGTTAAAACTCAGTGAATTTCAAACAGTTGTTCAAAATTTGATATAGTTAGAATCTTTTTTACATCATCGTTGCAGTTGATAATACTTATTCGTGCTTCGTCCCCACCAGCATGGTCTCTTAACAGCAACAGCATGCCCAGTGCAGAACTGTCTAGATACGTTGTCTCTTTCATGTCGACAACATAGTTTGCGGGTGAGTTTTCCGTATCTTCATATGCCTTTCGAAACTCCTGATGCGAACTGAAGTCAAACCGCCCTTCTATACTGATATCGAGTTCCTGTCCATCTGAAGAAGTTCTCGCGTGTATTGCCATCACGTCTCTCCGTTAGCAAAGCCCTAAAGCCCTATAAATATGTGTTACTAGTTGAAATCCCTGGATGTTTTAGCCTCAGCCTTAATAAGCATAGACCATTATCTTGTACTGCCAAATTATCGTATTAAAAGTTTTTGTAAGAAAAGGGAAGTCTGCTCTATCTTAATACCTATTAGAAATAAAAGATCTAATATGCCATAGTGACATGCCCTCCATCTGAACAGTAATCAGCCAAACAACACATTAAGCACATCGACTGAAGGGCGATGACGACTAACAAGTGCTGATTTTCCCAATCGACACTCATAACCAAGCCTGGATTTGCCTCTAACAATCCACAAATGATCATCACCGTTGGCCAGATACGCCGTTCCCTGTTCTATAGTTTATCTCTCTTCGGCCTGATAGACAGAAATATTACTGTTCTAATTCAGACGTGTTGCGTACTGATGTAACATCAGTATCATCATCCAGATCTACCTAAGCGAACATGCCAGCCCGATTAGATGGACCCCTCCCCACTCAAACGGCATCGCCATGTACGGTGATTGAGCGTGTTAATACAATCAGCAGAGGCAAAAGATGAGACCATCTTATCAGGCTAGACTTGAATATTGTCAGCACAAACCATATCTTGTGTTAACTTTATTGTTTTAATGCGAGCCAGAGACTAGATATGCCCAACGACGAAATGCCACAACTCATTGCAGTGATGACCAATTCTCCACACTTCGTTGATATCAACACACCAGTCCATGAAGCGGCGGAACTGATGAAGGCTCATAGCATCCGGCATTTACCGGTAATGGACGGTGACACTATTGAAAGCATTATTTGTGAGCGGGATATTGCCCGTGCAACAACCCTGGGACATGCTCTCACCGAAGAAAGTGCATTGCTTGTCAGCGATATCTGTCCCCCAAGGAGTTACGTTGCCGATATTGCTGATCCATTGGACAAAGTTCTCGACGTGATGGCTACTAAACATATTGGTTCTGTGACCATTGCGAAAGATGGAGAGTTGGCCGGCATTTTCACTGAATCAGATGCTTGCCGCTTGCTGGCCGGATATCTACGGGATAACTGCGAAAGTCTTTTCGCCGAAGATGAAGATGGGAGCGATTGAGCCATACTTGGTTGTGAAAATGGGTTGTGAAAATGGGTTGTGAAAATGGGTTGTGAAAATGGGCGGTGAAAACTACGGCTCTTCCGCTCCCTTCTCAGCCTCAACGCGCTCTGTCACAAACACGCCCCCCGCCTGCTTCATAAACTGATTCAGGTCCACTGTCTGTTTCCACTGCATTGATGGCGGCTGCAACACACCGACATAACGCGGTTGATGACTGAACGGTGGTTTATTGAAAAAGGTAAAGAGCCATACGATCAGAATCAGGCTCCAGGAAAATACATGCGCTGTAGCCAAGCGACTCATGGGTTTCTGATGTGTAGCCAATCGCAGGTTAAACATCAAAAGTATTGCCAGCAAAAAACCGTGCAGCATATAAATAAGTGTACTGGTTAGCAGTACACTGCCACTGTTAAATGCAATATTCTGCACCAGTACTTCCAGAACTTGAACAAACAACAAATAACTAAAACTGACGACACATTGCGCAACAAAGCGTGGTTCATGCCGCAATACACGCCCGGCAATTGCCCAGAGCCCTGCCCAGAATAAACCAACAAGCGGCGTACCCAACGCTTGAGGTAAGAACTCCCTCGCCTCCCAGCGATTATAATTTTGAATAAATTCATAACCGGCAAACAGACAAAAAGAAAAAAGCACAAACAGTACAAACGGCAGGGGGCGTGAAAGACTGTGCAACGCACTTTCGCTTGCACCCATATCAATCGTCTCTTCAACGGGATGCGTTAGCGAATAAAACTTCAAGTGCAATTTTCCCAGCACGTAATCGTCACCGGAATAAATGGCAATCGGCGACTGTTGTCGCTGGTGGTGCCGGTTAAGAATACCGTTACGACTATCCTGATCAATCAACCACCACCGCCCTTCATCATCCTCTTCTAGTAGCACATGATGGGGAGAAATGTGGGCTTCAGAAAGAATGATGTCATTATCATAGGCTCGGCCTATGCTGCACTGTTTACCGGAAAATCGATGACGTTCAATTGTTTTATGGGAGCGATTAACCACTTCGATGATTACTTCCACCGGACATGCTCCATAAACTTGCGGGTAAATTTCATACCCAGATCCTTACTGACACCTGCCAGGGCAAAATGGCTGATCAGGCCTTTTCTCGATTTATCAACTGTGGCTGCAATAAACATCAGGTCATAGAGACCCGGATAGTGTTTGTACTGTCTGGCACAGACAACCGCCTTCCACTGGGAGTTTACTTCCCAACTGACAAAGTCGTTATGACAGTTGAAATTACCCACCTGTGAGCCCGGTGCCGTATTGATGGGCATGGCGCCCGTCATGCTTTCCTGAAAACGGTTGTAAAACTGCCACGGATTTAACTCGTTTGACTCCAGCCAATAAAACTCGTAATTGACCAGCCCCGTGGAAAAGCCCGAGGTAAGATACAGGGTATCTTCACTGAAACAACGACTGTAATACATAGTATACCGGGCTTTTTCCTCATCATCGGAGCCACCCCAGCAGCGAGTAAACTGTGCTATTTCACCTGCCACTTGCACACCACCCAAGTCAATCAACGGCCATTGCGTCGCAAGCAATACTTCCATAAGCTCTTGCTGATTTTTCAATAACTGCGAGGTGATTCGCTGTTTCAACGGTCGTTTTTGGTTGTTTGGATTCTGCTGCCGGCTCATCAGACTACGTAGCTGCTTGACCGGCACCAAAAAACTCAATTGATTGCCTGCCGTCGCCACATTCACGCCAACAACCTCTCCTTTGCGATTCAAGGTCGGACCACCGCTCATCCCCGGATTGATTGAACCTGAAAGCAGGATTCGCTCATAAAAACTGTGTTCGAGCAAACCATTGAAGGTGCCTTTGACGACCGTCATACCCAGATCATGTGGATTTCCCATTGAAAAAAGGTCTTCGCCCTGAGCAACCAAACCAGGCGCCATCGGCAGATACTGATGCCTGTTGATTTCCTTATGCCTGACAAGCGC
Organism: Gammaproteobacteria bacterium; assembly: GCA_003353945.1. Classification (GTDB taxonomy): domain Bacteria; phylum Pseudomonadota; class Gammaproteobacteria; order Pseudomonadales; family PIVM01; genus PIVM01. The sequence continues at coordinate 15,991 of PIVM01000089.1, forward strand.
CAAATCAAGAACAACATCGATATCCACCAGAGCCAGGTCGCCGCGCTGACCGTCCGTATCGACAAACTCCAGTCGGTATTTTTCAGGTTGCTGCACCGCTTCAGCCACCACATGGTAATTGGTCGCCACTAAACCTTCAGCATTAACTTGAAAACCTGATCCGATCGCAGCCTTGCTGCCAGATGAAAGTTCAATCAGGCGAATCTGGAAGATTCTGTCCTGATAATTGGCATAGATATCCTGTGCCGTTTCCGCCTCCACCCTGAGGGACAGAAACGTAACCGTGCAAAACAGAACTATTGTTAAATGATAATAGTAGCGATCAAACACCGACAATACTCAAATACCAACCCAACTGACTCTACGCGGGAAGAATAGCACACTCCTCAGAGCTTATTCAGCCTCTATTCCCCTGAGCAGCTAATAAGCTTCCCCTCTTGTTATTTGGCCAACCTTTATGAATAATGCAAGGCTGCTCGAATCATTACTTCCTTTAGGGATCAGTCTAGGAGACTGTCGGAGAATAGGAACCGTAGCGAGGGAAGCCCATTTTGAGTCAGATTTTTCGATAAAAAGAGGCAAATATTGGGTATATTTAACGATTTTTATCGAAAAATCTGGCCGAAATGGGTTTTCCGCAGTAGGTTTTCTAATCTCGAACAGGCTCCTAGTTATTCAAAGAGCAGTTAACACAATTTAAAATTCATTCAATTTACTAAAGAGTACACTATGACAGTTATCTATAAAGTCATTATCTGCGCCGTTGTGGCGTTAGTTTTAGCCTCCTTTTATAGCGGCTACCTTTCCAAGCAGACTATTACGTTTGCCTTTGACGCCATCAGTTTTATCGTTTTCCTCTGCGCAACCCTGTTAGCCACTGGCTTGGCCAGCTTGGTGAAACCCTCTTCAACCGATACATCATCCCTGTTGAAATCCGGCACATCATCCCTGTTGAAATCCGGCACATCATCCCTGTTGAAATCCGGTACTCAGCGAGAGCAGGGCAAAGTAAAATGGTTTAATTTCAGTAAGGGATTCGGATTTATCACTCGCGATCAGGGCGACGATATCTTTGTCCATTACCGTTCCATTCAAGGAAAAGGAAAACGCACTCTCTACGAAGGACAAATTGTAGAGTTTATTGTGACTGAAGGAGATAAAGGGTACCAGGCTGAAGACGTCGAAGTCATCGGCAAGGGAGACAGTAAATAATAACGGAGCAATAGGTCTGCTTGTCAATCGTTTGCAAACAAACGGGAGCATAAAAAGCTCCCGTTTTTATTCAAAAAACCAACTTAGTAATGCGGCGGTGGCTTGTCAGACTGCAATTCCTCCAGGGAGCTGGATACATCCATCAGCTGCCCCGAGAGCAAATTAATTTTCTTTGTCAGTAATTGTATATCCCGGTCCTGTCTCGCAACCATATCATTGAGAGACTGAATCATATCCTCCTGAAATGCCAATTGAGATTGCGCCTGTACCAATTGTTCACTCAACTGTTCTAATGACATGACATCTTCCTCAAAGAAAAAAGTTAAAAAACACTGTAAAACGCCTTCACCAGGCGTGTCACTCGCCGATCGCCAAAAACACCGGATGACAGGCGATTACTGACGTACGCAAAACCAACCCGATAATCAGGGTCTGCAAAACCAAGCGATCCACCCGCACCCGGGTGCCCAAAACAGCGCTTGCCTTCACCGTAACCTAAACCAAAATCGGCTTGAGGCAGCATGAAACCCTGACTATAACGAATGGGAATCTGTAATACAGCGTCCTTTCCCTCACTACTCACTTGATAGCACAAGGGCAGCAGCTCTGACGGCAACAGCTTTACATTTTCAATGCAGCCACCCATTGCCAGACCCGCGTAGACCTTTGCCAATCCTGACGCACTGGCATGTAGGTTAGCGGCAGGAATCTGGGCCTTGCGCCAACGTGTGGCATTGCTGCCACAGGTCAGGCTGCTGGGATAAGTAAACGCCCGGCTGGTCAGGTTATCTATCCCACTCAGCGACTGTAACGTTTTTTTCCTGTTTTTACGCTTACTATTCGAACTTTTGTCGATATCAAGCAGGGGGGCAACATCCGCCACCTTATGCAATTGCTCATCCTTTAGCCCAACATAACACTCTGCGCCCAAAGGATTCGCAATATGATGGCGAATATACTCACCCGGTGATTGCCCGGTAATACGACGCAACAATTCTCCGAGTAACCATCCAAATGTAAAAGGGTGATATCCCGACTGCGTGCCAGGTGTCCACCAGGGTGATTCTTCAGCCAGAATACCCACTATTTTCTGCCAATCGAAAATATCATCATCTGCAACAGGCTGGGAAAATGCTGCCAAGCCGCTTTGGTGATTCATCAGCATGCGCACAGTAATGGCTTCTTTTCCCCGATTGGCAAACTCGGGCCAATAGTGCTTGACGGGTTGATCAAGTTCGAGCAAACCTTTCGCGATCAATTGCAACATACACACTGCAAGCACGCCCTTGCCAGCTGAAAAAACATCCACCAAGGTATCGGCCTGCCAGGGCTTTTCACCGTGTCGGTCACGTTTTCCTGCCCAGATATCAACGCATTTCTCGCCCTGCTGAAAGATGCAAAGCGCCGCTCCGACCTCCCCTCCCCTCACAAAATTTTCCTGAAAAGCATCGATCACGGGCTGGCAGCGCGCAGCGTACTTACCTTGTATCGGCACCATAGGTAACTTTCCTCCCTAGTGATTTTTCGACCAGTGACTACCGAAGCCGCTAAACCACACAATTAACCGGTGTTGCACCATCACAGAATGCGCTTAAAATATCCAGCAGCTGATTCACCAAACGCTGCCTTGCCTGCTGACTGCCCCAGGCGTTATGCGGCGTAATAATCACATTGGGAATATTCTCATCCAACAGGGGATTACCCTCAACCGGTGGCTCTTGCGTTAACACGTCAACACCCGCACCGGCAAGACGCCCTTCTTTCAGCGCCTGAGCCAGAGCCAGCTCATCCACAATGCCCCCACGGCCGACATTGATCAAGCAGGCGGAGGGTTTCATCAGCGCCAATTCAGCAGGACCGATCAGGTTTTGCGTCGCTTCAGTCAGTGGACAATGGATGGATAAAATATCCACTTGAGGCAACAATTCATTCAACGGGTAACGTTTTACCACACTCTTTACCACACCCTCTACCACACTCTCGACAGGATGATCCGAAAAACTATTCGCCACCCGCACCTGTAGGCCAAAACTGTCAGCGACGCTTGCCACTCTCTTGCCAATTGCACCGTAACCGACAATTCCCAACACCTTGCCTTCGATTTCCTGAATCTGATGATCCAGCAAACCAAAAAAAGCACTGTTCTGCCAACGCCCTGCCCGCACATCATCATGGTAATCAACTAAACGGCCAGTCAGCGCCAGTATCAACATAAAAGTATGCTGCACCACGGCGGGAGTGGAGTAATTGACAATATTACACACCATCACGCCGTGTTTCGCTGCAGCCTGCAAGTCGACATTATTCGTGCCCGTGGCCATCACAATAATCAATTTTAACTGTGGATTCTTGAGCAGATGCGATTCACTAATCACAACCTTGTTAGTGAGTACGATATGAGCACCTTCAATTCGCTCATCCACCTCTTCGGCCGCCGTGAGTTCATACACCTGCCACTGCAACGGCAGCTCCCACAACGGACTCACCACCAGATCCTCTGGCGCAAGACTGGCATAATCAAGAATGACTGTTTTCATAAGATTCACTCGGGTTCTTATCTGGCGAGCTACTATAATACGTACACATTCAAGAGTACCGTTATGAAACAAGAAAAGAAAAGCCGACTCGTCTATTCCACCGAATCCGGTCAGTTATGCCCAGAATGCCAACATCAAATTGCCCATTGCATCTGCAAAGAAAAGCAAAAGGCGCAAATTATTGGTGACGGGCAAGTCAGAATAAGTCGTGAAACCAAAGGACGCAAAGGCAAAGGCGTGACACTGATTAGCGGATTGTCACTGAACGAGAAGGAACTGAAAACATTAGCCAAACAGCTTAAACAACGCTGCGGCACCGGCGGTGCCGTTAAAAAGGGCGTGATTGAAATTCAGGGGGATCAGCGGGATATTCTGTTTCAAGAGCTGCAAACGTTGGGTTATCAGCCTAAACGCAGTGGGGGATGATCGACTTGTAAAGAGAATACGTGCAAGCGCTGCACCCATTTGCGCACCTGAACAGGAATAGCATGCGCACCCTGCTGCTATAATTGCGGACTTTGAGGAAAAAAAAGCCAAACCATTCGGACGGGCCTAGCTGTAGTTGATCAAAAATAATTCGTTACGACCCCTTTTTCGCTTTTTCTTGACCCCTTTTTCGTTGCTGTCAATCGATATTGAGGAAATTTTAGCTCCTCGCTATTTTGTATTGGGCCTAGTTCAGTGGAATGAATCCACCTATTTCCTGGCCTGCTAGAAGTTGTATAGAAATAATTAATATATTTCAAAGAGTTACAGTGTATCAAAATGGAGAGGATAGAAATAGGTGGAAAGAAAATAGATGGATGCATTCCACCTATTTCCTGAGCGTTTGATATGGA
>PIVM01000651.1 GCA_003353945.1 Gammaproteobacteria bacterium
ATTTTTAAAGGATGAAAATAAAGATATAATGGGAGTAGATTATGACAGTGGCAAGATGTTTCCGTTGGGTCATCTTATAGAAAGAAATTTACAAAGTTGTAATGCTGTTTTATCGCATCCTATTATTAGTAATGGTATAGGGCAACTGTTTTTAAGGTGGGGGAATGCAGATAGCAATATTTCGGATAGATATGCAAAGCTAGCAAGTTTGGATAGACTTCCTATAGATTTCCTTTGTCAAGAAAAGATTTGTTCGCTTTTTCAAAATAACCAAAATATAGAAGCTATCTGTAAATATATAGATAATGCCCTACCTAAAAAAGGATGGTTATTAACATCTATTAATAGCAATACACAGTTTAGAGACCAAATTCTTCAGAAGCTTTTATTTGCAACTGAGCATAAAGATTATAGTGTACGCAGAACCGCAATATACGCTTTAGTGGAGCTATGCAAAAATGCAACTTTATACAAGGTCACTGTCACTACAAAAAAAACTATAGTTCAGATGTTTTTACAACTGCTTGAGAGTGAGAGAAAAATACGTATGAAATACAGAGTGAAATACAGAATTATAGAGGCTTTAGAAGAGCTGTGCAAAAATGACAAAGTCACTACTATAAATACGCTTTTATCAGCAACTGAGGATAAAGATAGATATGTACGCAAAGTCTCTATATACGCTTTAGTGGAGCTAAGCAAAAATGCAGAAAAGGCAGATATAAACACTATTTTTCAGACGCTTTTATCTGCAACTGAGCATAGATATCCTAGTATACGCAAAGTCGCTATATCCGCTTTAGGGGAGCTAAGCAAAAAGGCAGACAAGGCAGATATAAACACTATTGTTCAGAAGCTTTTATCTGCAACTGAGGATGAAGATAGTGATGTACGCGAAGTCGCTATATCCGCTTTAGGGGAGCTAAGCAAAAATGCAGAAAAGGCAGATAGAAACACTATTTTTCAGAAGATTTTATCTGCAACTGAGGATGAAGATTATAGTGTACGCCAAGCCGCTATATCCGCTTTAAGGGAGATAGGTAAAAATGCAGACAAGGCAGATATAAACACTATTGTTCAGAAGCTTTTATCTGCAACTGGGGATACAAATGAATTTGTAAGCGGTGATGCTATATCTGCTTTAGGGGAGCTAAGCAAAAA
>PIVM01000652.1 GCA_003353945.1 Gammaproteobacteria bacterium
TGGAAACAATCGTCCCTGATGATGTCGACAAGAAAAATGGTCGCCCAGGCATGTCGCTGTGGAATATATTGGTACTGGGTCTGCTGCGATTAAACTTAAATTGCGACTATGATCGAGTTAACGAATTATCCAACAATCATGTAACTCTCCGCCAAATTCTTGGTCATGGTATTCGAGATGAAGACACCAAATACAGCCTGCAGAACATTAAAGATAATGCTGGTTTGCTAACGCTGGATGCACTGGATAAAATCAACCAGATTGTTGTAAAGCATGCGCACCAGCAATTTATGGTAGCGGATATCTATGGACCCAGGAAGGCTGGTTGTATCTGGCTGTTGTTATTGACTCGTATTCCAGAAAGGTTGTGGGCTGGAGTATCGGTTCGCGAATGAAAGCACTGTTGGTTTGTGATGCGTTGAGAATGGCGGTTTGGCAAAGAAGGCCCAAGGCAGGGCTAATAGTGCATTCAGATCTGGGATCGCAATATGCAAGTAAGGCGTACCGGCAATTACTGAAAGCTCACGAATTTATCGGAAGCATGAGTCGAAAAGGTAATTGCTGGGATAACGCCGTTGCGGAAAGCTTCTTCGGGAGTTTGAAACAGGAGCGTGTTCAATGGCGCCATTATCAGACGCGGCTTGAAGCGCAGCAAGATGTTCTGAATTATATAACCATGTTTTACAACAGCTATCGGTTACATTCATACTTGGGCTACAAAAGCCCTAGCCAGTATGAAGCGGAAATGGTGATGCTGAAAAAAGTTGCTTAACTGGGTTGTCAAGAAATGCTGGACCACGCCACTACTGCTGGATGTAGCCGCCAAAAACATATTTATTGAACGATCTATTTTTACCGTCTTCTGCAAATAGTGCTGAAGAAAAATAGCATGAACCTTTAACTGATCAAGCTCCCGCCAATACCTGTTTTGATAATTATTATCTTCACTCATAATCTCAAAGTCTATTTTCAGCTAACGCCAAGCACAGTGGCGCGAGTTTACGAGTGTCCGGCAGGCGAAGCCTGCGAACTGCTGCGCCTTGTTGGACGAAGCCGCTGCGCGGCAGAAACCCAAATTCTAAACGACAATTCCTCTACGTACCCAAGCCCGGGTACGATCATAGAGGAATTATCTTATGAACAAAGCACAGCAAAAGAA
>PIVM01000227.1 GCA_003353945.1 Gammaproteobacteria bacterium
CAACATGCAACTTCAACTAATCTTACACCTACGGTGTGTATACCGTTTCACACTGTTACAGCGTGTGATAGAGTAACTAGTCAAAGTCTTTATTGATAGGACTTTGCTTTAATTAGTTTTAATGTAGAGTGATATTATCGCGGTGATCGTGTCTGGATCGTCGACACGATCACCGCGATATGGAAGCTGATTACGGTTCAGATATGCCGATAAAACTTGTTGTACCGTGGAAAAATGACTGGGAGCAGTTTAAAAGGATGTTTAAGGCATCGGCACGACTCAATGGAGTTGCGGATGCAATCAAAGCGGGAGAGAAAATAGCAAAAACGAGAGGCCACTCGAACGAAGAAAGTAAAGCCCCAGATCAGGAAGACATAAAGGAAGAAGAACAATTAACAAAAGACCCCACAGCAAGCAAACAAGCAGCCAAGCTTGCTGCTATGCTGACATTATCATTGGGAGATACAGTAGGAGTGCAACAAAGTATAGTAACGGATGTTCTGGAAGAAGACGAAGACGGAATCGAAGCGTGGGCGGCACTAGTAACCCACTTCGAATACAGCACTGAAGACATAAAAGCAGAAGCATTATTCCACAAATGGGAAGAAGAACGCCTGCTACAGGGAGAGCATCCAGACGTGCTATGGGCAAGACTGTCTTCGATCCAAAGAAAGCTCGCAAAGATTGGTGAGGGATGCAGCGAGAAGAATGTAATAAGGAGATTCATATCAGCCATAGAAAAGCAACCTGGAAACTCGTATAACGAAGTACTAGCCGCATATAGGGGACAACTTATAAAGGGGAAGCCATTCACCTCAACTGAGTTACGAGAATTCTTAAGTATTACGCACAAGAAAAACAACTTAAATGACAATGAAAAGGACCGGTACCAGGGAGCCACAGCGATGAAAGGCTTCATAACGAAGGAAGCGAAAAAGTGCAACCATTGCAGGAAACCTGGGCATGAAAAATAACAATGTTGGGAACTTCACCCTGATAAACGACCCAAAGGTTCTAGACGCGGGAACAGTACTAAGAAATGTTATAAATGTGGCAAGATAGGCCACCTAATACGTGATTGCCAGTCAAAAGTGAGCGAAAAGGTTTTCACAACAGTAAATGAAAATAAAAATACGTATGATATTGACTGCTACCTAATGACTTTCATCGATTCGGCAAGTTCGTGCCATACCGTTAATTCATTAAGTTTATTGGATGATGAAACAATTATACCAATAGATAAATCGGTGAAAGGTGTGGACGGAACACCAATTAAATTGACCCACAAAGGAACGAGAATCATTAGACTAAAACAAGGTACAATAAGGTTAAAAGACGTATTCTACGCAAAGGAATTAAAGTACAACCTCATTAGTGTACCCTTAATGACCGAAAAGGGAATCGACGTTACATTTAATGAAGGCCATGCGTTTATAGAAAAGAATGGACACAAAATTACGTTAACTAAAACGGGCGGTTTATGGGCATTGCCCAAAGAAAACAAAACGTTACGAATCGCAAGTTTAAGAATGGAAACAGGCGGAAAGACGAACGCTGAAACATGTCACCGCAGATTAGGACACATTGGTGACCACAAACTACAACAGATAATCAAAAACGGAATATTACCTGGGGAAGCAGGTGGATACACGGCAAAAAATTGTGAAATTTGCCAATTAACGCACCCCAAAAGACGCCCTGTACCTCGAAAAGCTGAAAGAAGCAAAATGACAACTGTGCAAGCCGATTATGTGCCTATGGGGCATGAGGAAAAGGGGTGGAACGGTGAGGTCGGATCATACGTGTTTAGTAGTAGGACTTCAAAAATAGTAAAGGTCTATCCAGTTATAAATGCATCGTCAGAAGAAGCTGTCAAATCATTAAAGAGATACTGCATCCACATATTACCTTTTCTTAAGGAGAAAGTCAACTGCATACAGACGGATGCTGGTACACAGTTTATGTCAAAAACGTGGGGGCAAGTGTGTGCACAGCATGGGCTGGAACATAGAACATGCCCGGTGGACCACCAAGCCATGAACGGCCAAGTGGAAAGAGTGTCAGGGATATTAGCAGCAAAAACACGTGCATTGCTGATGGATGGGCGCATGAACAAGAAGTATTGGCCGTTAGCGATACAAGCAGCCGCATACCTGTTGAACCGGACACCGCACGATAGCCTTGAAGGGATATCACCTCTGGAGAAGGGCACAACGCGAAAACCGGACCTGAGCAGAACTAGAGTCTTCGGCTGTACCGCCTACGTACAAATCCCCAAAGCCAAAAGAAGAGGTAAGCTATCTGATGTGGCATGGGAAGGAATACTATTTGGATATTCAACCCAATCACCGGAATGGATAATTTTGGACCCTAGATCTGGACGGCTACGTAATGCATATTCGGTCATGTTTAGTGAGCACGAATCTGGGTTCACAACAGCGGAGAATAAAGGGGAGGATCTCACGGTAGAAAATGAAGGAGTACCTATTGTGAACCTCCCGCATGCAAATGGTACTAAAGGCAAAGATATAACCAGAAAAGAAACGCCCTTAGAAGAACAGATGCAAGAAGAGCATACAAGGGATGATGGTGCGCCATCAGGAAGTAAACCTTGCAAAGAGATCACAATACCAGTTGAAACTGAGAGCGCTGCAAAGAACACAGAAGGCGAGGCCACAGAGATCGAAATCGGTGGTCAAGAATCCCCCACAAATAGCATTAGCAGTAGTGACAGCAGAGATGAAAACAGCGACCCCAGCTGGGAGCCAGACCGCGTAAGTAAGTCAGTCAGTCAGCCAAACAATTTTCCCCGTGCAAGTGCTAGAATCAGACGCACGCTCGACCCAAATTATATGCCCTCCGGAACGTCAGAAATGGAAAAGCTAAATGAGCTAATAGAGAATGATTTAGTATCCAGCGAGGATGAAGAAAGGGACCCACCTGTTGGTCAAAGTGTGGAACAAAACGGAGTAAACCTATGCATGGCCCTAACGACTAATGATACGAATTTACCCAGAACATGGCGGCAGGCAATAAACATACCTGAGTGGGAGACAGCCATGATAAATGAAATAAACGAATTAAAGAGCAAAAACGCATGGGAACTGATACCGAAACCTAAAGAAGCAAAAGTACTACCAGGTGTTTGGAATTTTAGGATTAAGAGAGATGAAAACGGAAATGTGGTCAAGTACAAGGCCAGATGGTGCGTTGATGGATCTAGAGAAGGATTTCTCCGTCCACCTGAAAATACGTTCGCGCCAGTGGCGGAGCTACCCACTGTCAGGGCTATGATCGCAATAGCAGCGAAAGAAAGCCAGATTATTCTTCAAGCAGATTTTCCCAATGCGTACATAAACGCAGAGATAAAAGAAGACATTTATGTACGCCAACCAAAAGGTTTAGAAGAGAAGGATAGCAACAATTATGTCTGCAAACTGAGAAAAGCATTGTACGGGTGCCCAATTAGTGGGAAGAGATGGAACGAAACGTTAAAAACAGCCATCTTGTCACTAGGATACAGGCAATCTGTAATCGACCACTGTTTGTTCCACAAGGAAGAGAACGGCACCCGGGACCTGTTGTTGATATACGTTGATGATGTGTTGGTAACGAGCAGTGCAGGAACAGACAGAGCAGAATACATGTTGGATGAACTGAGTGAAATATTCGAGATAAAGAAACTTGGGAAGGCAAAATACGTATTAGGCTTTGGCGTACATCAGCGACATGATGGAACGTTTCTGGAACAGAGCGCATATATTGAGTCTATCCTACACGAAGCTGGGTATTTAAATGCAAGGATAAGAAGCACGCCCTGGGACAATCACCTCAAAGAAGACGCTAGCAAATTGCCTCCTGAGGAAATAGTGATGTTCAGGAGAACCTGGGGGCAACTGGCGTACCTTGCAAATGCAACCCGACCTGACATTACGTGGGCTGTGGCTCGATTGGCAAGTGGCATACAAGAGCCCACGGGGGGACAGTGGGAACGTGTTAAAAGGTTATTACGATACTTGACTGGGACAAAGGACTTGGGACTAAAATTTAAACCGTGTAAAGAGCTATTAAAGCTGGAAACCTTTGTTGATTCATCATTCGCAGTAGACAGTAAAAAAGGGCGGAGCGTAACTGGATTCATAGTCTACCTGAACGGAGGGCCAGTATTGTGGAAGAGCCATCTGCAATCGACAGTAGCTGATTCCCCTAACGCCGCCGAATATATCGCCTTGTACGAGTCAGCAGTCGCCTCAATGGGATTACATAACCTTGTTAAAGAGAGCGGAATGATTTTGGAGGAAACATGTAAAATTTACGAGGACAACGACGGTTCTAGAAGACTTGCAATGAGTGGGATGGGACAGAAGAAAGCAAGGCATCTCCAAACCAAACAGCATTACGTCCAAGAACTTTGTGGAACAGGTAAAGTCAAAGTTTTGCGCATACCAACAGGTGATCAACCCGCCGACCTGCTTACCAAGGGCTCCCACACCGGGAGATTGCACGCGTACTTGTTGGGAAGGCTCGGAGTCGTGAATCAGACATGATATGCCTGGTTCATGGGGGTGGTGTTACGAGAGAGGTATCTCTCATTGTTGTGTTAGGAATTATTATAATGATCCATCGTCATGATGATTCATCGTTGCCATCCGCAAGTAGCCGACTCGTTGTGGACAAGATAATGCTGG
>PIVM01000653.1 GCA_003353945.1 Gammaproteobacteria bacterium
TCAAGCGCCGCAGTCGAATGGAAGCTGCGAGTGGGAGCTTGGGTCTCACTCTTGCACGCCACTTCCTCCACGAAACTGAGAAATACTCTTCCTAGCTTGTCCATTGACACCCTAACAGCACACGACGCCGTCTTAGGCATTCCTTCCTTGCTGGTCTTCATACAGGAAAATAGTTTGCCTTGCTTGCTCGTCGCTTTCCACTCCCTTGCGTTGATCTCGAATGTCTGGGAAGCGTCTTTACGAGTTCGAAAACCAAATTGCTCTGTTAAATGCAAGGATTCAAAGAGATACCTTTGTAAATAGGTGCAAGATAATCATTAGCGGATCATGTGGACTTCTGATACCTTCGGAAATCTAACGGTCCAAGTTAGAGCTCCAGAGTACCAGTAGTTAGTGAGATACGGTGGGTCCGTTGTGGGTAGTGTTCTGTAGTAATTTAGTGTTGGGGACCAATGATGAGATGACTCACCGTTGGGACCAACAATCATATAGGTGACCCATTGTTGGGGTCTGCATCAGGTAGCTGACCCATCGTTGGGGTACAGCATATAGTTGACCCATCGTTGCGATGCATCCGGTAGTTGACCCATCGTTGGGGTACAGCATTTAGTTGACCCATCGTTGGGGTTAGACATATAGCTGATCCAACGTTGGGTGCTGCATATATGTGACCCATTGTTGGGGTAACATGTAGGTGATGCATCGTTGTGGGATGCATGTAGATGACTCATCGTTGTGGTCTTGTGTGAATGACCCAACGTTGGGGCATTCGTGTAGCTGACCCATTGTTGGGGTCAACAGATAGTTAATTTAGTATTGGGGGAGGAACAGACGGAAGTGATTCGCTGGGAGCAAATCACCCCTATATTCCGGGATTTATTTACAGTAGCCGTATCTCGCCTTCTGCGAGGAGTTAGATGGCCTGAACTGGTCCAAAATGTTCCTGACATTTTGGGGAACTCTTACGGATAGTCCGCAGTTTAGCTCAGCTCTCCCAACGACTATATATAACCACAATAAAAGAGAATTGTGTATGTGAAACACCCTCAAGTGTCACCGGGGCAGTGACTGTCGCCACCTTAGCGGGAAAGCTAACTCACTCTGCACTACGCGGATCGCCAGTGCAGTGGGCAACGGGAGAATCCGGCGTTAAAGG
>PIVM01000654.1 GCA_003353945.1 Gammaproteobacteria bacterium
GAAACAAAGAAAGTCTGTGCACGTCCCCGGTCCTTCGTTAAGCCTAATTAACGGAAGTAATGAAATCACAGGATCTCAAGCGGTAAGCCATCATAAATTATGACAAAATTACCTAAATTAGACTTAGGGAAAGAGGGGGAGTCCCTGAATTGACTTCCCTCCGACATAACCATAGCGGGAAGCCTGCACTGTCTGGCTTTGTAATGAATTCCTGTACCTCAGGATGAGAGGGCTCTCAGTAGAGAGGAACCACGCATGTAACTTATACTTGTTATCTAAAACCTGCTTCTCCTGGAAGAGGAGACTAGACCAATTTGGTAACAAACGTGGTGGTGCAGCCAACACACTCAGCATGAGCGGATACCACGCATACTCGGTGGACCTGGGCGCTATCAAAATCATGGAGGAACCTTCTTGTTTGAATTTGTACATGACCTTAGCCAAAAGTTTAAATGGCGGGAATGCGTACAAAGGCCAGTCCTTCCACGAAGACTTGAATGCGTCCACCGAGTGGGCATCAGGGTCGGGTATAGGTGAGATGTAATACCTACATTTTTTGTTTGCCCGAGTAGCGAAAAGATCAAGCTCGGGGACCCCCCAGTTATTCCAAAGCCGTTTGACCACTTTCCAGTTAAGGGACCACTCCAACTGCGAAAATGGCAACGCTCTGCTGAGTCTATCGGCTGTTACGTTCAAGATACCAGGGATATGCCTGGCTATCAGAGTCACATTCTGGCATGCTGCCCAATTATACATGACAATTGTGAGGTTACAAAGGTTCTTAGAAACTGTACCACCCTCCTTGTTGATATACGCCACTACTGTGGAACTATCTGTGGCGATCAGGACAGTGAAACCTCGAACAATAGGTTCAAAATATAATAAGGACAGGTATACAGCTAGCATTTCCTTCACGTTGATATGCAAACCTAGCTGAGACTCGGTCCAAATACCCTGGACGGTATAAAGGGTACCAATGTGCCCACCCCATCCGGAATTGGACGCGTCGGTGTACAAGACCATGTCATGTGGCTTAGGGTGAATAGGGACACCTAACTGGAGGAACGTCTTGTCCTCCCACCACGTAAGTTGGTGTTGGATGGAAGTACTGATTGGAACCTGGGTAGCCCTAGATTGACAGTCGGCTTTCCA
>PIVM01000228.1 GCA_003353945.1 Gammaproteobacteria bacterium
TGACAGCATCTTCCACATCGTCAAACTTATCACCAAGCAAGTCTTGCAGGGGAATTGAACGAATAGCGTAGCTATCACCTTTGAGATCACATCGTAGTAATTGACACATGTCCCAGATGGATGCCAGTGAAATGTTTTGAATTTCTGAAATGGCCTGGAGTTTTGTTTCAAGCACTTCACAAAAAGCCAATGACATATCCCTCTTCGATTTCAGCCTAACACAAAGTGCTTTAAGTCGATCGGGATGCATCTTCGCGAGCTTTTCAGTGCCATCATCACCGATGACGCGCTCTGGATTAAATTGTTGTTGTTCTAGATCCATGAAATGAATACCCCAGGTATCTCTATCACGTTGTTCTTCTTGAGCAAGAAGGTAACAATATAGAGAGGGGACATCGATTTCCCACCGAAACGATCGCATGAAGAACATGTAACTCAAGGCATGAGCACAACGGGGTTTCATTTGGTAAACTCGGTACCGCAAGTGTGTGAGGTTATAAATCCAGGCATTAGGGCTTTCCTTGAATTGCCAATAATTACTGGGTGGATGGGTACTCACGTAACAGATCGTTAACAAGCAACTATTAAAGGGGCACACAAATTGGATACACGAATAAATTCCAAGGCCTTAAAGCGATTTACTGAAGTCGCAGATAGCGTCGTCAATCCAGAAATTACCAAATGGAAAAATGAGGGCGGGAAGATTCTCGGTTACTTCTGTTCTTACATGCCGGAGGAACTCGCTACAGCCGCAGAGTTTTTACCTGTACGCCTGCGCGCTACAGGTAGCTCGGGTACAGAGTTTTCGGATTCGTTTCTGAGTAACCTGAATTGTTCTTATCCCCGCAACGCTTTCAATATGGCACTGCAGGGTGAATACGATTTCATCGATGGCCTCATCGCTTTCAACAGTTGCGATCACATCCGCCGCGTTTACGACTACTGGAAGCGCGAAGTCAAGACACCCTTTATCAAGATCCTGAGCCTTCCAAAGAAGGCCGAAGCGGCACAGGTTGAGTGGTTTCGCAGCGAGTTGGTCGATCTCACAAAAGGATTGGAAGAGCATTTTGGCGTAACGATCAGCGATGATGATCTTCGCGCTGCCATTCGCATCCATAACGAAACACGACGACTGTTGACTGAACTATACGAGCTGCGCAAAGCAGACAACCCGGTTATTACGGGTGCCGAGGTCCTCGCCGTCACCGTCGCAAGCACGGCGATGCCCAAGAGTATCTACAACGAGCTTCTAAAAGAGCTTCTGGAAGATCTCAAGCAGGCCGAGGGCATCAATGACCATCGCGCGCGCCTGATGATCATCGGTCCCGAAATGGATGACCCGGAATATATCAGAGCAATTGAAGACCAAGGTTGCCTGGTCGTAGCCGATTCACTCTGCTACGGTTCCCGGCTGTTCTGGGGTGAGGTAAAGGAAGATATAGCTGATCCATACACGGCCCTGGCCCAGTATTATATCGCTGACCGACCATCGAGCCCGGGCGTTTATACCGAGTACGAGAGCCGCGCACAGTTCATTCGAAATATGATTGACGAGTACAATGTGGATGGGGCTATTCTCGCACGGCTCACCTTTTGTGAAACCTGGGCCTTCGAACAATATTCAATGGTACAAGATTTCGAGGAATGGAACATTCCACTGCTGAGTATCGACCGTGAATACATGCTAAGCGGCGTCGGTCAGCTGCGTACCCGAGTACAAGCTTTCCTCGAGACAATGGAGAATTAGAAATGAATGCAAAACAAGAAAAAAGCCTTTCTCGAATCAAGGAAGAACTCGAGCTCTTCGACCCCATCATTCCCTTGCTTGAAATGGACCCAAGCCCTGCCAGCGCCCTGCAGGTACCTATCTTGAAGAACCTGTGTACCCAGCATCGACGTACCATAGAATGTGTCGAAACCGGGGAGCCCTTTATCGGTAGCACGTATACAAATCCCGCCGAGATTCTCACCGCCATGGATGTACACTGGTACTTTCCGATACAGCAGATGTTTTCCGGCCCCGCCGGTGAAGGCACGTCCCATGCGGCAGAAGATCTTGAAGGCTTAGACAAGATGGCCCTGCCCGGCGACTCCTGTACGTTTATGCGCCTCGAGCTTTATTACCAGTCGCAGGGATTGATGCCGATTCCCACAGCCTACCTAGCGCTGACCGAGCCCTGTGATGCTACCGCAGGCGTGCACGCAGCGCTTATGCACCATCCAGACTGGCGCGACACTCCCTGTTTTGCACCCGATCCGCCGTATCACAATAACGACAAGGCCATCGATTACTATGCTGGCGAAATGAGACGTATGGTTGATTTTATCTCCAAGCACACCGGCAAGACCTTGGATATGAATCGCCTCAAAGAGGTGGTAGAGGAAACCAATAAATGCTACACAATGTGGATGGAATACAACGAAATTCGCCGTTCCACACCGACGCCCCATAGCTACATCATGCCGATGTCCTGCTTTTTCCAGACCAATACAGCAGGGGCTGGAGGCAACCCGGAAATTACCAATTGGTACGAAAAGATGGTAGCTGACGCTGAGCGCCGCGTAACAGAGAACGACCCCGAGGTGCCGAACCAAAAAATTCGCTTGCTCTGGTACGATATTCAGCCTTTTTACTTTGGCGAAATCGCGCCATGGTTGGAGCAGGAATGGGGGGCCGTGATCGCCATGGATATGGTCAGCTACTGTCCCTACGAGTTAATTGACACGTCCACGGAGGACAATATTTTCCGCGGTCTGGCCAAGCGATCCTACCAGCACGGCCCCATGGTTCATCAAGCTCGCGGGTCAATGGACAACGTGATGACCGACATCACACGTATCGTCAAAGATTACAACATGGATTGCGTTATCTTCCCCGGTCATATGGGTCACAAGGACATGGCAGCAAGCGCAAGTTTGATGGCTGAAGTTTGTCGCAACCTCGGTGTTCCCTTCCTGCACATTGGGCTGGATCAGGCCGACCGCCGCTATACCCCGGTCGACGAAATCAAGAACAAGCTCTCAAATTTCTTTACGGCCATGGGATTGGGATAAATGATACTGATTAGTTAATTGTATCTAAGGGATAATTTATAAAGGTAAACCCCCGGCTTAGCCGGGGGTTTCACATAGGTCAACTTAAGTGATTTAACGCTTTTTTGGCGCCCAAAATGTACATGTAACTTATTGAGTTACGCGACTGAAGATTCAAATTTCCCACAAAAATCTGCCGGATTTTACCCCCTGTTTTCGTCAAGAAGCCATAGTCTGGGGGCACCTATTTTTATTCGCAGAACACACCATGTTACGCCCCCCATTTTTTGCAGCGTACAGTGCTTCGTCCGCACTTTTCACCAACGCTTCCCACTCGCCGGCCTGGTCGGAAGCCGTTCCAATACTCACCGTTAAATACGCCAATGGACTTTCATTGTGAATATGCTGCATTGCTTCTACTGCCTGCCTTAGACGCTCAGCCGCAATTTTGGCGCCATCGCGGTCGGTATTAGGCATTATTAGCAGGAGTTCTTCTCCGCCGTAGCGGTAGAGTCGGTCTGAGTCACGTTTAACGGATTTGATGGCTTGGGTAATCGCTTGCAGTGCCTTATCCCCGGCTTGATGGCCATAATGGTCATTATATTTTTTGAAATAATCAACATCCAGGAGCGCAACCGCATAATATTTCTGGTATCGTTTTGCCGATGCCTCATTAAAAGCGAGGTCGGCCTCCATTGCGCGACGATTACCGATTCCCAACAGCGCATCTTCGAGCGTTAAAGATTGCAACTCTTTAACGACATCTTCTAACTGTGTCTGTTTCTCAAATAACTCCATATAGGTATTCATAATATCAGTTTGTGTCACCAAACCGATTAATTTTTCATTGTCATTCACCACTGGAAAATGCCGAAGTCGATGGTTACGGGCCAACGTTAGCGCATCGGGCAGAGTAGTCTTCTCCTGTACGCAGATCGGATCCTTTGTCATAACCTCATAAACAGAAATATGCTCAAAGGACTTTTTCGATACAGAACCTGCAAGCATTCCAACGACATCCCTTTCAGTGATTATTCCCACCAGCGTATCCTGTATGCTGACAAGCACGCAGGAGCACCTGTTGTTATTCATCAGGGTGATTACGTTTGATAGAGAATCCTCAGGTTCTATAACATAGATAGCCTTGGACATTATCTTACCAATAATCATATCAGTTGTTCCTCAAAGTATTATCCTGATCGCTTCCGATAATATTATTGTATTGCGGTGCGTTAACTGAATAAGAGTAGATATTTTTGGGCAAATAGCTAGCTCCATCAAAGAAAGCGTATGGCTGTTCAGCTACTGGTTGCGGGTTTTAACACCAATGAATTTGTCTGAAACCACTATTTCTGCGCATTTTCCGAAACATGTCAATTAGCCACTAAGGTCGATATACTTCGTCGGTTTTGGTGTGAAATGTGGCAAAAACGATTAAATATAAGACTATCCCAACGGAACTGACCGTCCATCAGTTTAATGAATTTATCTTACCTTTCCTCACGACAGGTAGCCGAGGGCCAGAACCCAAACTATCATCTTATGTGCTGTTTCAGTACATACTTTACCTTCTACATTCTGGCTGTCAATGGAAAAAACTGCCCATAGACAAAGATGAAAA
>PIVM01000655.1 GCA_003353945.1 Gammaproteobacteria bacterium
TTTATATATCATCTAGATGCTTGGAAACAAAAACCCTACAAGGCTTCATTATAAGCTCTATTTATAGCGCTTTGAATTGCCAATTACGAGGGAAGAATCAATGAGACGCTGCACTAGGGGTTTATTCTAATCTACCTGACTTACCTTATCACGAATTTATAGACAAGATATCTGAGAATGGCATTGAGTTCGGCCATGAGCCCTCCTTGGATGCAGTCAAGTGTGCTCAATTTGAATCTTCTATCTGAAGCTAGCTTTTGAATAAATTCTTTGAACCATTTCGCCTGTTCACCGCGCAGTTTGACACTGTAGCTGCCGGAAGACACTCTAAAAGCGGCCAAAGGCTCGGTGAGAACATAGAGCTTGCCGTTGAGTAGAATCTTGCACCACATGTCCATGTCAATGAGGAATAGATTTGATCCGTCATATGGACCAGCCTTTTCGAGTAGACTTCTGCGAAACAGTACAGCCCCGGGTTCTCCGAACAAGTTAGATCCGCTGCGCACGCTCTGCTTAACTGCTTTAATTCCATCAATCTTGATATCCTTCGAAAAATTACAGCGTTGCATTATCTTTTTACCTGACTGATCGATTATATCGCGAGCACAACAAACCATCGCAACATCGCTGTTCTCTTTCGCTTCCAGAATGGCCAGTTGTTTTTCAAGGCATGTTGGATATAGAACATCGTCACCGGGTAGAAGTTTATAAAATTCGCCGCTTGCCGTCTCAATCGTTTGATTCCAATTTCCCTCAAACCCCAGGTTTTGGGGGTGGCAAATAACGTTGATTCTGGGGTCTGAGTACATTTTAATCACTTCAGGAGTGCCGTCGGTCGATTTGTCGTCGAGAATGATTAGCTCAAAATCCTCCATTGTCTGAGATAGTACCGACTGGATGGTTTTCCCGATATGGTTAACGCTGTTGTATGCAGGAATACATACGGAAATTTTGGGCATGCTTACCTCCGAATCATGAAGTCAATGCACTTTGTGCTTAGCAAGGTCAATATACACTGAAATGTTTAACAAAGAGTTATAGACTAGAATTAGATAACAGTTGAATGTTTTGAGTGTTTGTGATGGCATAACCGCCACAATTTGTCGGCAAGAAAGTTTTGGAAATAAGCTTTCACCTCTGGTTTG
>PIVM01000656.1 GCA_003353945.1 Gammaproteobacteria bacterium
CGAATTTGACCCCATCCCAAACCGTGCAGGTCGCCTAGGGCAACAGCAAGCATTTGAGAGTTTTCGACGCACATCTTGACGACGTGTTTGTCAGGGAGGCACTGGGCCGCTTTAACTGGGTCTAGGTCGCAGGCGAAAAGATTCATGCAGTGTTGTTTTGCTTAGAACTTTATTATACTTGTGGGCAGGGAAAATAAACTTTTTGATACTAAAAGAGGCGACCGAAGCCGCCTCGTCTGGTTAATCCTGGTTTAGTATCCAAACCACACTCGCTATAGCGAGAAAGACCACCAGTGCAATCCCAACATAAACAATGTTGAGATACATCATTTGCCTTGTCCCCGGTACCTCTTTTTCTTAGGACGTGAACTCGTGGCAGATAACTTAGTATGAACGCTTCTCCCTTGACGAGTCTTCTTAGGGTTACTGGGAACAAAAGTTCCACCCGAGAGACTTGAGCGCATTGCCATGGTTAGTTGTTAGTGAGTTAGCGTTTTATAGGCCAGGTGATTTGCATCCCTATGACCAAAAGAATTATAAAGGCAAAGACGAAGAGTGAACTCATCTTGACCTTTCGTATGCGGGTTGCATTAGCCCGCCGTCTCTATCATCATCCTCCTCTTGGGAGATAATGTAGATAGCGGCGAGGATAAACGTGGCTAAGTAAAGCCAGTTCACCAGATGCCTGGGATAACTTGCCCTGTGGCAAAGTATGCACCCATTGCGGCCATGATTCCCAGCATTGCTAGGCGACCGTTCAGTTTTTCAGCGTTTTCGTTAAACATCGTAGGTTTCCAGAAGATTGCGTACAGAGATTGTGAAGAGAGTGATCCAGACCACAGAAGTGATCAACCAAAAGGACTCGGTCATTTACTAGCTGTCATAAGAACACCGGCAATAAACAGTCCGCTAATTAGTCCAGCCAGATAAGGGAGCATCAGAGGATACCGAAAAAGAAGTTACCGGTGATGGCGTATGAGGCAATGCCAGCCACGAAGCCAAGCATTGCCCAACGACCGTTTGCTTTCTCAGCACGTTCGGCATAGGTTTCCATTCCGTACTTTTCAGTATAGGAAGGGTCAATAAACATCGTGGGTTCTTTGGCCCAGAGGTTTTGCTTACCAAACTCGTCAGTAGTCGTGGT
>PIVM01000657.1 GCA_003353945.1 Gammaproteobacteria bacterium
CTTCATATGAAATAATCCGCTTCAGTCCTCCGTACTCAATCAGGGCTATTGCATTTGGATTTGCCTCAACTTGATCCAGGAAAAACTCATGCACCAGCCATCCAGGCTTAGGGCAAGGAGCAGATATTCTGTTCCACTCCACTAACTGCCTCTGTTGCTCAGCTTGGGTGAGCATGGGAAGGTCCCACACTATCTTGTGTGGGTTTTCAACCGCCATCTCCAGCAGGTTCTTGAAACATTCAAAGATCATGACTACAGTGCTACGATCAAAGAGCCTCGAGTTAAAAGCCACAAGGCCCTTCATACCATCCTTTTCCAGCAGCTCAGAGTCAGCAACACGAAATAGAGTCAATACGATATCCATATTCTCTAAAGACAGCCGGCCTTCCATCATTTTTGCCACTGTGACATCATTTCCCCTGTTCAGCTCTTCGGCTGGCCAAATAGACTCAAGTTCCAAACCACTCAAAAATTGAACATCAGAAGAACTTATTTGCTTGGGGCCATCAATGAAAGGGTTGTCAATAAGGTTGAGCATAACCTGTGGGAAGTTGGTTGGATAGTAACACCACAATCAGAGAAGGCATTAACAAAATATGATGACCAAATGAGCTTACTTGGTAGACGGGATTGCAGTTTGCAATGCGTGGCACTTCAAGGCATTGTATAATACGGCTAAAGGGGACATTAGCATGTTGTAATGCATCGGTCACAATGAGCCGCTGCCGTTCCACAAGAGTAGAGAAACTCGGGTGGCCCTTGAGATCCCCTCGCATTGCTAGCATTTCAATGATGCAGCCCACCATTTCATGCAACTGCACATTGTCTCGACCAGAATTGGGCGTCCCCACCACCAAATCCTCGACATTGCCTGCGAGACGGCTCAATGTTAGCTGGAAAGCTGCCATGATCCCAACAAACATGGTAGAACGGTGCTGAGTGCAGAGGTCCGCTAGTGCAGCCACAAGCTTTCCAGGCAGGAAAACAGGCAAAACAGAGCCCTCACAGCCACTAGATGTTTCAGAACGTGGTCGGTCAAAGGGGAGGTTCAGTGGTGGTGGTGTGTTGGCCAGTTGTTTCGTCCAATAATCCAGCTGCTGTTCCAAGTGCCCCCCCATTTCAAGGTACTGCCACTGCCACACAG
>PIVM01000229.1 GCA_003353945.1 Gammaproteobacteria bacterium
AAATCATCAGCAGTAGGAGGTAACGAGGCCAGGTGTGCGTTTTGTGATCGTCAACCCGGTTTGAAAACGTGAGTTGTTTGATATGAAAATGTTGCAAAGTATCCACTGTTTCTTACTCCCCATGCAGTTAAAATGACAAGAAACGGATGTAGTTGCTCAAGTAGCTTCATCTTGTTGATGTGTTGAGATATCTATAGAAATCAACATGTAGCCCGAATCTCCATATTTGGTCGCAAATATTAGGCCAATAAGACAAAAATATTGGCTGTGCATTCGGAGTGTAGTTTCAGCGGCTATTTGATTTTGAGTGGATGATGCATCCGTCCAGCATTGTGTCGCTTATTATTATTACTATAACTAATTGTATATTAGAAACTAATACATCTCATGAGGCTAGAAACACTAGGCAATAAAAAGGCCTTTAAAATACAACCGTGCTAAAACAGTCAAATGAAGAACTTAATTCATATAGGCGCAATTATCAAAATAGCTATTTTTGTTCTTCTCAAGTATAAGAAATTCTCACAGTATTTCTTGTAAATGGTAAATTATTACGATGCTCATATCTAATGATCGGTTAGAGTAAAGATGGATTAACATATTGATAAATATTACAATTACCCCTATTTAAATAGTGGCTTATGTGATTTTTTCGATTCCTGTTAAACCAGTTTTGTTGTTACTTGATCGAGATACAGCACTACGCCCGTGAGGGCATAGTGAACAATTTGGTTTATACAGCAGCCTGCCCGATGCGTAACAAAGCTACTTCGGTGGATCTATGGCACCACTGTAATCTGCTACAGGCTTCCAGTTTATCCAATCTATCTGTCCCTCAAACTGTTGCGAACTGTTGGCCCAGTTGGCGCCAATATGTGTCGTATTCACTAGATCGTTGATCAGGTCACCCGGTATGGCTCCCCATTTACAACTTGAACTGCCCGCAATGGATCTGGAGGCATTCTTGTATCCAGACCATACCTCTGATGCATCATCCAGCCCAGTCGTTCCTTGGTCATCAATAAAGATATCCACCGGTGTCCCGTTAGATGATCCGATAGCCGATTTGTCGGCATTGAACACGACCTTGATGAGATACCAATGGTCGTTATACATTGGGTAGTTCGTTATATCGGACGAGACCTGGTGCATGCGTGTGTCATTGCCCACGTAGGGGTCATCGGGCCATTGCGGGTTGGGGCAGGTATGCCTTGATCCGGCTTCGTACACATTTTCGACCCGGTACTTGACCTCAATGCTAGCTCTATTATTTCTTTGCGGGATGTCATCCCCTCGGTAGTTAGTGTTGAGGAGAGTCACCAGCAGGGTTGTTCTTCTCTCGAAGATTCTATTAAAGGTATTATCATCATCTCCGCGATCCACTTCGGTGGGTTTGACGCGGGCTTCCACTGTCAGTGCCCGGGTAGAGTTAAAGCAACTGGTGTTGCTGCTCAGCTCGACAGTGGTGGCTTGCGCCTCTTCGCCGGTAAAGGTACCGTCTCCCTGCATACTGAACGTAGGGTTGGCGACGGTGCCACTGATCAGTCCCGTATTGTCCTGTATTGTCGTACTGCCAATACCCTCGCTAAAGTCGAATTGGGTTCCCCAGGTGGGACAATCATTACTGCTGATCGTGAGCACACTCGTACCCACAGGACTATCGATTTCATTGAATATGGCGCCGCTGGCCGCCGCCAATGTATCACTGTCTACATCGCCCACTGCAAGGATCTGGCTCATGGTTAGAATAGCCGTTGATGAGCCTGCCGTGTGGTCTATCGCTGATATGATTCGACTATTGTCAGATCCTGTGTCGGTTAAAACAAAATCGCTGCTCACGAGTGCGCCGGACTGGCCGGTTCCTGTGTAAACTCCCTGATCGAAGGACACCGTTAGCGTATCAAAACCGGCAGCCCCTTCAACCTTGGTAATGGCTGGCTGGGCCTGGGCAGTGATCAACACGGTATCGGTCAAAAGCGGAAAGCTACCGGGATTGGGTCCGAAAATGGCACTACTGGCAGGGGCCAGAGTGGCATTGTCGATATCGGCGGCGTCCAGATTACCGGCAAGAGTGATTATCGCAATGGGATTACCGGCAGAGTGGATTACTGAAGCGATAGTCGTCGTGGCGTTCGTCAGTACGAAATCACTGGCATCAAGAGCGCCGGTTTCGCCAGCCTGACTGTATACCTGTGACTTGAAGGTCACCTTCAACTTGTTGATACCTGAGACGCCTTGGACAGTCTGGATTGCCGATTGCAACCCGCCGGTCACCTCAATACCCGTGATCGGTACGGGATATCCATTTATATCGTAAATCTCGTTACTCACAGCAGACACCAATTTTCCGCTGTTGATATCGCTTGCGCTCAGATTGCCATCTAGGACTAGAGATGCCGACACCGATCCCGCCTCGTGGTGTTCAACGGCGGTGATATTCAGGCCGAGACTTGAAACGTCAAAATCGCCTGGTTGCAGATCACCACTGCTGTCATCATTGGAGTAGGTTCGAGTGTCGAAGCGGACGATAATCCGATTGAAATCAGCGAGACCGTAAACATTAGAAATGGATGCGTAATAACTGACTGCAGTAGTAGTGATGTCGGATGTTGGGCTCAAATAGCCCTCGGCACTGTAAACAGCATCGGGCATGGCTGCCAGGGTGTCACTACCGATATCAGTGTCGATCAGTTCGGTATCCAAAGTGATGACTGCGACATCGTCGCCAGCAGTATGGTCTACTGAGATGATTGAAGAGGCACCGCTACCATTGTCATTGGTAAAGGTGAAATCACTGGTTTGCAGATCACCCGTGCCGTTGCTGTTTGCATAGGCAGGGCCTGAGAACCATACAAACAGCTTGTTGGTAGCCACAATGCCTTCTACCACCGTGGTAGCAAAACTGGGTTGGATGCTTATGGGCCACGGTCCAGCAGGCGCTGGCGCCGGGCCAAAACTGATAGAAGCGGCATTGGTGTAGGTTTCACCATAATAATCCCAAACCGATGTTCGACGGACGGCCAGGGTATCGGCATTCATATCACCTTCAGTTAAGGGACTGCTTAGCTGAAGCGTGGCCGTATATTCCCCTGCTGTATGGGTGGCGGCTATTACAATATTCGCGCCACTTGAATTTTGGTCAAAGAATAAAAAGTCATCGGCTGCCAGTGATCCGGAAAGGGCTTCGGTATCGTGATCAACATCGCCGTAAATCCCTAAACCGCCCGTGGCGGAGTTATCTTTAAACGTGACTACAACCTGGTCGCTACCAATGTTGCCAGTGGCTGAAATTAGGTCTGGTGTGAAGGTGGGAGGCACATAGTAGTCTTGCCAATTAATGCCGTCACCTGACCAGGTAGGAGCAGTAAGCCGCAGCTGAGTTGATCCGCCACCACCGGATTTTACAATTCGATGCAGGGAGTTGGTTTCATGGCAAGAGGCAGTTCCACAGCTCATGCCTTCGTGGTGTCCGCCATAGTAATAATGGCAGGCATTGCAGAATGAGTTCCAAAGACTGCCGTCCGCGCAATTCTCTCCATCGGCTGTTCCTGCACCACAGGCGCCGCTGTCATTCACTTGAAAACGTTCACGAATCATGCTGCCTCGATTTGAGCCGTGGGCTTCATGGCAATCAGTACAGGACAAGACAAAGTTAATACCTGCGTTTCTATCAGCCGAGTCGTAAGGCCAGCGCATAAAATGACCGACACCTCGACCGCGCGTAACATAGTTCATAGAGAAAATTGGGTCTGGATTGCCGCTATTTCCCCAAAAGCCGGAGGTACTTAAGTCATCTGGATTTGTAGGTACGTAAACAGGCTTATTAGCACTGCCAAAGCCATGTGCAGCACCACATTCAATTCGCCGAATATAACCAGGTTCGTCATCGACACCGTTATCTGTGCAGCCGATTCCCTGTCCCCAATTGACCGGTGGGTTCATGTCGCTCACACGATCACTATGACAGTCCAGACAGAGGCTGGTGTAATCGGGCATGATATCGCCGCTGTATTCCTGGGAATAACCACCCCCAGATTTAGGCGGTTGATATTTTGCGGGTTGGTCAGCTGTTATCGTACCTCCCCTGGAAGTGTTGTAATACCAGCCGCCGGTTCCCGAACTTTGAGCTGCAAAATCATCCATTTTTTCGCCGGCTTCATCTCCCCAGACCGTTGAGCCCATCGCTCGTGGATTATTAACCGGGTCACTAAAATCCGGTCGTGTGACGGGTGAAACGCCTGACTCTGCATCCCAGTATTTACCCGTCACCATATGCGGGTTATGGCAAGAGGTGCATTCCAAAGTGAAACTGCCTGAACCGTTATCGAACGCTATACCCAAATCGTGATGCTCTGCACGGGAAAAGGATTCTGCGATATCGTTTGCCGCACCGGCATATCCGGGGCCGCGGTTAGCGGAGAGAGAGTTGTTCACAATCTTGCCGTTGGTATGACAGTTAAAGCAGAAGTTGCTTACTACCGGCTCTGATACCGTGCCTAAGTTGTCAGCTAATATCTTAATATTATCCGAGCCATGTGCATTGCCGTGGCAACCACTGGTGCCATCGCCCAGGCAGGTGATAGGACTGTTATTGTTTGCTGGATAGTCAATGATGTCGTGAGCAGAGTTTGCCCATTCGCC
>PIVM01000658.1 GCA_003353945.1 Gammaproteobacteria bacterium
GGAATTACATGCTAATATATGTCTATATTTGTTGCAATTATTAATAAATACATACACTTATTTTGTGTCAATTCGGACTTCAACTTTTCCAGTTGGTCAATCATAGAGCTTTTAGTAACACAGTTTATTTTCTGTGACACAAAAAGTGTGTTGAAAACAAAACGTAGGTTATTGCAAACCTAGGTTTTATCGAACTAACAACACTTAAAAGGGTCTGGTAAAGTACCCCTTTACCAGAGGTATGTTCCGTTTTAACAAAGGTATTCATAAAAGAAATTCGTTTTTGAAATGCGAAAAAAGAATTTTAAATATAAAAAAGCTTAAGTTTTAAAATAAAAATAATAACATCACAACAAATTTTTTGGCTCTGAATCTGAATCTGAATGTAAATCTGTACATTCACATTCAGATTCAGTTACATTTACATTCACAAAACAGCCAAACACACACAAAAACAGCCAAACAGCCAAACAGCCAACCGCCAACCGCCAACCAACCAACCAGCCAACCGCCAAACGCCAACCAGCCAAACACCAACCACCCAACCAACCAAACACCAACCACAGCCAAACCCCAAACGCCAACCACAGCCAACCCCCAAACGCCAACCAGCCAACCGCCAGCCAGCCAAACGCCAACCACAACCAACCGCCAAACGCCAAACGCCAACCTGCCAACCACCAAACCAAACACAACCATATATATAAAAAAATCAAAACAGGTGGATTGGATTATTGGATTGGATTGGATTGGATTTGATTGGGTTTAATTGGATTTGATTGGATTGGGTTTGATTGGATTGGCATTGGATTGGATTGTTTGATTGGATTGTTTGATTGGATTGGATTGTATTGGATTGTATTTGATGATTGGATTGGATGATGGATGGTTGGATGACGGTGAATGGTTGACGACCATTCTTGACGAAGATGTTGGTTTTTTTTTTTTTTTTTTTTTACAATGTCAGCATAATTTCAATGCGTTAGATCGATAAAATAATGTATGGATAGTATCCATAATGCTGTTATTTACCTCGGGAAAGTTATAAGACCGAGGTCTTATACTTTCCCGTGCTAACGACCAGCATTATGGATCCTATCCATACATTATTTTATCGATCTAACGCATTGAAACTATACTAA
>PIVM01000659.1 GCA_003353945.1 Gammaproteobacteria bacterium
AACTACGATCCGGTTGAAATCTACAACTGGGTTTATAACAACATTCGGTTTATCCCCAGCTATGGTTCTATTCAGGGTGCAGAACAAACCCTGGCGATACAGGCCGGTAATGCCATGGATACGACCAGCCTGTTAGTCGCTTTAATGCGTGCATCAAGTATCCCCGCACGCTATCAATACGGTACTGTGCGTGTGCCAATTGAGCCGGTTATGAGTTGGGTCGGTGGTGTTGAAGTGGTCGAAGCAGCGCATAATCTGCTGGCACAAGGTGGTATACCCAGCATCCTGATCCGCATCAATGGTGAAAATAAATATTTTGATATCGAGCACAGTTGGGCAGAAGTGTATGTGAATGGCCAATGGGTGGCGCTGGATTCCAGTTACAAACAATACAGCTTTAGTGAAGGCATCGATCTGGCACAAGCCGTGCCTTTTGATGCCGAAGCCTTTGTAAATCAGATTCAAACCACCGCGACAACAGACGAGGTGGCCGGTTGGGTGCAGAATGTGGATCAAGCGCATATTCAAACCCAGATGGATAACTATAAAACTCAACTGGAAACCTATATCACTAACAATCTGCAAAATGCCACGGTGGGTGATGTACTAGGTAGTCAACAGATTATTCAGCGTGACGACTTAACGCTACCTGCTGGATTGCCTTACGAGCAAGTGTTTGTGCAGGAGAAATTCAGTGAAGTGCCGGATCAGCAGCGGCATACATTTCAGTTTACCCTATTGGATGAATACGACAGCGAGCTGTTCAGTATTGAAAAAGCCACGGTGGAACTGGTGGCTAAAAAGCTTGCCTTCTCCTTCTCACCGGCTACGGCAGTGGATGAACAGGCGCTGCTCGACTACTTGCCAGACAATCCGCAGACTCCTGAAGAGTTACCCAATACGATTCCGGCAGATCTGTTTCAGGTGAAAGGGTAGTTTACTATTGATGGTGCAATACAGATTGAATCAACAGCTATTCCATTTGGGCGGGAACTTAAAACTCGAAAAGGATTATGGAGCGAACGCAGTGGTTGGCAGCAGACGACCAATCCGGTGATCACCGGGGAGTATCAGGCGATTGGTTTGGATTTGCATGGTATGTCAGCGACACAGCTTCAAGATTTGCAAAGCAATCTCGATAA
>PIVM01000230.1 GCA_003353945.1 Gammaproteobacteria bacterium
AGCACGCTAGGCATTGAAATGGGCTTTTACCATCAGAACCGTAGATTGGAGCTAACAGAGAACAGGCTAAAACATCTCTTCCCGACCCCATCCTCCAAAATTGCGATTTTTGTTCATGGCTTATCATCTCATGAGCAGCTGTGGGCTTTTCCAAAAGAGTTTGAAACCACTGATGATAAGGCGAAATCCCTGCAACGTCTTTCCTATGGCAGTTTGCTGTTGGAAGAGTTCGACCATACACCACTCTATGTGCGTTTTAATAGCGGGCTTCACATTTCAACAAACGGCCGAGCCTTGTCCTGCTTAATCGAAGATCTAGTCAATGCGTATCCAGTAGACATCGATCAAATTGTTTTAATTGGCCACAGCCTGGGCGGCTTGCTTATTCGAAGTGCATGCCATTACGGCACAGATTCCTCATCGGACTGGGTAAAAAAAGTGGCCAAGGTTTTTTATCTGGGCTCGCCACACTTAGGCACGCCGTGGGAGGCTTGGGCTGAGAAGATCTATCGGCGCATGTCGAACAGTGCCCACCCTCTGGCACGTAAGATAGGACAAATCTATGAATCACGAGGAGCCGCAATCAGAGATTTACGCTACCCCCATCTAATTGATGAAGACTGGCAATGTGATGATGCCACTGCGCCCACGTCAATCCCCTTGTTAAAAAACGCAGGACACCATTTTGTTGGTGGGACGCTCACAAAGAGCGCCGACCACCCCTTGGGCAACGTAGTCGGTGATGGACTGGTGCCTTTGAGCAGCGCTCGTGGACACTCGATTTCTGATCAGGAAGAACATGAAACAGCAAACGTAGAAAAATATTCTGCCGTGATTTCGGGCATTAATCATGTGAGATTGGCGCATGCGCCTCAGGTTTACAATCATATCAAACGTTGGATGGAGGGAAATTATGAATTGAACCATGTGGAAACTTAATATGAGAAACCAGTTGGAGAAATACCATGAAAAGCGATAAAGAAGAGATAAGCAAATTAATCGAAGAAGCCGTTGATAAAGGTGCAACAACAGCAGAGGAAATACACCGTTCCATTGCTGAGCTCCCAATCACTGTCTTGGAGCGTCTTGGATTTGGAGAAAAACCCAGCCACGAGGTAAGGCTGATACAAGATACAACCATAGGAGCCATTTACAATATGGTTAGAGATATCAACCGCAATGTTGCAGAACTGGCTAATGACATTATCAAGAAGGCCGAAGCGGCGGAGATTGGGGCGAAGAAACCTGAAAAAACCTAACAGCGCTTGTTGTCATTAATTGTAGTAGTGTCATTCATTAATAATTGCAGCAATGCTATCGACACAGCAATAAAAGGTGTCAGGTGGATTAGTTTCGAACCTGCCTGGCACCTTACAGCACGCCATATTGATTTACAATTTACAGGTAGTAACTCAAGCCTGGCAATCAATCAACACCTTTATAGCTTGCTCTGCATCCCGCGCTATAACGAGCGCATCATCAAATGCTGACAAAGCAAAGCGGTGGCTGATTAATGCCTTGGCATCCACCTTGCCACTCTGCAACATTTCTATCACCTTAGGAAACTCACTCGGATAGGCCATCGATCCTGTGATTTTCAACTCTCTAATCAACACATTGATCAAATCAAAAGATACGGGCGCTTTGTGTACACCGACAACAACAATTCGAGCACCGACTTTCGACAGATTGACTGTTTGGTTGAAAACTTCCCCGACTCCTGTTGCCTCAAAATACACATCACTGCCTGGGATTGGCATTCCCATCAACTCATTCGCCCCCTGTTGATGGATTAAAAAACGACTCAAATCACCTTCCGATGCATTGAAAACCGAAGCACCAAGTTGTTCCGCCAGCCTCAAGCGGAATGAAGACCGATCGACCACCACAATATTACTGACGCCGTAATACCGAAGCACACAATAAATGCCTAAACCAATCGTGCCCGCTCCGAAAATCACTACCTTATCTTCTGCCTTTACTTCGCCTTGGTGCACAGCATGCATAGCTACCGACAATGGCTCAACCATTGCGCCTTCCTCAAAATCCAAGCCATCAGGTAAAGTCAGGACCGCTTGTGGGGCATGCGCTACACCTTTGACTAACAGATAGGGCGAAAATCCGCCTTCAGCTCCGCTGTTGCCAATGCGATTGCTATTTTCCTCTGGATTAACGACAACACGGTCTCCCGATTTCAGCTGGGTGACATTTTCTCCCACTTGAACGACTGTTCCTGAAAGCTCATGGCCTATCGGCATGGGCGTGCCAGGTCCAAACAAGCCTCCCATGGCAATATACCCCAAATCCGAACCGCAAATGCCGCATTGCGCTACTTTGATAAGCACATCATCAGCACCGGCAACAGGCATTTCCACCTTATCAAGCTTAACGAAATTCACATCGTGTATTTGTGCTAAAGGTATCTGTGCCACAAAGTTAACCTCTCGTTTGATCAAATGCGGTTGTAGGGATTGTAGAAATTAAGTGCCGTGGAAATAATTACTCATCAAACAATGTCAGTTGCAAGGGGTTTCGCTGCTCGAGCAAATCCACAAAGCGCACACCCAAACCTAGCAACCGCACAGGCATATTACCTCTTTCATACGCCTGCCGGCAAAGATCGCGAAAAACCGTCAGTCGAATACTGCGTGAACCGCATTCCATCGTTGTTACGCTGAAATTGCTGAATTTCATTTTGACAACCAGTTTGGTCACCAGATAGCTATCATCAACTTTTTGTAATCTCTGTTGCAGGCGCACCAATAATTCAGGCAACTGTTTGAGACAAGCATCAAGATCACTCAAATCTTCAGCATAGGTTTGTTCAACACTTAACGATTTACGCCGATGGTCCGTCTTTACCTCCCGCTCATCAATACCCAATGCCAATTCATGCAAACGCTTTCCAAAACGGCCAAAACGCTCGCTAAGCTCAAAAATGCTGTATCCACGCAGGTCTTCACAACGACGAATACCCAGATGATGCAATTTTTTTGCGGTTACCTTGCCAACACCAAAAAGTTTTTCAACCGGCAACTGACGAACAAAATCGTCCTCTTGAGAAGGTGTAATCACAAATTGCCCGTCAGGCTTATTCCAGTCACTGGCAATTTTTGCTAAAAATTTACTGGGAGCAATACCGGCAGAAATGGTAATACCCACCTCTTTTTTTACTCGCCTTCGAATTTCCTCGGCTATTAATGTGGCGCTGCCTCGACAATGCGAACTAGTGCTGACATCCAAGTAGGCCTCATCCAGAGACAGAGGCTCCACCCGTTCAGTATATTCCAGAAAAATCTCTCGGATTTGCTGTGATACTTGACGGTATTTATTCATATTATGGGGAACAATCAACAGATCTTGGCAGAGTCTTTTCGCTGTGGCGCTGGCCATTGCGGAATGAATGCCATAGCGGCGAGCTTCATAATTACAAGTCGATATCACACCTCGGCGTTCAGCATCTCCACCCACCGCGACCGGCTTTCCCAACAAGGACGGATCATCACGCATCTCAACAGCAGCAAAAAAACAATCGCAATCACAATGAATAATTTTTCTTACAGACTGCATAAACACACCACTGCTTGCTGCTCAATATCTGCAAACTCTGAAAACAGTATGTAACTCAAGAGACCCGATTTCTCGTCATAAAGCAAGCCTGAGCACATTCATTCTATCAGCGTCCTGTCTTCCGGTAACATACGGGACAAGATGTTTATACCCATCTGCTGTAGTGGTTTCTCGTTTTCAATCTCAGATAATCTGAGCTGAACTTTCACATGTTCAGGCATGCGCAAATTGACAGCACCCGTATCAACCAATGCACTCACATTTACTCCGATGGAGGCCACTGCTGCGCGTCATGCAGGACACGCAGGATTTGCAGTTGGTTCAGGCTGTCCATCTGCCGGTAAACCACGGTGAATGGAATGCCATTGATGGCCAGTTCGCGAGTGCCTTTTACCCGCCCCATACGCCCAGCTCCCGGGTGATCCGGTAAGATCATTTCGGTGGCGTCAATTAACCTCAACACCACATTGATGGCCACGCTGGAACTGTTATCTTTGGCAATATAGTCTTCTATATGATCGAGATCGGCTGCAGCTAAATCAGTCCACTTGATCTGCACGCTTAGCCTCCCATTTGGCTTTCACGTCAGCATGATCCACTAATCGGCCCTCTTCAGCAGCTTTGATGCCCTTTTCAACTTCGCGGATAAACCACTCTTCTCGCTCTACATATTGCTTAATCGCGTGCGCCATGAGCCAGGCCCTGGGCCTGTCCATAGACTCTGCCATCTGGCCAATGCGCTGCAAAGTTTCATCATCCAGGCGTACTGATGTGGCTTTTAAAGGCATGGCGATTCTCCGAGGTTCTCATAGAACCTTAACTATAGCCAATCCGGCCAGCGTTGTCTTCCTCGGATTCTGCATCCAAGGTTGCCAGCAGCTCCGCCTCGCTGGCCTCCCCACTTATAGGCATCAAGATCCAAACTACTTATTATATATGTGCCTGACCGAGAAATGATAACCCCCTGAAATCACTAAAATTAATCGAGATTCCATGGTCGAAGTTTTCCCTATTAATAGTGGATTGACGTAAAATAGTCGATAAATTTCGAATTTG
>PIVM01000090.1 GCA_003353945.1 Gammaproteobacteria bacterium
GCAGCAGGTGCGTACCCTGATGGAAAATTGATTTGATGGGTTTCTTCCACCCCCACGCTTGGGCCAATATGTTAAAGTGCGAAAAGGTAGCATCAATTCAATGAGACGCTGCACTAGTACCCTGACGTTCATCGTTTTGCCGTCACGGAGTTTTAGAACGGCAATGCCATTAAACACAATTCCGAGTATGGCCAAACCCAGCATACCTTGCGCATGAGGCATTTGCGGCAGCCATAGGCGCGGAATAGCTTCGGAAAGTATAAATAATGAACCAGAAATCAGTACAACGCCGTTTATCACTGCAGCTAATAACGATAAACGTCGATAACCGTAGGTGTACTCATTGGTTGCCGCTTTACCCGATACCCGTTGTATCCACCAGGCAAAACCAACGCCCAGTGTATCACCCAGATCATGCACGGCATCTGAGAGAATCGCCACACTGTTGGTTAGTACGCCGCCGATCAACTCAATAACAGTAAACGATAGATTCAGCGCAAAAGCCACACCCATCGTACGACTGTCATCTGTCATCTGTCATCTGTCATCTGTCATATGATGGTGATCATGCATCTATTGAAGTCTCATAAGAAAAACTTCGTGAATGTTAGCCCTAAAGCTAAGCTCAGGATTAAGAATTAAATTCCGAGAAATGCCATATTCAAGCCGTTAAAAAACAAGCTGAACCCACAATTCGAGCGTTTTGGGTTCAGACTCGATTTATCAACTGCGCTGCTTGCTTTGTTCTATCTGATAGTTCTGACAACTCCTGCTCCATAAACTCACGCGCCAATTCGGCAAAGCCTACATAATAAGCGTGCTCGGCTCTCTCATTGACTTTTTTTAGAAAGCAAAACACCCAATTAGACAAATGTGTATAAAAAAAATCGTTCTGATAACGAATGGCATTCAGTGCATCTTCCTGCTTTTCATTCGCCCAGCTAGAAGACTCAAGTCCAACCAAGTGAGCCATATACTCCAATTCAGCACTAATATGATCCGGCATATCGTTCATCTCATCGTGATGAACAAATCCTGTGGCACCATAATAATCCAGCACTATTTGGGATTCAGGCCCTCGCAATTGCCCAGAGCCGTCGGGAAGCTGTACTGATTCATACGGCGCAATTCGACCACCAGGTGAGAGGAGAAACAAGCGCGTAAACTCAACAGCTAATTCCTCAACCTGTTCATCAATCGCAGTGGAATAAAACGCCTCACCCAAATCCACTCCGGCTTCATTCAACGCCTCGCGGTACGAGTCAGTGCGAATTTCCTCCAACCTTTGTGCTGATGGTTCACGTCTAAATACATCGGCCAAAAGCCGATAGAGAAATGCGCGTTCATCAGCACTGGCCATCCATTCAGAAAGAGGATCGGCGGCTTGAGTGCCGCCGTCCGATGCAATGACAGTTGTCATATTTTCATCACCTGCACCACCGTATCCATAAAGCGCAACTGCCCGTTAATTGGATCCGGTGCGTTAGGTATAATCCAGTTCGGGTGTGCGCCGTGGTTTCCCTTCCACCACATGCGTTTCAGATCCGGATCATCTTCATGCCCCATTGGCGCCTTGTTACCGGAGGCATAACGGCCGTACTCCCAGTGACCGCAATGATGCGAAATAGCGATGACTCCAGGTTTCACGGCTGGGGTAATCCTTGCCTTGATGGTGATTTCACCAACCTCTGATTTCACCTTGACCTCATCCCCTTCGATAATGCCTCGACGTTCGGCATCAAGCGGATTGATCCAGGCAGGATTGTCGTGATACAGCTCGGTGAGGTACTTGCAGTTTTGTGAGCGCGAATGAATTTGAGTCGCCACTTTGTATGTGGTCATGATCATATCATTATCGCCCATCTTGTCATGCTCCGGGATGGAGTACCAGGTCGGCATCGGGTTGAAGCCTTTGTCCTTCATCAAACCGGAATAGATTTCAAAATACCCGGACTTGTTCAACTTGTCCGGCTTGAAACCCTTGTAGACTTTATTGCCAATACGCTGACCGACATAGGCCTTGTAGGCGCCCTTGCTATGGGTGTATCCCTTCTTCTGCGCTGCTTCTGCGGACTTATGCTTGGCTTTTTTCCAATCCCAATAGGTACCCGTCGCCTCATCCAGGATTACTGTCGCTTTTTCATAATCTTTGGGCTTGAGCTCCTTACGATACGAATAATACTTGGGTTTGGCTTTGGGATCGTGATAAACACCGTGCTTTTTCATGTATTCAAAACCGCCGACGGCTTTAATCGCGGGGGTTTTTTCACAGGACAGCCTCACAAACTCTTCCTTGGTTTTAAAGCCCAGATCAATGCCGATACGCTCCGCCAGTTGGCAGGCAACGGTGCCAAAATCACGCGTTTCACCCATGGGGGGAATCGCGGGCTGGCGAATATAGTACTCAGGAATTTGCACTGGCGAGACCATATCTTCCCAGTCCCAGCGTTCGGTATAGGGCGGTTCCGGTAGAATAAGATCCGCCAGGGCTGCCGACTCATCGTAAAACGGATTGATGTTGACGCTATAAGGAATCAGTGACTCATCCTTTAAGACGTCAATATTTTCCTGTACGTCCCCGTTGGCATACACTGCGGTGTACATATAGGACATGTAAATGTCAGGACGACCCGCACTGCCATCCTTGATCATTTTAAGCACATTATGACTCATATGATGCGAGGGTATGGCGGCTGCGCCTTTCGGGCCATCCACAATTTTGAGCTTGCGCCCTTTGGGCATTTTCTTCACTTTGGGGTATTTCCACTTGGGCCCTACCGCCAGACAACGACCGCCCGGGTTATCGATATTGCCGGTAATCGCCGCCAGTGTCTGCAGAGCACGCTCGGTGTCATTTCCATTATAGTGAGCCACTGCACCACGATAACTGACGAGACAGGCCGGGTGGTTGGTAGCAAATTCACGGGCTACGCGGCGAATGGCATGGGCCGAAATATCACAGTGCTGCTCTGCCCATTCAGGCGTGTACTGCTCAAAATTATCCTTCAACGCCTTGACCTTGTTTTCCAAGGTATCCTCTGCCGTATCCGTCACCTTGCAGAATTTGAGGAATTCTTCCCCATGCCCTTTATGAAGGTCTTCTGACATCACCACATTGCACATCGCTAACGCCAGCGCCAGATCACCGCCCGGGCGCACGGGCAACCATTCCTGGGATTTTGCCGCGGTATTGGACAGTCTGACATCAACCGTCACCATTTTTACTTCACGGGTCGTCAGGGCGCGAATCAAACGATGGGCCGTCGGAATATGGTTGGTACCGGCTTCCAGCGGATTAGCACCAAAATTCAGCACATAGCGAGTGTTGTCAAAATCCCAGCTATCGTAGTGTTTGCCCCAGGTGAGTTCCTGTGCCGTCCACTTGCCGCCCTCACAGATGGAGGTGTGGTTGCCAATGGTTTTCGTGCCATAGGCACCCAGGAAATTGGTTTTAACCATCTTGCTGATACTGGATTTCATGCGACCGTAATGAAACATGAATTTTTCCGGCGTGCCTGCATCTTTTAACACTTTTAGGCGACCGGCCACCTCATCCAGCGCCTCATCCCAGCTGATGCGCTTCCATTGACCTTCGCCGCGTTTGCCTACGCGCTTCATGGGATAGAGAATTCGGTCTGGGTCATTGGAATGGTTGACGCCACCTTGCCCTTTGGCGCACATCTTCCCTTCACTTCGAATCGAATTCGGCTGTCCTTCAATTTTGACGATACGCCCGTCTTCAACGTAGACAATATTCGGACACCGGGTTACACAATTTAAGCACGCACTGGGCACTGCTTTACGTTCACGTCCGGTGGCCGGAGAATAATCCTTACCACCAAAGACCGGTAGCTCACGAGCCTGCGACAAGGTGCCATTCATTGCAACACTGGCAGCAGCAGTCGCCGCACTCAACTTAACAAATTTGCGTCTATTTAACATGATTGTATCTCCCCCTAGATTCCAATCGGCCCGGTCACTTGACCAGCAATAACCACGACATAGCGGAGCATAAATCCACCGACAATAACCAGCATACAAACTGCGAGTTCCATGGCATGAGGCATCGCATAATGCTCTTGCTTCAGTAATCTGGGCAGCACATACTTCAGCTCTATCAGAATGGGAATAATTAATCCAATCACCACAAAACCTAACCAGAACAGGGAGGTCAAACTGCCACCGAGCACCACATCAATCGCATGTTCGACACCACCGACCGTCAAGTGGGCATACATGATAAAAAGAAAGACCACGAGCACTTCAAAACTGATCAG
This sequence comes from Gammaproteobacteria bacterium, assembly GCA_003353945.1. Lineage (GTDB taxonomy): Bacteria > Pseudomonadota > Gammaproteobacteria > Pseudomonadales > PIVM01 > PIVM01. The sequence goes on from PIVM01000090.1 coordinate 4,278, forward strand.
GAGCATATCGGTAGACGATAGCAGGTATTTGCTGTCCTCCACGCCCTTAGCGTCACTACTTGAACCACCAAAAATACAGCGCATTAGCAAAATACTCGCCACACCAGTCGATAAGGCAGAAATCAAAAATAACATGGCCAGTATGGGCGAATTCCAGAAAGGTCGTGACGGCATGGCGCCCAACAGAATGCCCGTATAGAGTGCGACACCCACACCCAAGGGTACCATTAACCAAGCCATTTTCTTGCGCAGGCCGTGATGTTCATCACCTGGTCTGCTATTTGAACCCAGGAAGGTGTAGGCATAAACAAGACTGACGATAACAAACAATGCCAGTAACCAGGAACCAATCGACATCGGCGACAAATTGATTGTCAGAAACAGGTTAATCCAGCGGAACATATCCCCGACTGCAAAACTGCCCAGCTCAAAAACAAGCGCGCCCACGCCTACAATCACCGGTATCGGCGCAATCAATGCACCCCAGCGAGCAATATCAAAAGCGCCCTCTGAGGCATCTCCTGCATGTGAACGAAGAAAAACAGAGGCACTGACCACGCCCGCGCCGGCGCCTAAGCCTCCTAAGAATAAATAGATAATTACGGGTAATCCCCAATGTATCTCTAACATGACTATACCCTCTTCTGTTGGCGACGATTTGTTTCTACCCTGACATAAACGCCCGTGCGCTCGGCATAACGTTCATCCGATGAATCAGCAGCAATGTAAAAGACCATGGGCTCCGTACCCATTGCAGGGCGCAGCACAGACACAGCGTTTGTTTCTAACATCTTGGATACCGCACTGCTGGGGTCGTTGATATCGCCAAAAATTCGAGCATACCCCTGGCAAGTATTCACGCAGGCCGGCGCAACCCCCTGTTCAACACGATGCAGACAAAAGTCGCATTTATCAACAGAGCCTGTGTTGGGGTGAAGGTAACGCATACCATAGGGACAGGCATGCATGCAGTATTTGCAGCCAATACAAATCTCCTCATCAATAGCGACAACACCATCTTCGTCGCGCTTATAGGTTGCCCCCGTAGGACAAACCGAAACGCAGCTGGGTTTCTCGCATTGATTACACAGTCGTGGTAAAAAGTTACGTCCTACATCAGGAAAATTCCCTTTCTCTATGCTTTCTACCCACGAACGTGATTCCCCTAGCGGTACACTGAATTCAGATTTGCAGGCAACGGTACACGCTTGACAACCTATACAACGACGGGTATCAATCACCATCGCATAGCGTTTGGGTCGATCCGATGCAATGAGGTTTTTCATTAACCCCCTGCGCGAGACCTGAGTGGCAGGATCTTTCATCGCGATTGCCTCCTTAAATGGCTGCGAATTTTTGTTTTGTCATAACACGCCTTTAACTTTAGAAGGGTTTTTGACTTAAAACAAAACACGCGCATTGCGACCAACCATCCGGTTGATATAGATCACTTTTTTGCGTCTTTTGAATGATTGCTAAACAAGAACAGTGTGCTGACCTAAACAAATGCGGCAATTGAACAGATGGCTTTTGCCTGCCATGGAAAACATTAAGCGGCCCTTAGTTGTTACAAGGTCCTGTAAACAACCCAATAGCTCACTGCCCCATAGACTCTTTCTCCCATTACAAACTACTTATTTTGGCAGTGCATGTAACAAATACCGTCATATATCATCTACTATTAACAAAATCACTAATCAGGCATTTGGATGATGACAAAAAAGCTGGTAATACTCGTTGCGCTAATTGTTCTGGTAGCACTCTTTTTCCATTTTGATCTTAACCAATATCTCACGTTGAGCGCCTTGAAAACCCAACAAGAAGCGCTGGATGTGTTCGTCACACAGCAACCAGCATTATCAGTTGCTGGATTTTTCGCCGTCTATATTATGGTCACAGCTCTATCGATTCCGGGTGCAACCGTAATGACCTTGGCAGCCGGTGCTATCTTCGGTTTGCTGCAGGGTTTGATTATAGTCTCCTTCGCTTCAACTATTGGTGCTACCCTGGCGATGCTGGTTTCGCGACTAATTCTCCGTGACAGTATTCAAAACCGTTTTGCCGCACAGTTAAAAACAGTCAACGCCGGTATGGAAAAAGAAGGTGCTTTTTATCTGTTTGCGCTACGCCTAGTACCCATCGTGCCATTTTTTGTGATCAATCTGGTGATGGGTGTCACACGGATTTCAACGCGTACTTTTTTCTGGGTCAGTCAGGTGGGTATGCTGGCGGGCACTGTTGTCTATGTAAACGCGGGCACCCAACTGGCACAAATTGAATCGATGTCGGGCATACTGACACCCAAGATTTTCTTATCCTTTGCATTACTGGGGCTTTTCCCATTGATAGCCAAACACGGTCTTAACCGCTGGCGTCAGCAAAAACAGTTAACACAATTTCCCAAACCCAAACGGTTTGATGACGACATCGTCGTTATCGGTGGCGGCTCTGCCGGCTTGGTGACGTCCTATATCGCCGCTGCAGTCAAAGCCAATGTCACCCTGATCGAAAAACACAAAATGGGCGGTGATTGCCTGAACACCGGCTGTGTGCCATCCAAAGCCCTGATCCGTTCCGCCCGTTTTATGGCTGATGTCAATCGTGCCAGTGATCTGGGTTTTCAGTCCGTCACGGCCAAGTTTGATTTTGCCGATATTATGCAGCGGGTACAGCGTATTGTGAAAACGGTAGAGCCCCATGATTCGATTGAACGCTATACCGAACTGGGCGTGAATGTGATTCAGGGCGAGGCAAAAATAACTTCGCCGTATACGGTCGAAGTCAATGGCAAGATCATTACCACTCGCAATATTGTGATCGCCACTGGTGCCCGCCCCTTTGTGCCAGCGATTCCCGGCATTGAAGAAATTGACTATCTAACCTCCGATAACGTCTGGCAACTGGAACAACGCCCCCAACGCCTAGTGGTGCTCGGTGGTGGCCCCATTGGCTGCGAACTGGCCCAAAGTTTTGCACGCCTTGGCAGCGAGGTGACACAGGTTGAAATGCTGCCACGTCTGATGCTGCGCGAAGATCCCGATGTCTCTGAACGGGTACAGCAACGTTTTACCAATGAAGGCATCAAGGTGCTGGTCGGTCATACCGCCAAGGCATTTGTCAAAGACGGTGACGATTCTGTGCTGATCTGTGAGTCCGAAGGTGAAGAGGTTCGCATTGCCTTTGATAAAGTCCTGGTCGCAGTAGGACGTGCCGCCAATACGCGGGGTTTTGGCCTGGAAGAGCTGGGCGTTAATCTCGCCAAAACCCACACCGTCGAGGTCAACGAATACCTGCAAAGCAACTACCCGAATATCTTCGCCTGCGGCGATGTGGCAGGCCCTTATCAGTTTACGCATACGGCTGCGCATCAGGCCTGGTATGCGGCCGTTAACGCACTGTTTGGTAAATTCAAGAAATTCAAAGTGGACTATTCGGTAATCCCCTGGGCAACCTTTACCGAACCGGAGGTGGCTCGCGTTGGCCTAAACGAGCTGGAGGCCAAGGAACAGAACATTCCCTATGAAGTCACCCGTTTCGATATGGCCGAGCTGGACAGAGCTATTGCCGATGAAGAAGCCCATGGCTTTGTGAAAGTATTGACTGCACCCGGAAAAGACACCATTCTAGGTGTCACTATTGTCGGAGCGCAGGCCGGCGATCTGATCAGCGAATACGTGATGGCAATGAAGCACGGTCTGGGTCTGAATAAAATTCTCGGCACCATTCACATTTATCCAACATTGGCTGAAGCCAATCGCTATGCCGCTGGTGAATGGAAAAAAGCCCATAAGCCAGAAAAGGCCTTAGTCTGGGTTGAACGCTTTCATCGCTGGCAACGGGGTGGTGGCGGACGAACAGAGCAACAGGGAAAAACACCCTTACCTTTAACAAAGAAAAGGCAGACACAGTTTTAAAGCATTTCTTGAAATACGAAAAACCAAAAGAGATAAACCATGTTACAAGACGTAAAGCAGTATTACAGTGAAACCCTGAAAAACTCGGACGATTTGCAAACCAATGCCTGCTGTACCGGAGAAGCCCCACCGGAATATATCAAAGCAATTTTGAGCAAAATTCACGATGAAGTTGCTTCGCGTTATTACGGTTGTGGACTGGTAATACCGGAACAATTGGATGGTTTACGGGTATTGGATTTGGGATGCGGTTCTGGCCGTGACTGTTATACCCTGTCAGCCTTGGTGGGCGCTACTGGTTCTGTCGTTGGCGTTGACATGACGCCGGAACAACTAGCGGTTGCCAATGCCCATCGAGACTTTCATGCAGATATTTTTAATCACGCAAAAACCAATGTCAGCTTTTTCGAGGGCGAACTGGAACATCTCGACGCACTGGATTTGCCGGATAACAGTTTTGATCTGATTGTTTCCAACTGTGTCATCAATCTCTGTTCTGACAAACAAGCGGTGCTGGCTCAAGCCTATCGTTTATTAAAACCGGGAGGCGAGATGTATTTTTCTGACGTCTATGCCGACAGACGAATCCCGCAGGCATTACAAACTGATCCAGTGCTATACGGCGAATGCCTTAGTGGTGCTTTGTATTGGAATGATTTTCAACATCTAGCTAAAAATGTCGGCTTTATCGATCCACGCCTGGTCAAGGACAGCCCTATTGTGGTGGAGAACGAAAACCTGGAAGAAAAACTGGGTAATATTGTTTTTAACTCGGCGACCTATCGTCTGTTTAAGCTACCCGAACTGGATAATGATTGTGAAGATTATGGCCAGGCCGTTATTTACAAGGGAAGTATTGAACATCACCCACACCATTTTCAACTCGATAAACATCACCTTATACAAACTGGTAAAGTATTCCCAGTCTGTGGCAACACCTACCGCATGCTATATGACACGCGTTTTAAAAAGCACTTCGATTTTATTGGCGATTGGAACACCCATTACGGTATTTTTGATGGTTGCGGTAAGAGCATTCCATTCACCACCTCAGATAACACGAATAAAACCACCTGCTGCTGATATGATCAGCATAAAAGAATAAAAATTGACAATACAGAATAAAACACAGAGTAGTAATTTTGATTAGCTTAGAGCACATTATTGCCGCAAAAGAACGAATAACATCCGGCATTTGTCACACACCCTGCGAGATATCCATCACCTTATCTCAAATTTTGGGCGCTGACGTCTATATCAAATATGAAAACATGCAATTCACTGCGTCATTCAAAGAACGCGGTGCATTGAACAAATTATTGTTACTTCAATCCAAAGGGAAATTAAATGGCGTCGTTGCCATGTCCGCAGGCAATCATGCAAAAGCCGTTGCATACCACGCAAGCGCTTTGGGCATCAAGTCAATCATTGTGATGCCTCGCCATACACCCAATGTTAAAGTTGAAGATACGATACGATTGGGCGCTGAAGTCATGCTCAAGGGAGACACACTTGAAGAATCAGCCAACTACGCTCACCAGCTTGCCAAAGAGAGTAGTTTTGTCTTTGTACACCCCTACGATGACGAAGACATCATGGCAGGACAAGGTACAGTAGCGATTGAAATGCTGGAAGATATCCCTGATTTGGACATCATCGTAGTACCTGTGGGCGGAGGCGGCTTGATTGCAGGGATGAGCGTCGCAGCAAAGACCATAAAGCCTTCTATTACAGTGATAGGCATTGAGTCCGACACCTATCCTTCAGTAAAGTGCCTTCTTGAAGGGCAAACGGTTGTCGCACAAGGCAGTACACTGGCAGAAGGAATCGCGGTAAAGCACCCAGGGGAAAAAACACTGCCCGTTATTAAAGCAAAAGTCGATGAGATGCTTTTAGTCACTGAATTGGCCATCGAAAAGGCCGTTAGTTATTACATCAATATTGAAAAATGCGTCGCAGAAGGCGCAGGCGCGGCCTCCCTGGCGGCCATCATTGAGCATTCCAATAAATTTTCTGGAAAAAAAGTCGGTATCGTTCTATCGGGTGCCAATATTGATGCTCGAATATTATCGTATATTTTAATGCGCGATCTGGTGCATGAAGGACGAATCATTCGACTGCAAGTCAAGCTGGATGATTCTCCCGGCTCGTTATCAAAAGTCACCTCTCTAGTGGCAGAATGTGACGGTAATATTATTGACGTTGACCATAAACGTTTTTTCGCCGCAGGTCCCGTCAAGGAAACTACGTTGGAAATGATCGTGGAAATCCGTAATAAAGCACATGCCAACGAGATTGTCACATGCCTTTGTCAAGCAGGTTACTCTGTCACACAGATATAATGACTACTAATGCATATTTGCTGTGTTATTGGTTTGCGAGGAAAAGCATTATCCGCTAAAAATGAAATTGATATTTTACACATTAATACAATTTGTTAAGATGATAATTCATCGTGTCATGTAAATCAGCTTATTAGGTTCTATATTGGCTGAATAGCCAGCTCAATCAGCTACAGCACATAATGGCTACAAACCAAACACCAACTGCAGTAGGTAAAGCAGTAAAAGGGCGTTAATTCTGCTCATAGTCGATAAGCAAATAACAAGAGAAACATTATGGCCTTAACAATGACAAACTATTTTCAACGCGAAAACAAAGACTTGAAAGCGAACTGGTATAGAGTCAAGACTTCGTTCACCGGAATGAAGCGATTGGCAACGCTGCCTCAAGAGGACAAGCAAGCCTGCGTCGATGCCTATAAATTCTTTCAACATATGCAAGATGGCGAGGAGACCAAAACAGAGGACGAGACGAAGGCGGTCGCAGCCTATTACAAGGTCTTAAATAATATGCTGTCGGTCTTCGATTTGGAAAAGCTCTACATCCCGCCGCAGCTCGATGAAAATCAAGGCCTGTATGGGAATCAGTTGCTATGCGAACAAGATGTATTCAAGGGACTCAATCTTAAGGACCCTGAAAATTCCCACTTGTTGGATATGGGGTGTGGGCGAGGAAGAATCGCGCATTATTTCGCTACCATGGCCGGTGGACAAGTATCGGGCTACAACATTGATCCGAATCAAATTGAAAACGCTATCGATTGGGCAGCGGAATGTGAGATGAGCGATCGGCTCCACTTCAAAGAGGGTAATCATCACGAGCCTCTAGATTACGAATCAGAAACCTTCGACGGATGCTTTTCGATTCAGGCGGTATGGCCCTTCTTCAAGAAAGAGGAGCTGGATGACCATGCGAAAGAAATGCACCGCGTGTTGAAACCCGGCGCTCGGTACGCTTGCTCTGAATACTTGTTAACTCCTCATTTTGATTGGAATAACGAAGAACATGTGGCACTTCACAAGTCCTACTTGCCCACCCTAGCGGCGACACAATCGATGTATCCAGCCGATGTCTGTGCTGCCTTAAAAAGAGCTGGGTTCAAAATCATTCTTTCCGCACCCTCCAAAAGCGAAGCCTGGCCAATATGCGAGCAAAAACGCGATTTGATCTTAATGGCGCGAAAAGCCATCAGGGCGCTGGAGGCAATGCGCATAATGCCTCCATGGGTAGAAGAATCGCTTGACCTTCTTCAAACAGGTGGCGAATCCTGGACTACAGCCGAAAAAGCCAAGATAGCAGATTTGAACTGGAGAATCGTTGTGGAGAAACCTGCCGTTTAGTCTAATTTAATTTCTGTATCATTTGCGCTCTTACTTTTAAGGGCGCTTATACCTGCTACCCTTTTAAATCACTCAAACTTCTATTTAACCCTTCAGCGACAAATCGGAATGCCGACCCTCCAATGATTGAACCCCATAATCCAAAACAGAAAGCCTGAAGCATTCGGAGTACAGGCCCGCAAACCAATTGGGGCCAATTCCTTGTCATTAAAAGCGTTGGAGTGTAACGAGGCACTCTTTTCGATTCAAATCACGAACCTCTCACGGCGTAATAATATTGTTTGAAACATGAAATCGGCACGATACCATATCACCCTCACCAGAGGAAAAGTGCCGAGGTGAAAGGAAATATAATGGAAAATCTAATCAAACGGACCGAATAACTTTTCCATTGATTTACTGACAGTATTAATTGATTGCGATCGTGACATAAACCTGCCGAGGATGAAGTATGAAAGGCTGTTAATTGTTCCTGCAATCAGGCTTGGCCGTTTGCCAAGTGCATCTAAGGCCTTGCTAATTGTTTCATCCACGTCCATTACCTTAACCATAAAACTGGTTTTAGCTTCATTTAAATCCCATCCTGGAGATTTTGTTGATCCCGGCATGAAACCCAATACATCGACTCCGTATTTCCCCAATTCGTACCACAGGCTTTCGCCAAGGATTAGATTATAAGCTTTTGTACCTGCATAATTAGATACATATGCTGTGCCATTCATTGCTGAGCCGGACGAAAGAAACATTATCCCGCCACGTTTCCTATCTTTCATTTTTTGTCCAAAATGGTATGCCAGAACAAGAGCGGCCCTGGCATTAAGATGAAGCTGGGTAAGAAGTTGGTCGAGTGAATGATCAAGAAAAGGCCTTACCCGTGATATTCCGGCATTGTTTATCAGAAGCCCTACTTCTAAAGAATCGGTAACAGGGGTTATTACATCCAGAATATCTTCCCGACTAAGATCTATTGGTATAGTTTTCACTTCAACATGAAATTTTTCAGAGATGATTCCAGCCTGTTTATCCAGGAGATCGGCACTTCTTGCCACAAGAATAATATTAAGGCCTCTTTCTGCACACTGCACGGCAAATTCAAGGCCAAGTCCTTTTGATGCCCCTGTTACAAGGGCCCATGGGCCATATTTTTTTGCAAATTCAGTTGTCATAATTTTATACACACTGTCATTTTTTGTTGTTATATTTAATACTTTCCCCGAGAACCTGAATGATAGTAGCGACACAATACAGGAGTGATCTCGGCATTCATTTCGATATTGTCTTTCCTGCCATTTTCGAGAATACCTTTTCCAAAGTGAGCCATAGAAATCATTGCATCCGGTTATCGAGGTGGCCGCCACCCGTCGCGGTGTTCACCTGCATAAACACTTCGATGCCAATGCAACTCAGGCTCCCGACCGCGCCCAGGAATACGAACGCGCCTCCTTCGAAAGTCTGTCCGGCTGGAGATGAGATGCAGAAGCTCACCAGTGTCGCGATAGATCGATTTTCAGAACAAGCAAACGTTTAAAAAATCGCAAAGAGCGGCATCATCAGCTGACACGGATTGCCCCTTCAGGACAGGCATCCACGCACTTCATGCATCTGGTGCAGAGCGATAACCACAGAGCAGTTACACTCCAGAGCTGAGGATCGTATGGATCCTCTTCTTCCGCCCCCACAGTCTGGTGCAAGAGGAAGATCGCAGGCTCGCAGATTTGTAGACATTTGCAGCAATCCCTAGGATCTACTTTGTTTCCTCCGCCACAGACAGAGTGATCAACGTCTATCTTCGTCTTCTTAGCCATGAATTCTCATCTTTCCTTGAACTGCGGCACTTCATCGCGCGGTCTCAGATACAGCGCCTCATCTTTGCACGCATGTGTGCAGGCACCGCAGCCAAAACACTTCTCCCGGTCCACAACCACTTTCTTCATCGTTAGATTGTATGTGATCGCGTTAAACTGGCACATGGCAACACACTTCTTGCACCCGTTGCAGTTATCCTGCTGTGTCTCTATGATGTATTCAGCCTTGTAGATCGATTTCATACCGAAATCGACACGTGGTCTGATTCCTGCGCACTCAGGATTGGCGCAGGAACAAAGGTTGTTGATGTACGGGAATGGCGCGTACCAGATACTTCCGATATAACCTCTCTTGTTGAACTTTGTAAAACACTCGACCGCCTGCTTGCGGGTCACAAAGTACTTGTCATCATCGGGGATAAACCTTGGAAGCTTGTCGACGATATCCGACATGACGCCGAAGTTGATGCAGCACGCCTCCTTTATCCCGCGCGACATATACCTGCACATGCAGTTCTTCAGGATGATCGGCTCCACGGCGCAGGTCTCAAGTATTGCGATCGCGTCATCAAGCGGTATAACCTGGCCAATATGCCCTTCAGCCACCAGGGGGTTTTTCGGGGGATTCTGGCTATGGAGCACGTTCTCGGCAAGGTGCTTGACGACCTTCCCGATCAGCGGCATCTGAAGCTTGTACCCGAGGCCCACGGCGTTGACTCCGTTGACCTTGCGGACAGACATCTGCTCAAAGTTCAAGTACTGTTCCATCAAAAAATCGCGGAGGTCATATTTCTCTACGATCTCATTGGAATATTCCTCAGCGTTGAGATACCACTTGCCGGCTGTCCCGTGTTTCAAACATGACTCACACATTCTGTCACCATTTGGTCTGGAATAACTTGCAGTCAGCATAGACTAAAGCGTTATGGATCAATCCACAGCCTCCTTTTGGGTGAGAGCCGAGAAAAATGGTTTTTCAGCGTGGTTTTCGGGCCATTTTTCTGACGTGGCGAGCGCTTTTTCTGCTCCAATGGCTCACTCATAACCTCTCTTAACAAACTACTCGGGGAATATCCATAAAAACGTGTCGGTTAAGTGTTAGATATTGCTTTGTGAGCTTCAATATATTATTGTTCGATATTATATCGTTAGCATCTATATGAGATATCACATAATGACCGATAATGCGGCAGCCCAAGAATTATTAAGGATACAAAAAGCCTGGGAGAGCGAATTTCCAAACGAGGATCACACGGCTATTCCGATGATTACGCGGCTCGGCATTTTTTCAGGGTATTATCGCTTGGCCTATGAGCGCCTCCTCAAACCCTTTGGGTTGCGCAACACCGATTACCATGTATTGGGAACACTGCGCAGTTACGGCGCTAAAACCCCTTCTTCGCCCACTGCCCTATCGCGGTTTTCGTTTCAAAATAACGCGGGGACTACGCGCACACTTGACCGCCTGGAAAGTGCTGGCCTGATCGAACGTCGCCCTCACTCTGTCGATCGTCGCCGAGTCGATATTACACTTACAAAACGGGGCGCTGAGTTAGCGGAGAAATCGTACAGAGCCGATCTTGATTTTGCGCAGCAACTCTTTGCCAATTTTTCCCAATCTGAACAAGACCAACTTATAAAGCTGGTCGATGACTTGATCGACAATTTAACTGGCTTTATCAAGACGACAAACAGCACTAAAAAACAGCACTAAAAAACAGCAGAAAACGGATGGAAGCTAGTCATGACGCATGCAATGAACATCGCCTGGGATGACGTTTGGCTACGATAAAATCTTCATAATTGAACAAATCAGCGTTCAATGTGAATCTATGGCATTAGTGCACGATAGATGCAAAGTTGGAAGCAGCATCTATATTACAACTTAATTTTTGGGCAGGAACCTAAAATGAAATCGAACGGAAATTCGTTAGTTGTTGTGACGGGCGCATCTGGCTTTATTGCTATGCACTGTATCGTTGAATTACTAAAAAAAGGATATGAAGTTAGAGGCACATTGCGCTCACTTGGTCGGCCTGAATCGATAAGAAATTCCATTGCAAGTCATGCTGATACAAGTAGATTATCGTTTGTTAAAACTGACCTCATGTCGGATACTGGCTGGAATAAGGCAACTGAAGGGGCTGAATATGTACTGCACATTGCATCGCCTATTCCACGCGAAGCGCCTAAGCATGAAGATGACCTGATTATTCCGGCGCGTGAAGGTACTTTGCGAGTACTCAGGGCAGCCCGACAATCCGGTGTAAAACGTGTTGTACTGACCTCTTCAATTGCAGCCGTGCTATATGGGCATGCCAGGGATGGTCGCGAAGTTTATGACGAGAACAGCTGGTCAAATCTAGAAGCCAATATCGGCGCTTATGAGAAAAGCAAAACACTTGCCGAAAAAGCAGCTTGGGATTATGTGAACAGTCTTCCTACAGGCAGTTTGGAGCTTGTTGCACTTAATCCTGGAATGGTGCTTGGCCCTCTTCTCAATGATGACCCGGGAACTTCAGGAGAAGTTGTTCGCCAACTACTGAGCAGAGAGATCCCTGGCTGTCCAGATATCTCGTGGGCAATGGTGGATGTGCGTGACGTTGCCGACGCTCATATCACTGCTATGAAAAACTCAAAAGCAGCTGGTGAACGATTTTTGCTAGCAAATGAGCAAGCATCTTCAATGCTGGAGATCGCTCAAATACTGAATGATCACTATCAATCAAAAGGTTTTCAAATACCAACCAAACCAATACCGAAATGGTTAATGATGTTCGTATCTTTGTTCAACAGGACAGCTCGCTTGGCACTTACAGAATTTGGAAAAAGGCAAGACATTAACAATAGCAAAGCAAAAGATATACTTGGCTGGAAAACAAGGCCATTGGAAGAAATGGTCGTATCAATGGCCGAAAGCATGATTAAATACCAGGTGGTCAGCCGCGCGTCTTGATCAAACACATTACGACAAACAGTATTATAGGCTCGCCTTTGATTTGGCCTCTATTTTGTGAATCAAGGCAATTACACCAAGAGGAAATATTATGTCTCATGGAGCAAGATCGATGTACTATTTTTCTTTTTATGTTTTTGTGGTTGGCTTCATATTTCTATTCTTTCCAGGGCTCATACTCTGGGCGGGAGGCTTTCCAAATGAAGCGTCCGGTTTGACTTTATTGCCTCTCTGATGGCACTAATGCATCTAATCTGCTTGCAATCAAAAAAAGCAACCCCCCCATTAATATGGCTGCATAGTAGGGACTGTGAAAATGTACTTGACCATATAGCACACCCGATAAAATTGTAGCAAGCGTTCGACCCAATGTGCTCAGTGACCCGAAAACCCCCAAAATCGCGCCTCGTTCAGAAGCATTCGCACAACGTGAAACCAAAGTGTGAGTGCAAGTAAGAATTACCGCTGCACAACATGACATTAACGCAAAAAGCACTATCACCCATAACGTATTAGTATGATCCCCTGCAACAGTAACGAAGTATGTCGTTACTGTTAAAATGGCGGATGAAAACAACAGTAAACACTTATCACTAAACGTTTCTACCAAAGGCTCAATTAAGTACGTTTGCACAAACACAAAACTCAGTCCACTTGCCAGAAATATTGGCAGCATATCCACAGGAGATCGTATAAGATCCAAATCAATCGCCCATAAAGGAAAAATAGCTTCACATAATCCACTGGCAATTTGGTAGAATACGCCACAGAGTATAATTTTAAATAACAGTCGGCGTTTTATTAAAGCCAGAAATGAAAAACGAGAGGCGTCTTGCAGCCGATCTTTTTTGTCACAATGCAGTTCGACTGGAATGCTCTCCTTAACAAACAATACAACACCCAACATAGCAATGGACGATAAAGCCGCAGCAACTAAGCCAGATAGGACAAAATTTACATTTTCGAAGGAATCTCCACCAAACCAACAACCCACTACCGGACCAACAACAAAGCCCAAGCCCATCGCAGCTCCAAAATAACCCATATATTTTGCGCGTTCCGATTCAGATGTTCGATCAGCAATATAAGCTTGAATCGTGCTGAAGTTCCCCGCCATTGCGCCGCTGACAATACGAGACAATGCGATATCCATAATGTTTTCTGCACGTGCCAGCATGACATAACCTACTACCGATCCCAACAAACTAACAACCATGACTGGCTTACGACCATAAATATCACTGAAACGCCCCAAAATAGAAGCTGATAAAAATTGACACCCTCCATACAGCGCAATACACAGCGTAATCAATTCCGGACCAGCGCCAATTTTTGTCGCATAAAGCGGAAGGATTGGTGAAATCATTCCGAAGCCAAGGCTATCCAGAAAAACGACAAATAACACTATCCACACTGTACGTGAATCTCTATAGATTTCTGAAATAGTTCTGTTGGCTTAGCTGGTCTAGCGCTCTTACGCGCAATCCAACAACCAACCATATCCTTTTCTCAACTTGTCTCGCCCCCCATTACTGATCAGATCCCCATGCGCCATGACAACGCTTTCAAAAGGCCAGTCCATTATCCTGTTCAATGCGTTTTTTAATTTTTGTTTCTCTTTTGTTGCGAATTTTTCAAGTGGCGTTGGACCTAAGACCTTAAAAAAACCCGTTAATTTGGCAAACAGTTTGATACTCAGTGGTGCAGAATCACCAAAATGGTAAGCACCATCGGCCATAATGAGTGTTTTACTTACTTTGTGAAAGAAAACCACTTCGTTTAAGACAACAGGGCCTGTCACTTCTAACACCGAATACCCATGTAGCTCCTGTTGATCCATTTCATCACCCCACTCCGCTACGACTTTGTTGGAAAGAACCTCTGCTTGGAGTAAGTCGGGATGCTTCTTTTGCAAGCCTTGCGCTATCAACACTCTTGCATTCGGATAACGTTGCACGCATGAGTTCAAGTAAAGATGATGATATAAATTAGGCGCAACAATAAAAGCGACTTCACCCAACAAGCTCATTTCGTTGGCCATGCTCTCTGTTATCTCAACGGGTGAAATCAATACCAAACGACTGCCCTTGATTTTGATCACCGTCATCCGTGCACCTATTTCTATGCCATGATATTTTTGTGACTGATCAACAACCCAAATCTTATCCCCTATACTACTGATCATCGTTTTTCTCCACTCGTCCTCTTTCTTAGCAAACCACAAGTCTGAACATTGATACCAGAGTACTACTTTACTATTCATTCCATTAGTGAAATACTAGAATTATATTATTTCCCTTATCGAAACACAGAATGAAATCAACTAGTTACCAGTACAAAATCTTTGCCGCTGTCGTTGAAAGCGGTCACTTATCAACCGCCGCTCAATCAATGCATGTAGCCCCCTCAACCATAAGTAAACAACTCAGTAAGCTAGAGGCTACCCTTAAAGTGAAACTGATTGATCGTTCGACCAAGTCCATAGCAATCACGCCACTGGGTGAGCTCTTTTACCAGCGCTGTAAGGCTATTTTGAACAGCATTGAGGACGCTGAAAACGAATTACTTGAAAATAATCAACTGGCAGAAGGAAAACTGCATCTTTCCTTCTCCTCAATTTTGTTGAAAACTCCCTTTATGGCCCTTTTGCAAGAATTTGCCTCATGCCATCCCAATATCAAGTTCGATCTGTCGGTATCCGATGAAGCAGTCAATTTATTGGATTTGAAAGTAGACTTTGCCATTCGAATCGGAGAATTGCATGATTCCAATTTAGTTGCTATCCCGTTGGGCCATTCTAAATTGGTATTCTGTGCTTCTCAGGAATATTTACACAAATGGGGAGTACCAGCGTTGAAGAGTTTACTCACACGACGTGATTTGATTATTCCTAGTTATATTCCACTGACAACTCTGGCAACGTTGCTGAAAGCCGACAAAGACACTTCTATTGAGCTACAAACCAATAAAAACTCTTTCCATTCGTGCAACGACGAGCCAGCCCTACACGATGCAGCCTGTTCGGGATTAGGCGTATGTTTAACATTTGATATTACGGTATTACGTGCTATTGAAGACGGACGTCTCGTTCAACTTTTCACAGACCAGTCCTTTCCAGGCAGAGACGTCCATTTGATTTATCATCGCCGCGATTATATGCCAAAGAACATGCAGTTATTCAAAGCATTTATTAAGCAACGATTTTCGCAAAGGCTACTGAACAGACTAATTGTCCAGTAGCCTTTTACTCACTATCCAGCATCAGCAGACACTGGCAATAGTGAGTACTAGTGCAGCGTCTCATTGAATTGATGCTACCTTTTCGCAATTTAACATATTGGCCCAAGCGTGGGGGTGGAAGAAACCCATCAAATCAATTTTCCATCAGGGGCCGCACCTGCTGCCATGGTTCTTATTCTGACCACAGAGAACACACAGAACACAGAGAAAATGTA
>PIVM01000660.1 GCA_003353945.1 Gammaproteobacteria bacterium
GCAATTACAGCCAACTCAGAAAAAGTAGGAATTACAACTGCGCAATCAGATGCGATTATTGCCAACTCAGCCAAAGATACCACCGGTATTTATCATGCCAACCGTGCAGATTTAGATAATGTCTCAGGCACTAACACAGGCAACCAAGACCTGAGCAGTTTAGCAAGCAAAACCGCATTGAGCGATTCAACAGCACAGATACGCAGCGAAATCCCTGATGTAAGTGAGACCCTCAGCGCACCTTCCGGCACTCAAACCGGTGAAATGCAATACTGGAACGGTGCAGCGTGGGTTATAGTGAAATCCACTGAGAATGAAGGAGCTACATTACAAATGATAAGTAATGTACCTACATGGGTAGGGGGAGTGATCCCTACTAGTGATTTCGTTGCACTCGGTCAAACGTCAAGGCTTTGGACTGGCATGGCTGCTGCCCCTGACGGTGATGTTTATGCGGCTGTTAGTAACGGAGATATTTATAAACAGACTGGCGGAACTGGGAATTTCGTAGCCCTTAGTCAAACGTCAAGGAATTGGCGTGGCATGGCTGCTGCACCTGACGGTGATATATATGCGGCTGTTTTTGACGGAGATATTTATAAACAGACTGGCGGAACTGGTAATTTCGTTGCCCTTAGTCAAACGTCAAGGAATTGGATTGGCATGGCTGCTGCCCCTGATGGTGATGTTTATGCTAGTGTTTACGTAGGCGATATTTACAAGCAGACTGGTGGAGTGGGTAATTTCGTAGCCCTTAGTCAAACGTCAAGGAATTGGCGTGGCATGGCTGCTGCACCTGACGGTGATGTTTATGCGGCTGTTACTGGCGGTGATATTTATAAACAGACTGGTGGAACTGGGAATTTCGTTGCCCTTAGTCAAACGTCAAGGGATTGGAGGTATATGACTGCTGCCCCTGATGGTCATGTTTATGCTAGTGTTAGTAACGGAGATATTTACAAACAGACTGGTGGAGTGGGTGATTTTATAGGTCTTAGTCAGACGTCAAGGTTTTGGTTGGGCATGGCTGCTGCCCCTGATGGTGATGTTTATGCTTGTGTTCTTAATGGTGATATTTATAAAAAAGGTAGATAAATTATACATAAACTTTTAAACTATGAAAACGACAATATTTGCA
>PIVM01000661.1 GCA_003353945.1 Gammaproteobacteria bacterium
GAATACCCTTCTCTTGTAAGTAAGTATGCCAGCCGAGGACTCCCAGTCCCAATGCTCTCCCTTTCTGTGCAGATCGTATAGAATTCTCGAATCCGCGTAGTCCTTTCGCCCTTTGAATAAATTCTTCCATAACACCGTCAAGAAACCAAGTGGCGTCATAAATAAGGTTAGTGTCTTTCCATTCGTCATATTTTGCTAAGTTTAATGATGATAAGCAACAGACAAAGCTGTGATTCTCATCGGTGTGTAATGCAATTTCTGAACATATGTTTGTCATATGTACTTTTAATCCGTTTTCTTTATATGCTTTTGGATTTGCTTTGTTAACGTTTCCTTTAAATAATATATACGGTTCTCCAGTTGCCTTTCGCTTTCTAAGTAGTTTACTCCATCTAGTCCTAGCATTCGCATCTCCTTGTTCAAGGCGTCGCATAAACTTATCACCCACAACTGCGCATTGATGTAAGTTAAGCGATTGTCTATTAACATCTCCTTTAGGTTCTCTGATTTCAAGCCACTCTTCGAAATCATCGTGTTCAATATTGATGTTAACCGATGCTGCTCCTCTTCTGACTGATCCTTGATTAGTCGCGAGTATTGTTGAGTCATATATTTTACAAAAGGGTACAACTCCGTCTGATGTTCCATTTCCTGTTATTGTTGCGCCAGCGGGTCTAATTTGATTAATACCGATACCAACTCCACCGCCGTGCTTAGCGAGTAGCATCATCTCTAAATTCTTTTGTCCTATGTCTTGAATACTATCCGCGACATCGATACCAAAACAGCTAATAGGCAGACCGCGATCAGTGCCGGTATTAGATAGTACTGGGCTCGCGAGACAAAGCCATCCGTTCCAAATATACTCGAAGAAAGTCTCTGCCATTTCCGGCTTATATAATCTACGAGCAACCGTTTTACTGACGCGACGGTATGCTTCTCTAGGTGACTCTCCGTCAAATAGATATCCCCCGGATATTGTCTTTTTGTATACGTCCGTATTACCCCACGCAGGGTAATCTTCTCCTTTTTTCCAATTTTCATTCCACATTTATGATAAATATAATATTGTGTAGGCTATTGCTACGTTTAAATTAACTGCTACTAAGTTCCATTGTTTTGCTACAAACACTTG
>PIVM01000231.1 GCA_003353945.1 Gammaproteobacteria bacterium
TCACAACCCCAGGCAGTGTTTTCACCAATTATCATGAAGGAACTCAAGCACAGGCAAATAACCTGGTGGAGATGGCTGGGCTGGTTACCCAACCTAGCTGTGAACCACAACTGGTTCGTAGGCGAGCCTCCAAGAACACTAAAGTGGATTTGCTGCTAATCCCCACGGGCATCATCCAATTGATTGAAGGAGAACCTCTAGCCAAACGAGCAAAAATTAATATAAGCCCTTGAAAATGACATCAAAATGAAAGTCACCATGGATTTTGACATTGATCCCGAAATGGTGAAGGCCACACCTGTGAAGGAAGAAAGTGTATGGCAGCCAAAGTATCCTGCATTTGCATTGAGCAACCAGCGGTTGGCCACCTTCCGACATTGGCCAAAATTCCTGAGCACACGTCCTGAAGACTTGACTGAAGCAGGCCTGTTCTACACTGGTGTGGGCGATCAGTGCTGCTGCTTTTTCTGCGGCATTGTATTGAGCGCATGGAGCTCGTACGACCAACCCTTGGTGGATCATCGAAAATACGCCAAAGACTGTGGTTATTTGAACATTTGCAAGCTCTCACACAATCCTTTTGTCACATGGTAGTGGGTCAGTTTCATGGTCTGGTGAACTTTGTATGCTGAAGTTCATATGTATCGATCCTGGATAATACCAGGTATACCTGGATGGTACCAGAAATACCTGGATGGTACCAGATATACCTGGATGGTACCAGATATTCCTGGATGATACCAGATATACCTGGATGATACCAGAAAAGCATCTGGATAGTCTAAATGTAGTTAAATTTTATAAAAGGCCCAGAGCTGTAGGTGCGCTCTGTCACCATGGCATCAAAAGTATGTGTCATCTGTGGAAAAACTGTCAAAAAGATGTGGGATCACATGACTTACGTCCATGGACAAAAAGGTCGTGTTCAGTGTGCAAAGAATGAAACGCCACTACATGTGATGATGGAAGAGTGTGGTGCCCTTCAACATCCCTTCACTTCATTGGTGGTAGGACCAACAGGTAGTGGTAAGACCCGATGGCTCCAACAGTTGTTGCAGCGTGAGTTCATTGAACCAAAGCCATCACGGATCGTCTGGTGCTACGCTCAATGGCAGCCCATCTACAACGAGATTCAAACGGATTTTCCTCTGGTAGAATTCATCGAGGGTCTGCCAGACGACATCATGCAGCAATGGCAGCCAGACAAGACCAATCTGTTGATTTTAGACGATTTGATGGCACGAATGGACGAACGGGTGTCGCAGCTCTACACACAGGGCTCACACCACCTCAATCTGTCGGTGGTTACCGTACTCCAAAACCTGTTTCCTAAAGGCAAGGACCCACGGACTGTCAGTTTGAATGCACACTACATTATTTTGTTCAAAAACCCCCGCGATTGTCTGCAGGTGGCTACACTTGGAGCACAAATGCATCCGGGCAACGGCAACAAGCTACTACAAGCCTACAAGCAAGCTACCAGGGAACCCTACTCGTACATGTTGATCGATTTGAAACAAAACACTCCCGACCATTGCCGACTACGCACCAACATTTTCAATGAGGAACCAAAAGTGCACCAACCGGTTTCCAAGTCAGACCTCGACAGACCAGTCAGCTCACAACCCAAACCATCCATTCCACAAGTGAAACCAACCAGCCGAGCAGTCGTTTCACAACCTGAACCGACCCTCAACCTTTCACAACAGCAACCAGAACGGATCAAGTTGACTTTCAAAGATTCTTCAGGGCCAATGGTATTACGTATGCTAAACCCTCACCTCCTGGATTGGAATGAACACGGTGAAATGATTGCTGAAGGTCATGTGGTGGGCAGCTCGAGTCTGACAGACTTGATTGACTACTTGCTCACTGGCAAGCCTCATGCAGCCAGCAGAGTGCCTGAAGGTTGGCCCGCTTTCCTGAAGGCATTGGAACAGCATCAGATGAAAGTGCTTGATCGGTTGTTGCCCGACGTCAGAGGCAATCAGATTGTAGAACAGCTTTCACCCATTGTGCAGTCTGTAGCTGAACAGATCCTTCGGCGTGTAGGCCCCACTCTTCTCAGCTGGAACCGCTACTGGCGGGCCTGCCTGTTTGGCAAAATCATTCCCGACAGCAACATTGTCCAGCTGTTTCAGTTTGCACTGAGCCGTAACGACCCTGTACAACCTGTTGGACTGGATCCTTTCCTGAAAGCTATAAAAGCAGGTGGAATCACAACGGACTATCTGGTCAACCCCCGAGCCGTACAAGTGTACAAGTACATTTAAAATGCCACTCGAAGGTGTATTTTTAGACAGTAGAGCCTACGGGCTAGCGACTGTAACACCCCAACCAACTAAGAATACCAGAACGACACCTAAAAAGTCAAAAAAAGTAAAAAAGAAAAAGAAAACAACAACAACAAGGTCAAGGTCACCATCGCCTCTTTATTCCGACTTACGGGGTGCAAGTATCTGAAGCAGTGAAGTGGACAGCACAGACAAGTTCAGCCAAAAACTCATCGAGATCTTGAACTGAACGACCACCAGCAAGGATCATTTTTCCATTGTGAAACACTGTAGCACTCTTCTTGTCGGGTGTTTTGTAGATGAGTCCTGGATAAAGTTCTGGTGAATAGTCACTACCCACCCCTAAAAAAGGGTGTAATCGTTCCAAGTAGATTCGACAGCCCATGTCGTGTGCTGCAGTCATGGTTTGTACTTTGACCTCGGTCAACGTCACAGTGTAGTCCAATTTCTGTATCAGCCGAGCATATCGACGTATGTAACGTCGACCTTCAGTCACACTGGTGGCACCGCACAGCACTAGACGACCAGTGCGAAACAGCAAGCAAGTAGCCTTCAGTTCACGCCAAATGGCTGCACTAAATCGCCTGGGGTTGTATGCAATACGATGACGTGCATATGTCACGTGACGCAGGTCAATGTCACACCCAAGGTTGGCCGTCATCACGACATTGACAACTCTCATGCTGATAATTAATAAAAGGGTTCAGAGTAGGTGAGCAGCAGCAGCAGTAGCAAGATGGACGATATGTTCAAACCGATTGCCCAGCAGACTAGCATTGAACGGTCTGCCATCCATCGAGTCCGCCCCTACAATGTGATTCGACCGGGCGAGCCCATCAATTTTGTAGAACCAAGTGATGGTCGCCATGCCTTGGATTTGGGTCGAAGTAAACTCTACGTCAAGTTGAAGTGTACCAAAGGTAATGGAACCGATATGGGAAACAATGATCGTACAGGGCTGATCAACTATCCTCTTGGTACCCTGTGGGATCGTGCTGTCGGTTACCTCAACAACACAAAAATCAGTTTTGACAACCACTATGGTCTGAAAGCCTACATCGAGGTACTGCTTGCGACTGGCAGAGGTCCAAAGGAAGAGCAACTGCAGGCTGCCGGCTACTTTAAAGATGACTGTTTAGAATTTGACAGTACAACTATTGTAGCACCTCGTAATGATGGGTTTTATCCGCGGCATGTTCTCATTGACGAGTCGAAAGAGTGTGAGCTAGTTGGGCCATTGCACCTGGGTATGTTCCACATGGGACAACTTATTCCTCCGGGTGTGTCATTACGTGTCGAACTCTGGCCAGCCGACAACAGTGTGGTATTGATGGCCAATGCAGGTAACCCAAAAATCACCATTCTCGATGCTGCCATCTTCCTTCATAAAGTCCAGCTGAGTGACGAATACGAACTGAGAATGATGAAAGGTTTGAGCACTCAAAATGCCGTCTATCGCCTACCCAATGCTGAGGTCCGTACATATCCAATTGCCAATGCTGCGACGAGCTTCAGTGCTGACAACTGTATTGTAACCGAGCGGTTGCCCAATACCCTAGTCATTGGCTTTACACGCACGGCCGCATTACAAGGCGACTACAAAAAGAATCTCCTCTACTTCCAACAGAATGGTTTGAACAATCTGGAAGTTGAAGTCAATGGTGAGACACTGCGTGGAGGTGGCGGTGACAACATTGATTTGATGGATTATCTGTCCCTGTTTGATGGGCGTCTCGAAGACGAAGGTGTGGGCTTCGAGTTCGATGATCACCCCCTCGGTTTCTACCTGGTCCGATTTCAGATCGCACCCTTTGGCAACGATTATGTGTCCAAGGTTAAAAGTGGCAAGGTCAGCATCCGAGGTGAATTTAATCCAGCTCTGACGGAAGCAGTGACAATGTTTGTCTACATGCAGTATCAGTCTGAAATGCAAATTGATAAAAAGAAGCAGATACACCTTCTCTAGATCTGAAGCCATGGATCAGACGGTCTCCATTGTAGAAAGGCTGAAGGGTAAACGTGCACTGTTCACGGGAATAGCTACATCTGTCATGATGATTATCTATCTGATTTTACTACCCATTCTAGTGCATACTGCACCAGCTGCAACAGCTGGCACACTCATTGACGAACCCCTCTCTGCTCCAAATGAACGGATTTTCCGTCTTGACCGACGGGCCCAGGTTGCCGTGTACAATTATGATGGCCAGACCTACATTAATATTCGTGAACTGATCAACGGCCAGCTGAAAGGATTGGTATTGTCTGTGAAACAATTTCGCCATCTTCGTCGCCAGTTGCCCAGCATCAC
>PIVM01000662.1 GCA_003353945.1 Gammaproteobacteria bacterium
AAGTAGAACAACTACTCAGCAGGTGGGATACAGCCCAACTGGAGCAAGGAGAACACCCTGACCAGCTATGGGCTAGATTATCATCGATCAGAGATAGCTTAATAAAGTTCAACGAACCTGTAACAGAGCGCAGAATGGTACGTAGATTTGTAGCGAGTATAGAGGCCGCCCACATAAATATATACGAAGGCGTCATGGACTACTACAGGGGACACCTAATTGATGGGTCACCCTGTAATATAAAACAATTGAGAGAATTCCTGGCGTTCAAACATGAATACCCCGATACGAGATACTATGATGAAGGGATTCAGTACGGTTAAGGAATGTAAGACATGTGGCCGCAAGGGCCACAATGAAGAAAGTTGCTGGAGCAACAAATCCCATCTCAAGCCCAGTAAATGGGGCAAAGATAGCAGTAACAAAATATCCCGCAACAGCAGTAAGTGTTTCATCTGCGGAAAGAAGGGGCACTTTGAGAAAGAATGTTGGATAAAACATCCCGAACTTAAGAAAGATACAACTAAACCAGCAGGTATCGTAGCGGCGTCTATAAATCCCACAATTGGGAAAGATAAAATAATGTACCTTGATTCTGCTTGCCCATGCCACGTGATGGCTACCCTAGACCTGTTCTCAAAGAACACAATCAGAACAGCCACGGATACGATCACAGCAGTAGGAGGACAGGAAATAAAATTGATAAAGAAAGGAATAGCACTAATAGAAACCCGTGAAGGACCATTAACTCTCAATAACGCATACTATGCCGAGGGTCTACAATATGGATTAGTAAGTGTACCTCAGCTCGTGAAAAATGGTGTAGTGGTATACGTCAGCAAGCAGGAGGCATACATAGAAAAAGATAATGCCAGAATTAATCTTGAAAGAAAGGATGGGTTATGGGCCCTACCTACAGGGCACACGTACAATGTGGGCGCATTAAGAATGCAACACTACAACAAAACTGACCATAAAATGTGGCATATAAGGTTAGGCCATATAAGATCCCATAACATGGAGGAATTAGTAAAACAAGAGCTAATACGTAAAAATGCGACAGGGTACGATGAAAAATGCTGCGAAGTGTGCAACATAACAAAACCGTTGAGAAGGCCAGTACCTAAAACAGCA
>PIVM01000663.1 GCA_003353945.1 Gammaproteobacteria bacterium
GCACGATAGATAACAGTGCAATGCCACGGATTTCTTTCTGCCAGTTTTTGACAGACTATTTTATTTCACTTTTGTTGACCAACAAAGACTGAATATAACCACCCAATGTTGTTCGTACTGTACCAGAGCGGTGGTAAAAACTACTCTGTTGGATTGCTGACTTCAATTGTGCCCTTGCCCAAGCTGACTGTTGCAGCTCACGATAAACCCTTTTTCTTTAGGCACAGAACGCCGCCAGCTACGGACGGAGTGTGATGGTGACTTTTTTGCTTCGCAAAAAAGGTGACAGCACGCGGAGTTCCGCAGCCTGGCCTTGTTATGAGCCCAGAACCTACTAGTGGCAATCAGCATCTTGGTGCGACCCATAACTTGATAAATGTATTTTATATTTTGACATTAGCTTTTCGGTGAACTCATTCATTTTTGATGAATTCAAACAGACGTGAGCATGCAAATAGACCTCATCTGGACTTTTAAGCGCGCTCAACTTCTCCATGACTTCACTAGCACCGTTGAACCGAGTGTTATTCATCTCTATATAGTCATCGTGTAGTTTAATAATAAATAGAGGCTCTAAAGCAATTGCACGCAGCGCCACACATATCAAGAACAACCCCAGATATCCTCCACTATTTCTCATAGCGCTTCCGCCTCATAACGCCGCGATTTGCTGCAGGCAAAAGCGGAAGCCGCTTTTTGGCTGGAGCTTTTGACTGTCAGCAACATTGCCTTGTTAGTGGCCGCTTGGCACATTATCTAGTTCCAACGATAAATCAAAATGGTAAAGAAGCAGGTAATTATCCCAACCTTCCGAACCTTGACAAGTAATAATTGCCGAACCTTTAACGCCTTTGCAGCCAAGTACCTTTTCTTTTAATAGTGCCCAAGCACCCGAAACTGATTTGGTTTCAAAAGTAATGTTGATGTACGGACCATCGTCATTCCCTTGAACAATCTCTGGTTTTAGTCCTTCTCCATTTAGCAAGGAGACAACTTCTTCTTTACATACTAAGAAGTCTCTCTCTGGCTGTAATTGGATATTGAAAGTCTTCATTCTTTACAGCCCACTAACGCCTGGTTCTTTTGCTGCCTTAAGTGGAGGCCGAAGGCCGGAGCTTAAGGCAGTCAAAAG
>PIVM01000664.1 GCA_003353945.1 Gammaproteobacteria bacterium
CGTTTGAAAGAACAGGGTGGTAGCCATCTGATCCGCCACAGCATGGCCACCCATATGCTGCAAAATGGGGCTGATATCCGCTATATCCAGCAGATGCTGGGGCACAGTAATCTATCCAGTACGCAGATTTATACCCAGGTGCAGAACTCACAGTTAAAAGGGGTGCATGATGAAACGCACCCGGCACAGCTAAAGAGCCAGGGTATTGAGATGGATAACGCAGAGGAAAATAAAGAGTAGCGCGATTGAGATCCAAAATGGCTATAATAGTGGAGTATGAAACGTAATGAAGGTGGAGATGATGACCACGAAAGTCATTGATTATGCACAGCAATTGCATAAAGAGATTGAGCAGACGCCCGAAGAGTTCCGTCCGTTGCTGTTACGGATTGTCCACTCCTTCCGTGAAGGGGTAACGGTACTGCCAACGGCAGAGGACAGTTTTCGAGAAGGATGGAAGGATGTGGTACAAGGTAATACTCATCCTGTTGATGGTTTGTGGGATGGTATAGATGCACAATAATACAAATGGAAATTGAATACGGTACAGCGTTTAAACGCCAATTACAGCGGTTAGCACGTCGCTATCGCCATATCAAAAGTGACCTTGTTCCGCTGATTAATGCCCTGGAATCAGGTGAAACGCCAGGGGATCAAGTCGTGGGTTGTGGACGTACAGTCTACAAGGTTCGCTTAAAAAATAGCGACAACCAGAAAGGTAAAAGTGGTGGTTATCGCGTGGTGTATTATCTTAAAACCGCTACCAGTCGCTCGTTAGTGACAATTTACTCAAAGTCAGATCAGGGTGATATAGAGACTGATGAGCTCAAACGATTGTTGAGTGAGTTCTAAAGTCGCGTGTCACACAGTTTGCAATCGCTACGCGGCAAACTGAGGCGCCATGCTCAGTTCATCGCAAGACTCTAGCTTCAGTGCGCTTGGCGGGCTTATTGGATCTCACGCTGTTATAAATTCAGTGGTAACCGTCAAGTTCATCCCGTTCGTTCACAGGCAATAATGTTGCGGCCCGTTCGGCAACATCGCCTGTCATGGCCCTTGCAAAAAAGACCGCAAGGGCCACGCCAGGCTCGTCACCTCTCTAAGCGCGCAGCTTCCATTTCTCCCGCTCCTC
>PIVM01000232.1 GCA_003353945.1 Gammaproteobacteria bacterium
TTCACAATATCGAGCGTAGTACCCCAGACATTCCCGGTTGGGACAACAAAATACGCCGCGCCTCCATCACTCAATTCAATTACCATGGCTTCCTCTTCGTTGAGTTTGAAGTTACCGCCGATGTAGATCTGATTGCGTAGCGCGCCACCTTTGTCGGCCGAGTAAGCGAGGCTGAATCTATTGGGTTTGCTACGTTTCATGCCTTTGCTGAGCATTTGAGTAAAATCGGCATAGTGTTTCATGAATGTCACTGTCAGTTCGGCCTGCTCATCTGCGGTACGCGGCAGCGTACTGGGCGGCGCACCAAGACGCTCAATGGATAATTCATTGGGTACGTCCTGTGCCCAGTCGAGCATAACATCGCGGATGTAGAATTCGTGGGCCTCAGGTGCGGATTGGATGTGATTGGGGCGACCGTTAGCGGGATTGCTATCCACCGTGATTGTAAAACTGCGATCAGGCTCAAGAACCAGGTCACCTCCTGACAACACGTCGACAGTATTCATGTTCTCGTCCCAAAGCGTAAAATAATTCTCTGTCATGCGCCGTTCGGCCACCCGCCCCCGAATCAGGTAACGCTCGCCACCTGAAATTGGAATAACGCGATAGATCGAGTCGGGATTATCGATACCCCAGCGTGAACCAGGAATCTGCAGGTCACCAAGACAGTGAGCAAGCCGGGTAATGCAAATCACTTTCGGTCTGAAAGGGTCTTGGTTAAGGGACCAGACCGCTGCTGAGAACATGACTTCCTTGAAAGCTTCTTCAAAACAGCCAAGCATTTCAGGGCCTGGATTTTCCGCTTCCAACCAGCTTTTGCGGACTTCCTCATAGGCGGCTTTCACAATGGGGTGCTGAGTCAGGGTCAGCGCCTGACGTTCGTGGTCGTGTTGCTCTGCGGTCGCAATGATATGATCTGTCATACCTGATTCCTGCGTTGTTATTCCTGCATAGTTATTTTACTGTCTGCTCATTTACACACGGTCTGATGGGGATTAACTCGCGCAATCGTTTCAACCAAGGGCTCTGCCTTTAATTTTTCCAGCATCAGATTAGTTGCTTCTTGTGTCGCCGCATCATTTGTGTCTTTGATCCAGATTTCTGTAATATATGAAAATTCTGGCGGTGTGTCCTCGCTTTCTGGCAGTACTTTGTTATGCACGTAACGCCTTACCTGAGCAGTATCCTGCAGCAAAGTCTCCAAATTCTGTTCGACATGGGCATAGTTCTGGCCGCTCTTGGAATCACTTCTTACCAAAGTTATTAGTTTTTGACAGTTTTCCAATTCGTTGCAAAAACCAGCACTCCAGGGTTCAGCGTCATCACATTGTTCGCTGACCATAAAACTGCGGTTCTTGGGCGGTTCCATAAAGGTGAGTTCATCAGCACGGATTGCATCGCCCTGCGAGCTGCTAAAGCGCTCGTAGTTGGCGACCAGTTCATCCATATCCCTATTCCAGAACATACTGAAGACATCAAACCCTGGTTCATTGTTTGGTTCAGCCTGGATAATGTGATTGCGTATATAGCCACTGAATTTGAATGTTTCCAGGGCTAGTGGCACATGAACAGTCTCATAGTGTTTGGCGAAGTCGTCACGGCTTGTGCCGGGTTTTCGCTTAATAAGTGCGATGGCCTTGAAAGTCTGGTTTGACATTGTAAGCTCCATTAACGATTCACTGGATATTATTTCGTGTGCTGAGAGTATTATCAATGGTCAAAGCAAATTTTTGACTTTATCCTAACGTTGCATAACTCAATGCGCACTGCATGATTATTGACCTTTCAGTCGATAACTATGTTGTTCCATAATTGATACTCCCCGTCATATTTTATCTTTTCAAAAAGTATACGATACTAATCACGTTCTATATTCTTTTCAGCTATCTAGATTAGAAAAACAATAGAAATCCATGCTTGTCGTTATCCTATCCTGCTTTAGGGATAATACCCTATTAATACGTTACTCCCTTTAGAGAATCTTGAAGCCTATGAAACTTGCCAATAAAATCGCTCTACTTACCGGTGCCGGATCCGGAATTGGTCGTTGCCTTGCTGCTGAGTTAGCCAAACAGGGCGCCCGATTAATATTGACTGATATTAATCGGTCTGGGCTGGAGGAAACCATTCGGCTATATGATCTTGAGCAAAGCGTTCTCGGTTGCGTTGTTAGCAACTTTCTCGACATCAACGATGTTGAACGCACTGCCATAGAGGCGCTACAGTTTGCCAAACAGGCTTCCAGCAAGATTGATATCCTGTATAACAACGCCGGAATAATGGCGATGGGGCCGGTGAAAAACCTGCACTGGGAAGATTTTGAACGCATGCAGTGCGTTAACCTGAACGCCCCTATGAAGCTCACTCATCTACTGCTGCCACACATGATTGAAAATGGCGGTGGTTATATCGCCTTTACTTGTTCCGCTTCAGCGGTAACGACACCACCTGGCGCGGCTGGTTACGGTATGACTAAGGCTGGCATTGCCGCCTTTGCAGAAGCACTGCGTGCAGAGGTGTATCGTGAAAATATCTCAGTGACTACTATATGCCCTGGTTTTGTTCATACTCAAATGACGAAAAATATCGATTTCCGAGATAAAAAATGTGAAGAACAAGCTACCAATGTACCAAAATATGTTGGCACCTCTCCCGAACGGGTAGCACAACTCTCTGTTAGTGCCATGATTAAACGAAAGGGACTGGTGGTGATTGGCTTTGACGAAAGAA
This sequence comes from Gammaproteobacteria bacterium, assembly GCA_003353945.1. GTDB lineage: Bacteria > Pseudomonadota > Gammaproteobacteria > Pseudomonadales > PIVM01 > PIVM01. Next base: position 2,731 of record PIVM01000232.1, read on the forward strand.
TAAAAAGATTTCTCAAACAGCTCTGCATGCCACTTTATGAAAAGTTGAATTTGCTCATGGCAAAACATCTACTGGATTAAAAATGGGTCGGATTAAAAGGATTAAAAAGGGTCGTAACGAGTTTATTTTGATCAATTGGGCAAAAATGTAATAGAGTTTGAACGACTGCTTTTTAGTGACGTGTGATAGGAACTATCGTTTTGTCAATCGTCTGCTCAGTAACATAAGCAGGTACATGGAAAAATCAAATTCCTAGCGATAAGCAAAACCTCAGCTTCTGCTATCTCTAAGAAGTGTGAGTTCGTGGTAGGCGATGATCAGGTCATACTGATGTGAAAATGAAATTATCCTACCATGATGGTCGGAATATGTTTGCTCAACGCACACTTATCTCGAATTGCTGGCACAGTCTGATATTTGCACAACATTATCGGCAACGATAACAATTCGCCCATTTCCGACGTTCGCGGATTATTGCACTCGGTGTAGTAGTAACTCGATAGCGGACGGTTGACTCGGGAGCAAGCTCCCAAGATTTCTTCCTTTAAAAGTTCTCTCATACTAAATTGAACAATCTATTCGCAGCAATTTAAGCCTCAACCCAAAATATCTGCAATACGATCGACATCATCAGGGTCAGACGTTGTTGGGGTCACAATCATCTCATCAACGCCCATATCAATTAATCCCTGTTTGATCTCGCACAGTTGTTTGGCCGAAGTAGTTACTACTGTCGGAATAATCATCTCAGCGAGTTCCCGGCCCAGAAAATTGAAATAGCGATTCAGATAATTATCCAGCTGATTTCTCGCATTATCACCCAACGCATACCAGAAGCTGGCGATAAACCGCGGTGGTTGACTACGCCCAGCATCCAGCCATGAAGCTCGCGCTAGGTTCAGTTTTTCTTCAATCTCCTGTAGCGAAGGTCCAAAACTAAAATCGGTCAGCCCATCAGACCACTTGGCTGCACGTTCGATTGATTTTGGGAAAATAGCACCTGCCAATATTGAAGGCCCACCGGTTTGCAAAGGGTAGGGTTCAACTGGTCGCAGCGCGCCTTCAACTACCATTTCACCAGCCCATACCTGGCGCATCGTCTTTACGTGCCCTTCCATACGACTAAAACGTTTAATATTAAAGTCTGCCCCGGCCGCACTATAATCCTCCTCTCTTCCACCAACACCAACACCTACCGTTATCCGCCCTTCGGAAAGTACATCCAAGGTGGCAATCTGTTTCGCTAACACCACCGGACGGTGAATCGGTAAAGCAAGTACCGAGAAGATGAGTTCCACACGCTCAGTTACCACAGCAGCAGCCGACATGGTGACAATGGCCTCCGGGTTGGGGAAGTTAATCCGCTCACCAATACCCAGGCTTGAGTACGGACCGGCATCAATGCGGCGACACCAATCAAGAATATGATCACGAGTAAGACCAGGTACCATAATGGGCAAATTCATTCCTAATTTCATTGCACTGTTTCCTCGCTTAGGTGACAAATTATTTGAATTTCCATCAGCTAAGTTCAACTTCTCACCTACCCTATCCGTCCATTTTTGTATTCAGAAAGTGAGGTGAACTTTCGGTTCTGCTTGTGAATAGTATATCTCTGCTCTTCAATCCAGCAGGCATGTTTTGTCCAGCCAGATGTAGGTTCCCATTTGTGCTCTGTTAATGCAACCTGAACAGGTTGCTGCATTTTCTGCTGTTTCACTCAGATTATTTCCGAGACCCTGATATGTATTGACCTGTCAATCGTTGGCACCAAATTGATTTTATCCGGTGGTTTTTCAAACCCTTGGGACAAAGTACGAGAAGCAATAAACGACGGTAGATCACTCTGATATTCG
>PIVM01000665.1 GCA_003353945.1 Gammaproteobacteria bacterium
GTTGAATATGCGGAATTACAAAGGTCGAATATCAATGTACCAAATCCAAACAATCTTGGAACGCGTCCTGTTAATTTGGCTAATTCTATGTATGGCTGGATTAGCGCTCAAGGACTAACGGTCACATCGCCCTCCGTACCCTCAAATTTAGAGTATGCGGCATTACAACAATCCGATATCGTTGTGCCCGAGCCGATCATTATTCCTAATTTTGCAGAATTACAATTTGAAGAAGAAGGTGTAATAAATGAACAAATGCCAGGAGTTTCGCCCATGCAAATGGCAGATATCATTTTACAATACAAAAAGGAAACGCAAGCCGCTGATTATCAGCAGTGGGTGGTTGCTATTACTGCATACAAAAAAATCATGATTGCAAAAACGATCAGAGAGTTGACGACCGAAGAAAAACGAATCATGTCGGTTGTTGAAGAACAAATTAAAACTGAGATGCAAAATATTTCATTAACGGCACCACAACCAGCAGCGGTTCAACCAGCAGCACAGCCAGCCCAGCCCGCAGCCCAACCAGCACAGCCAGCACAGCCCGTAGCCCAACCAGCACAGCCCGTAGCCCAGCAACCGATTTCATCTTCGATCATTTCGCCAAGATTACAAACGGCCGCATCAGTGATTAGTGGATTACTTTTGTCAGGTGGTATAGCAGGGGTGGGTGTAAGTGAAATTGCGCGCACAGTTGGGGGTTTATCAGCGCCAGATTTGTCAATTTTAGGATCATTGCTGGGGGTTGGTGCAAGTGCTGCGGCTCAGACGATTGTTGGTGCGATTGCGAACAGCACTGGAGAGGGGAGGTTGGCGGCTGCTGTCTCAACTTTGGCCGTTGGTGGAATACTAAATTATTATTATAGAAGTCCAACACCAGGGCCAGCAGTGGTGGCCGGGCCAGCAGGGCCAGCAGGGCCAGCAGGGCCAGCACCGCCTATTATAGCAGTTAATCCCGCTGTTGGTGTCCAAATTCCAGTCGATGTATATCAAGAGAATAGACCTGTAATTGTCGGGCCTGATCCTGGTCAAGGTTTTAATATTATTGGGTATGACCCTTCCCAAAATCCAAATAACCCATGGTTAACACCGATGCCCGGAGTCGGTGATCAAATAGCATTTCC
>PIVM01000233.1 GCA_003353945.1 Gammaproteobacteria bacterium
TGCAAAGATTCTTACATGCAGTGTAAATTCCTGGTCTGACTGGCTTGTTAATTTTTGAAGTATTGCAGACAGATTTAATCAAGTATTGGGTAATGTCGGCAATTCGAGATAAGTGTGCGAAGAGCGTCTACATTTCCAACCGGAAAGGTAGGATAAATTCATTTTCATATCAGCAGGACTTGGTTTACGTTGCCTCGAGCGCAAACTATTAGAAGAATGCGGCCCCTAGGGTTAATCCTCGAATTCGGCTCGGCTTCGCAATAGCGGTCGCCCACCTATTCCGACTAGGTAACTCAGGATTGCTGTCCGTAAAATTGTTGACCGGGACACGGCAGGCATTGAGAAAGGTAAAAAAGCTGATTAATAGTCGCCCGCAAATCTCGAATTGAAGACCTAGTCTAATGGTTGATATGACCTGTCAGGAATGTCCGGTTTTCGCCCCATAACAGATACTCTCTAATCAGACAGAAACAGCAAGTCAGTGCCCAAAGCCGTCCAAATCAAAATCCTTGGAACTGGATTCTTCGTAAAATATTTAGAGCAGCTTTCTAAGAGGAGCAGTCCAAACACAACTGTCTCTTAAATCCGTAAATCACTCAAAACAAACCCATATACCTTCCTTCCAGAAATAACAAATTACCACTAGGCGTAAATCATTATGATTAACTTGCAAATTAAATGTGTCATGGCATATCCTTCATAGTTCTATTATTCCTGATATTCTATTAAACGAATGCCACATTTACCCCTGCTAAAAATTCGAGCTTTCATCGCATTGCTCTTACTATGCCTTACGGTAGGGCAACTAGCAGCCACAAAGCATTCAATTGACCACCTCTATCACGATAGAGTCGCCTATTGCGACACTCTGGCCTCGCTGGAAAACTCAGAAGCTGTCGTCATAACAGCCGCTGGCGTTATTGTTCAATGCGCTAATTCCCTGTCAGCAGACCATTATGACGATCAAGTCTTCCCAATTCACTTTCAACGCTACCAAAGCCGTGCTCCCCCCCTTTACTCACTCTCCTAGACCGAAACTTACCAAATAATCTGGAGCACCGCACTCAGGCCGTAGCGCAGTGCTCATCTAGTTAAATAGAGAGTGAAATATGAAACGTTCATCCCTGTGCACTTTTTTGCTGATTACCAGCACCCTTACTCTACCTGCTCACTCACAAGACAAGGCTGGTGCTTTCAATCCTCAAATCAGCCTTATCCTTGATGGTCAATATGCGAGCTACAACAATGAACCTGCTGACTACGAGCTACCCGGTTTTACGTTAGGTGGCGAAGCCGGGTTGCCTGAAGAGGGCTTCACACTTGGACATTCCGAGTTAACACTCAGCGCCAATATCGATGACAAATTCTTTGGTCAGTTCAATCTTGCTTTCGCTGAACATGATGGCGAAGTGGAAACAGAGATCGAAGAAGCTTTTTTTGAAACAGTAGGTCTGGGGCAGGGTTTTACCGTCCGAGGTGGTCGCTTTTTTTCTGGCCTCGGTTATCTGAATCTGCAACACAAACATGCTTGGGACTTTACTGATGCCCCCTTAGTTTACGCAGGAATTTTTGGTAACAAATACCTTGATGATGGCATTCGTCTCAGTTGGGTAGCACCAACTGATCTGTATCTGGAGTTAGGCGCAGAACTCTTTAGTGGCAGCCGTTTCCCTGCTTCTGGGGAGCATTCTGGAGCAGGCTCCAAGGTTGCTTTTGTCAATATTGGTGGTGATATCGGCGTCAGCCACAGTTGGCAGTCCGGCATCAGCTATTTTTATGCCGACGTTAAAGACCGAGAATCTGGCGGTCATGGCCACGGGCATGAGGAAGGAGACGCGGAAGAAGGCATGATAGAGACGCCAAGCTTCACGGGGGATAACGATGTTATCGGACTAAATTTAATCTACAAATGGGCACCAAATGGCAACTATAAAAACCGCAACTTCAAACTCCAGGGAGAATATTTCCAACGCGACGAAGACGGAATAGTGTCGATGTTGGGCAGCGATCCACTGGAGCAAAGCAGCTTTGATGGTGACCAGAAAGGCTATTACCTGCAGGCTATCTATCAGTTTATGCCGCAGTGGCGAGCGGGTTTGCGTTATGACCGGATAGAAAGTGATAACAGTGGAGATGACGAAGAGATCCTCGAAGAAGCAGGTTTGTTAGATGAGGGGGGCACGCCTAAACGCACCAGTGTTATGTTGGAGTGGATTCCCAGTGAATTTAGTCGTATCCGGCTTCAATACAATCGTGATAAATCATACGAAAATGAAGATGATCAAATCTATTTGCAGTATACCTTTAGCCTTGGAAGTCATGGTTCCCATACCTTTTAACGCTGCATAGAGGAGCAAAAGATGAAAATGATTATCCGTTTTTGTTTAACGTTACTATTGATGTTGAGCCAACAAGTATTGGCCCAAGTTAATGTGCTTGCCTGTGAAGCAGAGTGGGCAGCTTTGGCTGTAACTATTGGAGGAAAACAGGTTAGTGTACATAGTGCGACTACCGCGCTACAGGACCCCCATCACGTACAGGCACGCCCCAGTCTGATTGCGAAAACCCGTCGAGCAGATCTTTTGATCTGCTCCGGCTCAGAACTTGAAATCGGCTGGCTGCCAGTATTACTTAGGAAAAGCGGTAACAAAAAGATTCAGCCAGGTAGCTCAGGTTACTTTATGGCTACAAGCTATGTCGAATTATTAGATCAGCGTAAAACAGTCGATCGTAGTGAAGGCGATGTTCATGCCTCCGGCAACCCCCACATTCATACCAATCCCCATCATATGCTAACGGTTGCAAAAGCTTTGAGCGAGAAGCTCGGTACCATCGACCCCGAAAACACAAAGCATTACCACCGTCGATATCAATTGTTTAGCGAGCAACTAACAACATCACTAAAACAGTGGCAAGTAGAGATTGAACGTTTAAACGGCAAGCACATTGTTGTCCATCACGATAGCTGGCTTTACCTGGCGCAATGGTTAAAATTAAAAAAGGTAGCTACCCTGGAACCCAAGCCTGGAGTCCCCCCCAGCAGTGGACATCTTTCTAGTCTGCTAACACAGCTCAAAACAAATCCTGCTGATATGATTATCTACGCTTCATATCAAGATGATCGCGCTAGCAACTGGTTGACCAAGAAAAGCGGAGTCCCCAAGGTTGCTTTGCCTTACTCAGTGAACAACTGGCAAAAAGACAATGCCATTATGCACTGGTATCAGGAAATTCTGAACAATTTGTTGGCGGCGCTGTCATGAATATTGACGGCCTTGATCTAACTATCCTGGGGCCCGCCTTTGTCGCAGGTATATTGGTTTTGGCGACACATGTTGCACTTGGCCGAGAAGTCATTAAGCGAGGCATTATCTTTATTGATCTTGCAATTGCTCAGATAGCTGGCTTGGGCGTTATCCTCGCCAGTTACTTGGGGTTCGAAGCGCATGGCTGGGAAGTACAATGTGTGGCCGTTAGCAGTGCCTTAGTCGGAGCGGCAATACTGAGCGGCTGTGAGCGCTTTTTTGGTCATTACCAGGAAGCAGTGATTGGCGTAACCTTTGTTCTGGCCGCTTCAGCCGGTCTATTACTTTTAGCAGACAACCCTCAGGGAGGGGAGCATCTTAAGGAACTATTGGTTGGGCAAATTCTCTGGGTTGAATGGCGGCAGCTAATGTTACCAGCTGGCATTGCTATAGCCGTTTTGTGCCTGTTATTTTTCAAACCTATATTATTTCAAAGCAGTAGTTTCTATCTGATCTTTGCCGTTTCTGTTACCGTTTCTGTTCAGCTGGTTGGTGTGTATCTGGTATTTGCTAGTTTAATTCTACCCGCATTAGCAACGATTAAAATACAAAAGTGGAATCGAGCTTATGCTCTGGCATTAACAGTAGGAATTTTGAGCTATGCTTGTGGGCTAGTTGTTTCCGCTCTGTTTGATATGCCTAGCGGAGCCGTGATTGTTTGGACATTAGCCCTGCTCAGTGCAAGCATGGCAATGATTGTTCGAGTGAAATACTAATATTTTGTAGATGGTAGCTAGATTAGAAAATACCAGAATCATTAAGTTAGAAGGGAGTTCTGCTATAACTTTATCAGTGTTTCACTGAACTAGGATTCTACACCTGATAGGGTTTTCAACGACTGTTATCTGAGTGTTGCAGACATAATCTGATCAGGGTTTTACAGACAGGTTAGTTCTCCTTTTCGTCTGCTCCTGGCACATAAGAGCCCCTAGCCTTACTGACTTGACAGCCCGCTGCACAAGCGAGAGCAGACCTTCAAGGACAATATATTACCTGAATCCGAGTTTTGAATCCGAAAAATATTACCTTTAATTTTTTGAAATTTATTAAGGAAATTTCAAACAGGCCAGTTAACGTATAGTATCCTTTGGCAATTTGCACGCCTTTTTTGATTAAATTATAAGCGTTGTTTTTTGTTGGCTCAGCGCGAAACCAGAGACTGCCAAAAATTCGTCTCCCTTGCTGAAAAATTTCATGGAATATTTTGCGATACTACTCGTAGGCTAACCGATGATATAAGCGGTCAAAAATATCTCGGACA
>PIVM01000666.1 GCA_003353945.1 Gammaproteobacteria bacterium
GGCGTAGGTATCGGTGGTGTTGGCCGTGGCGCCGGTGGCGGTGGCGGTGGCGGTGGCTACTCAGGCGGTGGAGGTGGTAAGGTTGTCTTCTGGACGACGGACGGTGGCGGTGGCGGTGGTGGAAGCTATATCGGTCCAGATGGAGACTGGGCGCAAAATGCTCCCCTTTACAATCTCGCTGCTGATAACAAGGCAGGCTATATCATCTACCCTGGTCATCTCATGAAGTTTCCAGTGAGCCCACCTGTTATGACAAGGCTTGGGGGTGCACCAGGAAAGGTGGGAGAGAATAGACAACTCAAGCTCGAATTTGTACTTCCAAGTGGATCAAGGCGGGATATAACGAGAGACTTCGCTACCACCTGGTCTGTTGAGTCCGGCCTGATAACCGTTGATCAATACGGAGTCGCAGTAGCGTTGGGTAACTGTGGTAAGGTACTAGCAGTGTATGATACTAAATATATTTTTGGCTTTGCTGAAACTTTCATTTGTGGAGATTCAATAGCAATGCCGAGCAGTTGCATGGCAACATTTTTGAATAGAGCGGGCACTGACTATAAGTTTGTCTATAGCTTTGGTGTGGTAAGTGCGCCTACATTTAAAGACGGTGGTGAAGTAGGGGAAATCTGGTTTAGCAGTAAGGCAGACAACGGCGGGAATTTTAATCACCCTCCGATGAAAATCTGGGTGAATACAGACGACATTAGAGATTTTGAATAACATAGAAGTAAGGACGTAAGGTGCCTTTTATTTTCCTTTTATAATTATTAAACCCTGCATTGAAAATTTTTAATGTTCAACTAATCTTTATTTAATTTTCAGTGGCTATACTATAAGTAACAGACCGCCAAGCCAGCATGGGCAGGAAGCGGAAAACAAATTAAGAAGAAGAAACGAAAATGAAAACCGAATTCAAGGAAAAATGTAAAATGAAAACATTGCAAGGCAGGACCATCATCTCGTATATTGTTGCTGTATCCCTATTGGTTGTATTACACTGGAGCGTGGGCATCTCGTCCGAGTTGATCGAGGACGAAATCGAATTGGGATCTGCACTGGAAACTGCCGAAGATTGCTACCTGGTCAGTAACGGAGATGTCACTTGTTTTATGTCTCGGGAAA
>PIVM01000234.1 GCA_003353945.1 Gammaproteobacteria bacterium
GACCGGGCATGTCTACTGTTGGGCCGTGACCGAGAGTGTACATTGAGAGTCGAATTCACCGAGCAATATGATCTGGTAAAAAGATTTTTTATCCGATTGAACTGGTTTCAGACTCTCTCTAACTAACCCAATTCAGAGAAAGCGGCCACTGAGGATTTACTTAACTAGGGGAAAATTAGTTTATTGGTGTGCCGGTTTTGCTACAGAACGGCCGGTTGATGGAAATGAAAACATCTTACCACACTCAAAAAAGCGGACGGTCAGTACAACGCCTGTTAGGCACTCACCCTTCCACGAAGTAGTGATGCAATAAGTCTATGCACAAAAGCTACCTGGCTGCTCCAATACCCACTGTATTTCGGCAAATTGTCATCCACATCTGCTACACGGCTGTTGTAAAACATGTGTAAAGAAGGCTCTGGAATAAAGGCCTTATCCAGGATGTTTTTGCTAGGAACTATGATTATCTTGGGTAAGGATGGAATTCGTACAAACTCTACAGCTGGATTCCCACAGGTTTTGCACTTACCTCTTTGTACCGCAGGAGGTGAGCGGTAGGTTGCGAACTCCACTGTACCCTCCTTGGGCATAATGACATCTTTTGCACGAAAAATTGTCATATCCGCATATGAAGCCTGATTAAATTCCTGGCAAATAGTGCAATGGCAGAACCCACGAAGCATAGGTTCACCATGAACATTATACTGAGCTACCCCGCATGAGCACTGACAATTCTGTTGGTTGTTCATCCTAACCTGATGCACCTTTTTGTCTAACGCATTTTTGAACTGACACGTTGTGCGGTTCATTTAGTTATTATGCCTACGACCTAACTTAATAATGTTTTAGCTGCATTAAAGGTTAGAGCGAACAGAGGCACATTGGATAGAGCAAACAGAAGAAATCTGAGCTCAATTATATTAACTGTTGCCTGGACAGAACTATGAACAACTCTCAGCACCACATATGCCCATGCAAGGTACAAATTTACGCCGCCACCCTCGCCAATCACTGCCAGTGATATTGCCAAAGCATAAAATACAGTTGGCTGCTCCATTAGATGCGTATAGTTGTCAGCTTTCCAACACACATTTGGAGGAAGTGTTGACATTTGCTGACCACGAGCCGCATCTGGATCAAATTTCATCTTTGCAGCACTTATCGCTGGTATCCGGGTTGCGTACATCCACACCCACATAATCATGGACCATGAAACCAATGCTATAACTGGCAGTATAATTTCTTCATCCATAGTCATTCCTTGCCCCGTTTAATTTGGCACCCAATTTGTAAATATTCTGCTGAAGCAACGCCAGCAACAGCGGCCGGGCGAAGCGATGTCTAGCCCGCGTAGTGGGCGATACTGTTTGCTTTTGTTTTAATCTGATGCCCCTCAAAGGTTGAGATCCATTTCCCATATTCAAACTTCGATACGACACCCATTACTTAGATTTCATAGGAAACAGTTAACAAATAGTTCTTTCCCGCCACTGGCAGATCATTTTTAACACTACCACTAAAATCAGGATCGACGGTGTCTTTATTCAGTAGGTTGTAACCACTCGCTTGAATTTTCACTCCTCTAACACTTGGAATCAAATAACCGATATCAAATATAAAAGAGGCATTCAATATCATACTGCTGCCAATGGGTTCTCTTTGGTCAAATCTGACAAGACGACTTTGCTCATCAAAAATATTTTCCTTCGATCTTTTTCTTTTCGCAATAAAATGAATTGAAAAATTGGCATTAACATACTCTGCAAAATCATAATTACCACCGATATTGGCGATGAAGGATGGGACACCTCCAGGCGTGTAATCCTTCTGAGTGTATGGTTGCCCATTGGCCGAGATTATGGTTTCGTTGGAGCTGTTTTTGACATCCTGGTAAGTTATGTTAAAAAATGCTGTTTTATTCTTGTCGAGAATGATTTGAATTTCACCTTCAACACCAGTTGAATTTTGTTTACCAATATTATCGATTATTGGTATTTCCTGTGTTGTATCTTCCTGTATCAAGTCCTTTGCCTGAATATAGAACCCGGTCAATTTCGACAGTACTTTGGGTGTGGGATAATAGCCAACCAATAATTCGGTTGTGCTTATTTTTTCGGGATCAAGATTTGGATTGCTCAAATGTGCTGGATTGTTCTGGGTATACATCTCATTGAGAGTGGGTGCTCGAAAAGCAGTACCGTATAGAGCCTTAAAAAATAGGTTTTGTTTGGGCGCGCATACTATTCCTGCTCTGGGATTGACAATTCTGCCAAAATCACTGTAGTCATCCAGTCTTACTCCGGTCGTAAAGGAAAAGCTATTCATTGTTTGTATGTTTAACAAGCCCTTTATGTCCATAGTTACCTGTTCATAAACAGCGAAGATATCTCTCGATTTTTCCAGCATATAGGGATAAGAATCGCTTACATCCTTTATGCCGCCTAAATATTGATTGGGAAAATAAGCGTTACCATCAATGATCGCTGGGTCTGCTGCAGTAAATATCTGTGTATTTGACTTGTATTCTATATCGGATGATTTGATGTGTTCATAAAATACGCCAGTTACTGTGCTGAGCCATGTTTTTGGTTTATAGTCCATTACAATTTCTGCGCCAGATTGCATATCCTTCTGACCAAAAATAACTTTTACAGACTCACCTTCAGGATGGTTAAATTCATAACCGTAGACACTGGTGTCAATGGAGTTTAGGAAACTGACGGTCTCGCGGCTATAAGCGTTTATTTTGTCGTTGTTTTCAGAAAAACCAACGCCGGTTTTGAGTGTGATCTTCGCTTTGTCCGTTATTTGTTTTTTGTATTCCAGTTCTACGAATCCCATATCCATGTGTCCGTCATTATAATCGTAGATGACATTACGCAGAGGACTGATGTAGCTAGCATATACAAGATGTGAATACATGCCTTGAAATGAAAGATCGCCAAATTGTACATTGGCATACAAGTTCGTATATTCGTGATTGTTATTGCTATCTCCAGGTGCGGAACTAACTTGGAACGGGTAGTCGATTTGCTCAGCAATTCCCTGAAATTCCTGTAAAGAAGAATCAGACTCAACGGTTTTGGTATGGCCGTTTGTCGTATTATATTCTGCAAACAAAAACGTACTAAAACGATCATTTTTGTATTTAAAATCAATGTAATTGAGCGAAGTGTCAAAGGAACCATATGATGTTGCCCCGGTTATTATCATTGAGTTATTATCAATTTTTGAACCGTCTTTGGTGACAATATTTATGATGCCAAGATATGCGTCTGTACCGTATAGCGCAGAACCAGGCCCTCTGATGATTTCGATCTGTCGGATACCTTGTATGGGTATTGAATCAAAACCATATCCAATGACATTTTCTCCGTCTCTGATAGATTTTCCATTTACCATCACTTTAATTTTTGCGTTGGACGATTCAGCGTTAAACAAACCTCTGACGGCCACTGTTTGTTGATTACCATACAAAGGATTTCTGATAACGTCGAAACCTGGTACCGTTTTCAGTATGTCTTTGATGCCCCTGGCTCCCATAGACTTTATCTGGGCAGATGTTATTACTGTGATAATTGATGGTGCTTCAGATTCTCTTTGCAACGTTTTCGTCGATGTCGTAATTCTAATGTTTAAAAGATCTTCCAATGGCAGAGCGAATAACGAGTCTAAATCCTCTTGTGCATAAAGCGGCAGAGAGGTGAATGCGAAAATAGGAAGCGTCAAAAGGCACATACTTGATTTAGTGAAATTGATTCTGGAAATTGGCATCATTTTCGTTTCTCTCGCAAGCTGTTTATTGGGGCGAAACTGAATTGGGAGCCTTCACAGCTGAGACGATAATGCACAGAGCTGTGTCAAGGGAGGCAATATGTCTCTCCGTGTTCTCTTCTGTTGCTATTTTTTGCATGCAAAAAAGATCAACGTCGGCCAACGTCCGTGGGTCATCCAATCCATGAATTATTATCGAACCAGTGAACCATACCGTTGGATTGGAGCTTTACTCTTCGAAAATATTTCCCTTTAGATATGGATAGACGGTTTGCGGGTAGTATTCAAGGGAATGGACCTAAATGCCGAGTGTACTTGCTATATTCATTCGAAATGCTTTGTGAGTTTGTCTGTATGAGAATGGCATATATGGATACTCCTGTTTCGTTAGCCCAACTTCGTGAAAATCCAGCTCATAAATCACCCAAGACACAAAGGCCCCTCAGTCTAAGCCACCGATAGTGCTTAGCTGAAATCAAGTGACGCCCAAGGTTAAACAAATTGTACACAGCCGCGTGTAGCCGTTGATTACCTCCATCATTGTGCTTTGAGTGGCTGCTTTAGCTTCAATCTTACGCCGAGAGCAATAAACCACTAGCGACAGAAATGGGTGAATTGCGGGTATTCCCAACTAGGCAGATCAACTATTAGGCAATGTCAGCAAATCGAGATTTGCCGACACTGAATGGCACAATTATCAGAAAATGCTAAGCACAACATATAGCGGTTGGTGGAGCTAATAGGATAGTCCTTTTATACAACCATAAAACTAAGGGCTTCGGT
>PIVM01000667.1 GCA_003353945.1 Gammaproteobacteria bacterium
AACAAAATAGCTAATAGTGTGTTCGTTCAAGCTGTTATCACAGAACAAGGGGTTGCTTTTGACTGCCTTAAGCTCCGGCCTTCGGCCTCCACTTAAGGCAGCAAAAGAACCCGGCGTTATGAGCTGTTTTATTAAAAAAGTTGGTCGAGTTTTGCTAGCGGAAAGCTCAGAGCAAAGAAGCTTGAAAGCAAGCAAGTTAACCAAGGCAGTTTCTTTAACCGCTATGGTATAGCACGAACACCATAGGTGTTTATTTAAAGCACAAAAGGCAAGCAAATTGCCAGTTAGCAATCGTGTGCCAAACGGGTAGAATCTGGTTTCGGGTGAACCAGTAGCAAGTTCGGTGCTCGTTCGTTCTTAGCAAGCATCGAGCGTAATAAACGGTTTTGAGCATAAAGGGAGTTAGGTTTTGAACAATTCAATGCGTCAATCAAGCAAGGTGCTTTTCGCATTTCAAAGAAAATCTATCTCTCATAACAAAAACCTCCAGCGGACCTGCGGCCGCTGAGGTGCGCGTTAAATTCTAATGAGTAAGGTATGGGACAAGTAAAAATATACGGTTTGAAATCAAGCTTAGAAACTAAAAGGGAATCAATTTCTCGTGCTATTCACGACGCAGTTATGTCAGCTCTTGAATATCCGCCAGAGAAGAAATTCCACCGATTTATAGCTCTAGGTAATGATGACTTTGTTTATCCAGAAGACCGTTCGGAAAACTACATCATCATAGAAATATCTATGTTTGAAGGGCGCAGCACTGAAGCTAAAAAATCGCTTATTCGTGAGCTATATTCAAATATTGAAGCTCAGTGTAAAATTTCAGCTCAAGATGTTGAAATTACAATATTTGAAACTCTAAAACAGAATTGGGGTATCCGTGGGTTACCCGGAGATGAATTAAAGTTGGGTTATAAAGTTGAGGTCTAAAATTTAACAAGGCAATGCTTGGGAAAATTTTAAGGTTTGGCAAAAAAGACTGCCAAACCTTAAAATCCCCCAAGATCGCGGCGTTCTGTGCCTAAAGAAAAGGGTTTGTCGTGAGCTGCAACAGTCAGCTTGGGTAAGGGCACAATTGAAGTCAGCAATCCAACAGAGTAGTTTTTACCACCTCTCTGGTATA
>PIVM01000668.1 GCA_003353945.1 Gammaproteobacteria bacterium
TTTTATAAACGATTACGAATATAATTGCTGCGAATACTAAAAAGAAGATAATTCCTGCGAATACTAAAAAGAAGATTGTTGATTCTTTCATTATTTATATTATAAGTATAGATTATTTTAAATCCATATTAAATATATAATGGCGGAACATCAACCTGCAAATAAAGTAGCTGTTGGAAAAGCTGATGAACAAATCGCAAATACTGATGATATGCTTAAAGATATTAGAAAAGATATTCCAATGGGTGCTGATATTTTATATGTTACTATTTCACACGTTTTAGGTGAGGATAATGAAGATTATGTATTTTTCGGATTAAGTATTACTGTTATTATTATGTGCTTTGCAATAGGGTTATATCAATACTTAGTTATTTCACAAAAAAATAAATGGTACTATAATGCAATTTATACTTGTGATTGTAAGCATTGTTACGCAAAGAAACATATTAGTTATTGCTTACATTTTCCTAAACATAAATACCTCGGTATGATTAGTGCTATTTTACATATTATTTCATTTTTAACTTTTGTATATTTTCATGGGGAACCATTCGTATATTATGGAATATACAGTCAAGAGTTATCGTTTATACTCTTAATTGTTTGGACTTTCATTAATGGTGTTATTCACAAAGTTATACAAATTAATGTACCAAAATATGTTCATATTAATATGAAAGAAATCCGGATTTTAAAAAATAAAAAGAAAGAATTATTAGCTTCTCAATATAAAAAGAAAATACAGAGAAGATATAATGGAATGGTCCAAAGACATATTAAATATATTAATGAAAAAGTCGTGAATGATAAGGACTGTTTCTGTGAACACGATATGAATAATATTGAATTCGCAGAATTAGAAATTGATATAAAAGAAAGTGACGTTGAAGAAGGTGAAGAATTGGTTAAATTAGATAAAAAAATAGATTCACTTGATGAAAAACAGAAAGAAATTGATAAAATATTAAAAGTTGTTATCGTTCCAAATAAGAAAAACGATGATGGGGATACAGAAGAAATCTAATTTATTTTTTCTTTTAAATATTCAAAAAGATACTTAAAATTAATATTAAACTTATTTTCTATTATTGTCATTATTCCATTAAACTTTTTTGTA
>PIVM01000235.1 GCA_003353945.1 Gammaproteobacteria bacterium
AAGTGGTAGATGGTTGTTTCACACCAAACATTTTACCCTTTCCAGCCAATCTTCTCTTTTGTTTGCAGTGAATTAGCTCATAAAACTAAATCGCCATCTCTTAATTAAGTGCCATTCCAGTTAGTAATCACTTTAAGCATGGAGTTTAACTATACTGCTTTTGTTGCCTTTTGTTCAATATAATTCATGCTCAATCCTAATTTGGTCATTATTTCCTAATCAATACAAGCGGTTACTAAATATTATGTGTTGATAAACCAGAGAGTGCCCCCCGCTTTTTTATGCTCTTCGATAGGTAAAAAACTAGGCTATCAAAATGTAAACATTATGATAGCGTGGTTTTTTCGCTATAATTGCACGAATCGTCTATAATGAACGAATCGAACGATACAGAGAGCTAATATAATGGAAGCACTATCAGCAAATGAGGCAAAAACTCAATTTGGCGATATGTTACTAAAGGCACAACGCGCACCTGTTCAGATAAACAAAAACGGTAAGCCTGTTGCTATTGTTATATCTGTTGATGAATATGAAAGTATTGAATCATTAAAATTATCTTTGCTACAAGCTAGGGCAGATAAAGCAAAAGGTGACATTAACAATGGAAATACTGTAGCCGGTGAATCATTTTTTGATGCGTTAGAGTCAGGTCAGCACGATTAGTATGCCAAGTTATCGTTTTACTGAGGATGCTCAATCTGACCTCATCAAAATTCGAAGCTACACTCTTAAACAGTGGGGAATCGAGCAGTCAAAAAAATATTTGTTAAAGTTACGGCAAACTATCCGGTTATTGTCTGAAACCCCAACAATTGGCAAACAAAGACCTGATATTTCACCTGACGTTTTTAGTTTTCCTTATGTAAGCCATGTCATTTACTATATGGCTCACAATGAGCAACTGGTGGTATTTGGAGTGCTTCATAAAAGCATGGTTCCAAACGCCCACCTGGAAGACCGAGACACAATTTAACTATGTTGTGATTTTGGTTCTGTCGCAAATCAGGCATGAAAACAAAGCGGCAGAATTTCTGGGCGTGACTATGCCACCAATGCATAAAACTGTTCCGCAGCTGACAGAACTTTACCTCGTGCTTTTCGTTGTTGGCCTTTCTTGATCATGCGTACAAGCTCTACGCCTGCCAAAGTCTTCTGTGCGGATTGGAAATTCTTAAAGCCCAGAACCAACTTTGTCTTTCGTTTAATGAAGCGGTGATCCTGCTCAAAAGCTTGCCCCATGAGCGTAGCGAGTGCATTGCGTACAATGTTGTTCAGATATTTGCATTGTCTGATTTCGATGCGCCTATTGTTCGCTTCATTGTAGGCCTTAATGCCTGCTTTATTGGCGCCACTCTTATCGATATTGATAAGGCCTGGTTTTCCATTCCGACCTATGGCTTTATTAAGAAAGCGCAAGATAAGGACAAGAAAATGATAGTTCGATAACGGATATTATCAATCAGCATATGCACCTCCCATCGGATCGGTTTTATGCATTGGTGGCATGGTGACGTCTAGGTATTTCGTTTTCCTGTTTCCAGACTCTATTTGCGACATAAGCAAAAATAAATCTTTTTGGATGTTCTCTCAAAGAGCGTGTTCTTGAATAACTAAGTTGGTCGCTTTTTACCTAACACCTTTTATCTGCGATCGCCCTCATTTAGCTTGTATTTAATAACTATAACAAGGCGCACATGATATAGCGTAAGGTATGAATATATTCAGCTTGAGCTGAGTCTCATCTATCTTTTAATAATCTGACGCGATTTATCATCTTTTGTAAATACGGACGTTTTCTAGATAGTTAATTAACTAGCATACATATGATCATCAATTTACTGACTTTTGGTGTAGCCAGACAAATTGACTGTTAGAAATCACATATTGTAGAACGATATATATTCAATATGATCAAATTCTAAGCGCGCAATTGATTTGGTAGCGTGAAATATCTAATCTTAGAGGATCGACAAGCTACATTACAACTGGCAGCATTTGAGTTGCAAGGATTTGGTAATATGATTTTCGAATCCGTAAAAAACAAGTACCGTCTTGGTGAATTGCTTGTTGAGAAAAAAATAATAACGCCAGAACAGTTGCTGGAAGCAGTCGAACTTCAAGAGCGAGAGAAAGACAAAAAACTCGGTCAGATACTGATTGAGTATGGCTATGTAACTTCTAGGGATATAGACAAGGCGTTAAGAAAGCAGAGCCGATTACGAAAGCTCGCTTTTATAGTGGCATTTTGCACTTTTGGCACAATGGGATTATCGGGATTGGCTCATGCGAGTAAGACGACTCTTTCAAGTGAAGCGGAAATAGTAAGGCTGAAGGAATCGGAAGCTCAAGATGCTTCACCGAGCGAAACTACGGACACCGGTCATGCTGCCACCGAAACAGAAGTGGCCGCTGATTTAATTAGTTATGACCCAAGTCTAATAACGTTGTGGGATTTTGATGCTTATAAGGCAGGTGATGATCTATTAATAGATGCTGTCGATGGTTCAAGCAATCTACAAGTATTCGGATCTCCTCAAAGTGTTACCGGCCTCAGTGGTAATGCCGTTGAGCTTAACGGGAATGGCGACTTCTTTTTTTCTGACGGTATCAATACGGATGACTGGGGTGCAATATTTGCGGCCGCATGGATAAATCCACGCGTCTTGGGTGATGATCGGGTTATATGCAAATCCGTAGGCTTAAAGGTGGGTGAACATATTTTTTCCCTTGGATACGTGAATGATGGTCGCCTACGTATAAGGCTGGCAACGGCAGGCACTGGAGGTAATGTGGCGAGCTATGATGCACCGGTCAACACCGTATCGACTGATAATTGGCAACATGTTGCTTTTAGCTGGGATGCCAGTACTGGCTTACTTAAGCTATTTCACAACGGTAATGAAGTGGCTTCTTTTAAGCACGGGGGAACCGGCGTAAAAGCCTCGAGTCAAGGAATCGCAGTGGGCAATGTCAATTTGACAGGTGATCGCTACATGGATGGTCAAATTGAGGAAGTTAGGCTCTATCAACGCGCATTGGATGCGACGGAAGTTGCGGCTTTGGTTAGTGGGGACGACACTTTATCCGACGCATCGTCCGATACAATACCGACAACGCCAACCGATACAATACCGACAACGCCAACCGATACAGCTCCAATTGATACAGCTCCAATCGATACAACCCCAATCGATACAGCTCCAATTGATACAGCTCCAATCGATACAACCCCAATCGATACAACTCCAATCGATACGACTCCTATCGATACAACGCCAATCGATACGACTCCTATCGATACAACGCCAACCGATACGACTCCAATTGATACAGTGGTGGATTCCACACCCGATTTACGAAATGCAGTTGTCGGATGGACACCACCAACACAACGCGAGGATGGCAGTGAGCTTTCGGCAGAGCAGTTGGCTTACTACGAAATCTATTACACGGCTGAGAGCACCGGAGCGATCGAAGTGATCAAAGTCAGTGATCCGGCTGCAACGAGCTACACAATCAATGCACTACCTCCTGATATCTACCATTTTTCCATTGTTGCCGTAGATGCTTTTGGCCTGACCAGTGCGATGTCTCAAGCAGTGGCTGTCGCACTTGAAGCGACATCACCTACCGACACAACCGATACGACTCCAATCGATACAACTCCAATCGATACAACTCCAATTGATACGACTCCAATCGATACGACTCCAATTGATACGACTCCAATTGATACAACTCCAATCGATACGACTCCAATCGATACAGTGGTGGATTCCACACCCGATTTACGAAATGCAGTTGTCAACTGGACACCACCAACGCAACGTGAGGATGGCAGCGGGCTTTCGGCGGAGCTACTGGCTTACTACGAAATCTATTACACGGCTGAGAGCACCGGAGCGATCGAAGTGATCAAAGTCAATGATCCGGCTGCAACGAGTTATACAATCAATGCGCTGCCTCCTGATATCTACCATTTTTCCATTGTTGCTGTAGATATTTATGGCCTGACCAGTGCAATGTCTCAGGCAGCGACAGTATCGCTTGAAGCGCCATCAGATACAGATACAACCGATACGACGCCTACCGATACGACCACAGACTATCCAAATATCATTGAGCGTACGCCGACAGCTATTTGGAATTTCGATGCATATCACATGGGTGATACGGCGGTATTGGATTCCACAGATGGCACAAACTATTTGGAGGTTTTTGGCTCTCCGCAAAGTGTTACCGGTCGCAATGGTAATGCTGTGGAGCTTAATGGAAATGGCGATTTCTTGTTTTCTGACAATATCAATACGGATAACTGGGGCGCAATATCAGCGGCCGCATGGATAAATCCACGTATCTTGGGTGATGATCGGGTCATAAGCAAATCAACAGGCTTAAAGGTGGGTGAACATATTTTTTCCCTTGGGTACGTGAGTGACGGTCGCCTACGTATAAGGCTGGCAACGGCAGGCACTGGAGGTAATGTGGCGAGCTATGATGCACCGGTCAACACGGTATCGACTGATAATTGGCAACATGTTGCTTTTA
>PIVM01000669.1 GCA_003353945.1 Gammaproteobacteria bacterium
TTGGTAACAAAAGCATGTCTCAGATTTTTAAAGTTTTGATCGAGACAGATTCTATCATCAAACTAATTTGTTAAATAAAATCGTACCTTCTGGAAAAAAAGAATAACATACCAAACAGAAATATAGATGTTAGAGTTTTGCGACCTAGCACAAATATCACGGTCTACATTATCTGGGAACATACATAAGAATAATTGAAGAGTTTGGTTGCAAAACGCGTTATATCCATATTTGCAGTTTTGAGTAAAACGCAAAAGAAACTTGAAATTTTAAGGCAAATGCATTAAAATTTCAAGATTCAAAAGCTCCTAAAAATTGAACTAGTTGGTCGTTTTTCATGAAATTTGAAACACTTCTTGCAATTGGATAAAGCAGTTTGGTGGTTTAGATATCTCCAAAATGTTGAAATTGGCGTATAACGCGTTTTGCAACGAAACCCTTCCAGACATGATTATACAAAAGTCTTTTCATTTCTTATCATTAATGCGTTGCGTATATATTTTGCAACGTTTTGCATATTCTATGGTCCGACTCGCAGCAGGTTGAAGCTGTCCTCTGCCGCGTCGTTGGGCAGTTCGGTCCCCACAATGGCAGCACAGGTCGCGGGGGAAGATCCACTAAAGGCAGCAAAAACAGAACAAGCCCGAAGTATGGAAAAGGCTAGACAGGTAGGGTCGCCGCATTGGCCGCAGTTGTTGGTGTCGGCGTCCAGATCTGCGCACAGCCGGCACTGACTATCTGCACCGCTGCCCGGGCTGCCTGCTCCAGGATGTCGGGCAGGTTGGTCGCCCCCAGAATCCCGCGCGAACAATCCAGTGCCCCAACCACACTCTGCAGACGAACTTGACTGGCGCCGACAGTCCGCAAGCGCTCGATCGTCAGCCCCAGATGCCGCGCCAGCGTTTCGGTGATCGTGATATCCTGCTCCGCCTCATTCCCCTCAGGTGCGGCAATGGCAAGCACGCCTAGCGGACCAGCGAGGCCGCTGACGGGCAGGAGCATCAGCTGCTCCACCCATGGGGGAAATGAGCTCGCCAGTTCACGCAACATCGGCTCCGTGGCGGGCGTGACGCTATTCCCTGCGGACGCCTGCAGCGCCTTGAGCAGCGGGTGCCCGT
>PIVM01000670.1 GCA_003353945.1 Gammaproteobacteria bacterium
AATACCTGAGTCATAAATTGGCCAAGGGAATGTCGATCAACAGGTTAAGGCACCAAAATATCACCTCTGAATTTGCGATTGTTTTGATCGCAAATTAGACAGGTTACTGAGTTCTGAGCTTGAGGCGCTTATGTGCGTCGTTTGTCAGGTTATGCCGCCAGTACTTGTCGGGAACTCCCGTCACCGGCTGCCAACTGGTTTAGCGTTTGCTGATAGTGCCAGGGCGCCCAAGCACCGGGGGCGCACCAAACAGCTGCCTCATGACGTTGTAGTTGGGTAAGATAGTCAATCGCATCAATACCATTGACCATACAGGTAACCATCACGCTAATCAGGCGACTACCGTACTCGGCACTGTAAACGGTTTTGAAGGTCTGAGAGTTTTTGCGGTACATGATCATGTACTTGAGTGCGGCCTCAAGAATATTGTTATCCAGCGGTGCGCCGGGGATCTCGAGAAATCGCATCAGGCCAGTCCAGTGGTTTGACAGGTATTGGCACTCACTGGCTAATAGGCTGTTAGGTTCCGCACCACCCTCGGACAGCATCTGATCGACCCAGGCTTTGAGCTGGTTCATCAAGGGCCGGCTGTGTCTTTGATGATAGTCCAGGCGCTCCTCGTCATTAAACTGTTGTGCCTTGCAGTACTTGTCATGATCATACACTTGGCCATAGAGGTCCATGACAAATAGTGCTGCCTCGGGATAGGTGCTCAGCAAACTGCGGAATCGGCGAAACGCGTGCGAGTTGCATTTTGCTTCAAGCGCCGGGGCGGCATGTTTACTGTTGGCTGACAAGGCGTCGGCCATGCGAATCACCTTGCCTTTGTCGGCGTCTCGGTGCGCGATGATGGTATCAAAATTCTCACCAGCGTGAGCGCGCCCTGAAAAGTACAGTACCACCCGGTGCTCACCTTCGGCAATAAGTGGAGGCCGAAGGCCGGAGCTTAAGGCAGTCAAAAGCAACCCCTTGCTCTGTGATAACAGTTTGAACGAATGCACTATTAGCCATTTTGTTGGCTACCCTGCTGAACTCGATAACCCATATCACATTTTGTTTGGCTGAATTACAACATGCAATACAGCCTTGTTTAAAACCGTTTTAGCACGATAGATAA
>PIVM01000671.1 GCA_003353945.1 Gammaproteobacteria bacterium
CTGCTTTCCTCTACCTAGCTTCACCTGGGTGACTCAGAGATGTGTTTCCTGCCATTCATCCTGCTTTCCTCTACCTAGCTTCCATTGTGTGACTCAGAGATGTGTTTACTACCGTTCATACTGCTTTCCTCTACCTAGCTTCCCCTGTGTGACTCCGAGATGTGTTTTCTACCGTTCATACTGCTTTCCTCTACCTAGCTTCAACTGTGTGACTCAGAGATGTGTTTACTGCCATTCATACGGCTTTCCTCTACCTCTCTTCCATTGTGTGCCTCAGAGATGTGTTTACTACCGTTCATACTGCTTTCCTCTACCTAGCTTCCATTGGGTGACTCCGAGATGTGTTTACTGCCATTCATACTGCTTTCCTCTACCTAGCTTCACCTGGGTGACTCAGAGATGTGTTTCCTGCCATTCATCCTGCTTTCCTCTACCTAGCTTCCATTGTGTGACTCAGAGATGTGTTTACTGCCTTTCCTACTACTTTCCTCTACCTAGCTTCCACTGTGTGACTCCGAGATGTGTTTACTGCCATTCATTTGCTTTCCTCTACCTAGCTTCCACTGTGTGTTTTCAAGAGATGTGTTTACTACCGTTCATACCTAGAAGGAAGATATATCCTTATTATTTCTGACTGCCCATCTTGGGGTTCACAGCAGGAGTCTACCTCCTGGCGTGGAGGCGTGTCCGATTGTGGGATGGCTCACTCTCCTGCAGGCAGTGGTCCTGGGCACGCGGGTTAGTTTGGAGAGTGGGTGCTACCCATCACTGTGTGTTTACTACCGTTCATCCTGCTTCCATCTGCCAGCCCCAGCATACACCGGCATGTGTGTCTGGTCTGCACCAGCTGCCCATCATGCACCGGCATGTGCGCATGGGCGAAGATATGCTTTGTCTTTGATTTTGTTTTGTATTTTGGACCACTGTGTTTACTACCGTTCATACTGCTTTCCTCTACCTGCTTCCACTGTGTGGCTCAGAGATGTGTTTCCTACCGTTCCTACTGCTTTCCTCTACCTAGCTTCCATTGTGTGACTCCGAGATGTGTTTCCTAACGTTCATACTGCTTTCCTCTACTTAGCTTCCACTGTGTGATTCAAGAGATGTGTTTACT
>PIVM01000672.1 GCA_003353945.1 Gammaproteobacteria bacterium
GTAACTGGACGACATCATCAGTTACTGATATGAAGTCTATGTTCAAGGATGCCAAGGCCTTCAATCAGGATATTGGTTCATGGGACACATCAAAAGTTACTGATATGAAGTATATGTTCGATTATGCCAAGGTCTTCAATCAGGATATTGGTGGATGGGATACATCATCAGTTACTAATATGCAACGATTGTTCTCTAATGCCCAGGTCTTCAATAAGGATATTGGTTCATGGAATACATCAAAAGTTACTAGTATGAGTAAGATGTTCGGAAAAGCCAGTGCATTCAATCAGAGTATTGGTTCATGGGATACATCAAAAGTTACTGATATGAGGTATATGTTCGATTATGCCAAGGTCTTCAATCAGGATATTGGTGGATGGGATACATCATTAGTCACTGGTATGAGGGGCATGTTCAAAGATGCCAAGGCCTTCAATCAAAGTATTGGTTCATGGGATACATCATCAGTTACTAGTATGAGGTATATGTTCTCTGGTGCCAAGGCCTTCAATCAAAGTATTGGTTCATGGGATACATCATCAGTTACTGATATGGGTAAGATGTTCCAATATGCCTATGTCTTCAATCAGGACATTGGTAATTGGACGACATCATCAGTTACTGATATGGTGAATATGTTCCGACATGCCAAGGTCTTCAATCAGGATATTGGTTCATGGGACACATCATTAGTCACTGGTATGAGGGGCATGTTCAAAGATGCCAGTGTCTTCAATCAGGATCTATCAGGCTGGTGTGTCAGTAACATACCTTCACTGCCAACTGAATTTAATACTGGTGCAGGTTTTACAGACGCAACCAACCAAGAGCCACAATGGGGCAATGCCTCGGTCCCAAGTTGCCCTGCATGATGATGAGCATCATACGTGTTCAATTTGAAACTGTTTGGATTCCATGATAGAGTTGGCGTCCACCAGATGGTGGTACCACTACCACTTTATAGAGATGCATTTAGAGAACAAGATGTTCGAAAACAAGCCCATGTAAAGAAATTACTACGACAAGCTTACATGCAATGGGACACAATTGTGCCAAACACCACTGGACTTGCAAGCATGCACCATATGGTGCCTGGTGAGAAACATTTGT
>PIVM01000673.1 GCA_003353945.1 Gammaproteobacteria bacterium
CAAAACCATCCTCATCTTTGACCAGCAGGACTTTCAAATCGGCATCCTCTGCAATTAGCTTAATTCGTGCATCTGGATAGCTCGGATCAAGCGGCACAAATGCACCACCAGCAATGAGGACACCTGCATGAGGGTGGATTATTCTGTTAGTGGCCTTACTTTCCTCCAATATGCAAGCTTGAGAAGGCACTACGTACCGTAGACGGACGCAATTGCTTCAGCTGAGTCATTGGTCATAAGCAGACCAACTGTTGAGTCGCCTTCAACCCCCAATAATTGCATTTGTCTTGCCACTTTCTCTGCCATGCTTCGGAGCTCTGCATATGAGATAACCCGCTTCAGTCCTCCGTACTCAACCAGGGCTATTGCATTTGGATTTGCCTCCGCTTGATCCAGGAAAAACTCGTGCACCAGCCACCCAGGCTTAGGGTAAGGAGCAGATGTTTTGTTCCACTCCACTAACTGCCTATGTTGCTCAGCCTGAGTGAGGATGGGAAGTTCCCACACTACTTTGTGTGGGTTTTCCACTGCCATCTCCAGCAAGTTCTTGAAGCAATCAAAGATCATGACTACTGTGCTTTGATCAAAGAGCCTCAAGTTATATTTCATACCGCCCTTCATACCATCTTTCCGCTGCAGCTCAGAATCGGCAACACAGAGTAGTGTCAATGTGAGATCCAGATTTTCTAAAGGTTGCTGGCCTTCCACCGCTTTTGCTACTGAGACATTGTCACCCCTGCTCAGCTCTTCGGGTTGAAACATAGACTCCAGCTCTGAACCACTCACAAATTCAACATCAGAAGAGCTCATTTCCTTGAGGCCGTCACTGATAAGGTCTTCAAAATCCTTCAGGTTCAGCATAGCCTGTGGGAAGTTAATAGGGTGGTAGGACGACAATCAGCAAAGCCATTAACATGAAGTGAAAAAATAATGTGCTTACTTGGTAGACAGGATTGCAGTTGGCAATGCGTGGCACTTGAAGGCGTTGTACAATACGGCTGAAGGGAACATTAGCATGTTTTAATGCATCAGTCACAACAAGTTGTTGCCGTTTTAGCAGAGTGGAGAAACTAGGGTGCCCCTTGAAGTCCCCTCGTATCGCTAGCGTTTCAA
>PIVM01000674.1 GCA_003353945.1 Gammaproteobacteria bacterium
CGACATCAAGTGTTGCGCACTGCACTGATTCTTCAGGTGCCACAATTTCTAGCTTGTTTTCTATGGCTGTAACTGAAATGATACATGATTGACATCTCAGGAGGCAAAGATTGATGAGAGCAGCCTCATCCAAATCATTCATCCTCCTGAAGAACCAGGAGGCACCATTCCAGTTGATATTTGGGATTGCACTGAAGGCTGGAAGAGCTCTGGGTTTGACTCAATAACAGATGTCATTGATGCCATTGTAGGGCATACTTCAACACCATTTGATATGGGGATGGAGCTGGTTCGGTCACTCCTTGTGAAGCTACCTAGTGAGATTGGAGCACCCAGCAAGCACTTGATGATGATTCCTATTCATCATGTCATTATGGATGGATGGAGTGTTCCAATTATTCTTCGTGATCTACTTACAGCATACCGTGCATATGCTTCTGGTGCTGAGGAGCCGATAGGGTTGCCACACCTACCTGTAGAGTATGCAGACTATGCTGTATGGCAGTGGCAGCACCTTGAGATGGGGGGGCACTTGGAACAGCAGCTGGATTATTGGACAAAGCAGCTGTCTAACACACCACCACCACTTAACCTCACCTTTGACCGACCACGTTGTGAAACATCTAGTGGCCGTGAGGGCTCTGTTTTGCCTGTTTTCCTGCCTGGAAAGCTTGTGGCTGCATTAGCGGACCTCTGCACTCAGCACCATTCTACCATGTTTGTTGGGCTCATGGCGGCTTTCCAGCTAACATTGAGCCGTCTTGCAGGCAATGTAGAGGATTTGGTGGTGGGGACTCCCAATTCTGGTCGAGATAATGTGCAGCTACATGAAATGGTTGGCTGCATCATTGAAATGCTAGCAATACGAGGGGATCTCAAGGGCCACCCGAGTTTCTCTACTCTTCTGGAACGGCAGCGGCTCATTGTGACCGATGCATTACAACATGCTAATGTTCCCTTTAGCCATATTGTACAACGCCTTCAAGTGCAGCGCATTACAAACTGCAATCCCGTCTACCAAGTAAGCTCATTTGGTCATCATTTTTTGTTAATTCCTTCTCTGATTGTGATGTTACTATCCCACCAACTTCCCACAGGTTATGCTCAACTTT
>PIVM01000236.1 GCA_003353945.1 Gammaproteobacteria bacterium
AGCCATGAACATCTATTCCCAGTGAGCCTAGCGAAATTCGAATCCTTCAGCACCCGCTTTAGAATGCGTCTTAAATGGCCATCCGATATAGATAGCAGAATCTCCAGAATGTCAACATTCCCAAATTAAATTTGTTGCGTCAATGATTAAATTTAAACACGGAAATAAATACCTTTAAATATCTTAGTATTAAGGTTGTATTTTCCAAATGATCACATTGTTACATAGCGTTTTATTGTGATTGCACTATAGGAATCACGATGTTGTAGGTAGGCTTTGGGTGTTAATGTGGCCTCACCCGATGGGCGAATCGAAAGAGGGTGTTCCGAGGCTGGATTTTGGGCTGCCGCATCTCGGACCGACAAACCCATTCGGCGCCCGGCGGTCCAGCAACAGCCGGACGCAGCTTTCCTCATCGGGAAACCACGCCTGGAAATCAAGACGGGATAACTGTTTCGCCATGGCGGCGAACATATCGTGACGCCACACCTGATCTTACGGCACGTAATGGGTCATCTACATAGGCTGCGAGATAGGGGCTTTACGATACACGCACAGGTGGGCAGCATGTTTTTTACTGACAGCTTTTAGGGCGTGAGAAATATGATACGGAATAAGAATTTAGCCGTGCCGTTAGTATATTTCACGCTAATACACATTGCCATTTAGCAGTTTAAACGCTGCGACAGGTAACGATAAAGAATCTGTCCGGAATTGAGGTGGGCGGATTTTTTTGTTTTTGAATTGATAATATAAAACGGGGAGAACGAAGTATGTCGAAAGTTAACAAGGTTGTACGAGTTTCTTTGTCGGGAGGTATTGTTGGAATGTTGCTGACAAATCCGAGAAAGGCACTTGATGATGTTATAGATAAGAACAATCAAGAAGGTTGGAATGCTATATTTTTTCAAGAACATAAAACATCAAATTTACTTATTTTTGTTCTGCAGTTTGCGGTTTTATTTTTAACGTTGTGTATTTGGACCTTTGGCGCTGGATATATGGTGCTTTTTGAGAAAGAGACGGCGAAGTAGTGTAAACGGAAATTGGCGGCTTATGCAGATGACCCCTTGCCGCCTTCTGCGGGTTTAGGTCGGCGTGCCCGTGGTCCGGTTCCATTGATCTGGACGCCCCCTCGGTTTTGCGGCGGCGGGCGGATTTCCGCCGAATTGTGATTCATGGCGAAATCTCTTTCCAACGATATTCGAGAACGGTTGATCCAGGCGGTTGAGGGCAGCGTGTCTCGCCGCTCTGCTGCCAAACGGTATAGTGTGGCACCGTCGACGGCCATCAAGTGGGTTGACCTTTGGAACCGCACCGGCAGTTTCGAGCCACGCCCCCGGGGCGGAGACAAGCGCTCCCACCGGATCGAGCGATACGCCGAGAACGTGGTCGATGCTGCTCCCGATACGACCCTGGCCGAACTTGCCGCCTATTTGGAAGAAGCTCATGGATTGAAGGTGTCCGAGAGCATGGTTTGGCGTTTGCTCGACCGTCATGGCCTGACCTTCAAAAAAACTTCTCTTGGCGCACCTGAAAACTGAAAAACACTTATAGGTATTTGTTATTGCACATATATTATCATGTTTTCATTGGCGCGTTGCCGCAAGTGATGGAATAATGCTACGATTTCTGCGGGTTTGGGACAGAACCTAATGAAATGTGGAATTTGTTATATTGCTTTGATTGGATTTGAACGGAGCAGAAAACGACAATGATAAAAATGATTAGATGTAATTATAAGAGATTTTGGGTGTCAGTATTTATTTTAGCGATCACTTTTAATCCAACCGTCGCTAACGCTTTTAATATATACATGGTTGGAGAAACAATATCTGCTCGCTCATATGTTGATGTTTTGAAAAAATGGACTAATAGGGATTTTTCTATTTGGGTTGGTGTAAATAATGGGCAAAAAATTATTTTTTTCAGAGGGGAAACAGGACTGAAGGACGCTAGCGTAAATGTATATTATGGTTATGGCATTCAACAAAAAATAGAAAAAATTGTTTCAAAATCGATCGAATGGTCTGACATAGCTAAAAAAAACAATGCTGACACATCCAAGGGGTTAGGGTGCTTAGGATATGACAGATACGAACATTGTGAAGAAGATGGCTCTGCATACAAAGAAAATCAAATTGGGTTTAGATTTTTTTCCGCAAACAAAGGCAAACAAACGGACTTGGTAATAAGTATTGTTGATGCAGACAATCAATTCATTAAAGAATCTCTTTATTTGAATTTGGCAGCAATGAAAAAATTAAAAAAAATTATAGCCTTGATACCGAAAAAATTTGAAACGGCAGAAAAAACAGACAAGAACAAAGAATTGTTTCAGTAGAATTAATTTTTGGAGAATATAGGTTGATGGCATGCGAACTATACGAAACGAACATACGCAAGCCCCAAATAGCCCTCCGACATCTCAATCGCCTAAAATTTATTCGCAAGCGCAATCACCGCAGCTTATGCAAATGACCCATTGCCGCCTGCTCGGATCGACCTGGACTCCGTCCTCGGTTTTGCGGTGGCGGGCGGATTCCCGCTTCGTTTAGCCCCCCCTTCCGAGGGTTCTCCCGACCAATAGTGTCCCAGTAGGAAGTTGGTGAATGCTCTGCAGACAGCCCGAGGATCGTCTCGAAGGAGACACGTGACGATAAAAGCGGCGGTTGTAGCGGAAGACAAACTCTCTCAAGGCACGTAATGGGTCATTTGCATAAGCTGCCACATCCGGCCACCTGGGCGCAGTTATCAAAAAATTACGTCGCCTGGCCCATTAGTACCTGGGAACTGCCACCCCATGCGTGTGACACTGTCTATTACATCACAAATTAGTTCTGCTGCACACCTCTGTACTGTTTTTAAAAATGATACATCTATCGGGGTTTCAAAAACCTCGTTTTGTCGGTTTATAAGAAAGGGAACTGAAGCTCCATTTTGATCTGGTTTTCTCCATGCAGCATGGCAGAGAACATTACGAATTTTTGACACCTTTCGAAGGCGCTCCAGCAGGTCGTCTAGGTTTTCTAATGTTGCTTCAGGGTTTTCGCTAACAGCTTCATCATAGGTATTTATCAAGCCACCTAGCGGATCTGAGAGAGACTTTTTGAGTTTGGGAATCCATTCTGAATATGCTTTCTCAAGGGCCTCTCTGCTATTAGGTTTTGTTGTTAATGTAAAAGAAAAAATTGCTCCTTTCAATACATATTCCAAATGTCCGAATGTAGCAACGGTCCGCCCTAAGCACTCCCAGAAAAATGGATCTTGAACAAGAAGTGGAAAATCTGGAGGCAAATCACTTAGATTTACAGTGCTTATGACGGGTTTCTTAATAGGCATTGATGTCTCCGAGTTTTATATGCGCCTAACAGGTGATTATGTGGCTGGCACCAATATTGGAAATCGCCTTCCCCGCCTCTTGTCAATTAAAATCCAGACCGTCAGCGCCCCAGGCCTGCAAAACCTGCCATCTCAACCCAATCTACAGCCGGCAACGTCACCTTGTAGCCTCATACATCCAGGCGCCGTTCGGCGGCTTCGACCAGGAACCGGGAACGGTTGCCGGGGCCTGCGGCCGCGTCGATCCGCCCCAACAGGTTCTTTGGGATCATCACATTGACGCGTTCGGCCTTGAGCAGGCCCGGGTCGAGATCCACCAGGAACAGCACGGCACTGCCGCGGTGTGGATCGTCGGCCAACCGGTCCATGGTGGAGGGGGCCGGAACGGTCTCGCCCATCTCCTCGAGAACGACAACATGCCCGGCCAACGCTTCCGCCGCCATGGCCTTGACCTCCTCCAACGACTTTCCGGCGCTGACGCACCCGGGCAGGTCGGGAAACTCGACCCCGTAGTCCGTTTCCGTTTCCTTGCGCAGATAGGCAATATAGGACGCCATGGTTTTCACCTCGTCAGTTTCAGCCCGCTTTGCCGCTCGATCGTCGTCACCGTACCCACGGGCAGGTCTCGCTTCGGGTGGGGAACGGTGACAAGGCCCGGCTTGGTCGGGTGGGTGTAGTGGCGGTGACTGCCCGTCACGCGTTTCAAGGTCCACCCGTCCGCTTCCAGGGCCTTGATGATCTTGCGGCTGTTCATGTGTGTAAATACATATATCCCCCTTAAGAAGTCCAAATAAATGTGTACGGGTGTGTATACTGCAGGCCTTCGCGGTCACCTTGCGATTCATTTCAAAGACACGTTCCCGGGGCTTATTCCGGCCCCATCTCCTCTCGGGCCTCGGCATCGACCAACTGATCGCCGCCCTGCCACCCGACCAGACGGCGGAAGGCTTGGAGGAACAACCGATTTCCCTGGTGTATCTGGTATAAGGAACATAACCTGCCGGTAGGCCTCGCAATGTCCCAATCCAGCCGGTCGGTGGTTCTCTTGATACAAGAAAGGGGAAATTAAATTATTTACTTACAATTCCTGCTGGTGGGCGAGGGCGTTCCGTTTCAATGACAAACAATCCAACGGAAGAGCAAAGACAGACCGGGAATGTCGCGGGAATAACGA
>PIVM01000237.1 GCA_003353945.1 Gammaproteobacteria bacterium
ATTGTAACATAGTAAATAACACTAGTTGATTGACTACTACATCACTTGTCATTAGTGTAGTGGTTGGCGGTGGAAGGAAGAGCCTCGTATTATCGATCCTAATACGACCACTGCGACATGGAAGCTGAGGTCGCTCATAAACTCAAGATTGAAGAAACCCACATGGAAACTAAGCACGGCTTCAAGATGCCTGAGCCAGAAGCAATCGATTGCCAGCCCCCCACGGGGAAGACTACCTTCATCGGCTGGGGGGGCGAGTGGACCAGTTTCAGAAAACGTTTTAAAGCCGCTGCGAACCTGAACGGCGTACGGGACGCCCTGAAAGCTGGAGAACTCAGTGCAAGCGATGAAGAAACGAAGATAGACGCAGGGCTCCAGAAGAAAGCCACACTACAGTCAGAGAGACTGGCAGCGCTGCTTATCCTGTCTCTGGAGCCAACGAAGGGACCTCAACGGTCCATCGTAGTAAACACGAGTGTCGAGGAGGAAGAAGATGGTGTCCTCATGTGGGCACGACTAGTCAGACACTTCGAGAAGAGTACAAGAGAAATAAGACTTGCAGCGCTCCTGCAAGAATGGGAGGGCGAGACCCTGGGGGTGGAGGAACACCCTGATGAACTTCATGGCCGCCTGGTAGCCATGAACAGTAAACTAGCGAGCCTGGGAGAAGGCTACTCGGAAGCAAAACTACTGACAAGGTTCGTATCAGCAATTGAACGTAGCGGAGACGCGCGGTATGCCTCCGCGATACAGCAGTACCGGGGAGCGGTCATACAGGGGAACCCATACTCTTTAGAGAAACTGAGGGAGTTCCTTTCTTACGTGTACGCCACGCCCAGTACCCGTGCAGAGCCCACACTAAAGGGCCTCGTCACCACTCCCCAGTGCACGCATTGCGGTAAACCGGGACACGTGGAGGATGACTGCTGGACCAAGGACCCGGCCCGCAGAACCAACGGGCGAAAGGCGGTACGGAAACGAACGTGCTGGGAATGTGGCAAGGAAGGACACATCGCTAAAGAGTGCCCTAAGAAAGAAAGAAACATACGTAAATCGATCGTAGCAGCCAATATGTTAGAAGACAAAAATAAAGAAATAACATTCATTGATTCTGCTTGCTCGGTCCACTTGGTGGAATCTCTAGATACCCTGTACACCGTACGCAAGTTACACAGAGTACAGACCATGCAAACGGTAGACGGACACACCATCTCCCTCACACACAAAGGGGAGAGAGAAATCACAACGAACCAGGGCACCCTGAAGTTGGGGACAGTCTACTATGCAAAGGGAATAAAGTTTAGACTCGTGAGCGTCTCGGAACTAGCAAGAAACGGGGTACGTACAGTCTTCGAGCCCCATAGAGCGTACATAGAAACAGGCAACACCAGGATAGTGCTCGGGAGAGACACCGGCCTATGGACCATACCAGAGATCAGGGAGGCAAGAGTGGCCGCCCTCAGAATGGGATTAGGGGGAGTGACCGACAGCGAGACGTGGCACTGGCGAATGGGGCACCCCAGCGCCCAGAAAACAGCCAAGATGATCGAGCAAAACATCGTACCTAACACCGTGAGACCGGAAGACGCCTCCTCATGCGCGGTGTGTAACATAACTAATCCCAAACGAAGACCAGTCCCAACCACGGCGGAGAGAAGCGGGCTCGCCACCGTGCAAGCCGACTACATGCCTATGGGACACGACGAAACTGGATGGAAGGGTGAAGTGGGAGCATACATCTTCAGTGACAGGTCGTCGAAGATCGTACAAGCATATCCCGTCACTAATGCGAGCGCCAACACGGCGATACGGATTCTGGAGCACTACTTAACATACATCGTCAGCAAACTAACAAACAAGGTCGAATGCATACAGACGGATGCAGGGAGCCAATTCACGACGGGAGAATGGGCCAGGACATGTGAGAAAAGGGGACTCAGAAGCAGGACGTGCCCTGTGGATCATCAAGCCATGAACGGGCAAGTAGAGCGAGTGCAGGGCACCCTGAGCAACCTGATGAGGGCCATGATGAAAACCACGCATGTACCCAGAGTGTATTGGCCCCTAGCGCTGGAAAACGCTGCGTACCTCTTTAACAGGACACCACACACATCTCTGGGATACAGGACGCCGCTGGAGGTCGGCACAAACGAAACCCTTGACACGTCGAACATAAGAGTCTTTGGCTGCAAAGCTTACGTTCAAACACCGAAAATCCAGAGGAGGGGGAAGCTTGCCGACACTGCCTGGGAGGGAGCAATGGTGGGATTCTCCACTAACTCGCCGGAATGGCTCATCCTGGATCGGAAGACGAGGAACGTGAGGAAGGCATACTCTGTAACATTCCAGGAAAGAATATCGGGCTTCGATAACATGCATGGAACTACCGACGACAACACCGAGACAACAGCACCAGTGTACATGGAAGAAAGCTATGCATATCCACTGACGGCAGCGCGCAAGGATAAACACAGCACCGCGGGTGAAAACTGTACCCCCAAGGACGAAGCAAGGACAACGCAACCCGCAACCTCCGAACTGTCTGAGGACATCGAAAGGAGAGTGAGTGATGCAGACAATGACACCGCCTGGGAGAAGGCAAGCGACGAGGGACCAAACAGTCAAGTGGACCAGGGCGTTCGCAGATCTACAAGGACTAGACAACAGGTCAACCCCAACTACATGCCTTCGGGAACAAGGGAAATGGAAGCATTAACAAGGCAAATAGAGGCAGATTCGTCAGCTAGCGACGATGAAGGATCCAGCCCATCCACCGGGGAACCTGGACAGCTCGTCGACCTGGAACCATGCATGGCGCTCCAGGTAGCTGAAGGGTCAGTACCAAGATCATGGAGACAAGCGACACATATACCCCAATGGCTAGATGCCATGAAGGCGGAAAAACGTGAGTTGGAAGGGAAAGGGGCATGGGAACTTGTACCAACGCCCCAGGGGAAAGCGGTACTACCCGGCCTATGGAGGTTTAAGGTAAAAAGAGATGAGAACGGGGACATAGCCAAATATAAGGCAAGATGGTGCGTGGATGGATCACGCGAAGGGTTCGTGAGGCTGCCAGAAACGAAATACTCACCCGTGTCCGAGCTATCTACAATTAGAATCATATTCGCGGTCGCAGCCGCTAAAGGGCAGAAGGTACTGCAAGCGGATTTCCCCAACGCGTACCTAAATGCAGAAATTCAGGAAGAAGTTTACGTGTGTCAACCACGGGGACTAGAGGCAGCGGACAAACTGGACCACGTGTGTCTACTGCGAAAAGCTCTATACGGGACGTCGATAAGTGGGAGACTGTGGCACGAGAAAATAACGACGGTCGTGAAGGGGTTGGGGTACCAACAGTCGAAGATCGACCATTGCTTATTCTATAGAACAAAGCAAGAATTCAAGGAAATACTCACCATTTACGTGGATGACGTGTTGGTCACCAGCAGCGGTGGCACAGAAAGGGCTGAGACACAGCTCCGGGAATTATCCGAAATATTCAGCATCAAAATGTTGGGGGTGGCCACCCACATGTTGGGCATGAGAGTAAGCCAGAAAGTGGGTACAACCACGGTAGACCAACGCGCTTACCTCGAGGACATCCTAGAAGAAGCAGATTTCGTGGATGCCAAACCGAGGAGCACACCATGGGACGCACACCTGATCTGCAATGAAGAACCACTGGGTAGCGCGCAAACACAATTATATAGGAGGCTAGTAGGTCAACTAATGTACCTCAGCACGGTTACCAGGCCGGACATTGCCTTCGTAGTTGGAAGATTGGCATCCGGGGTTAGCAAGCCTACAAAGGGGTTATGGGAGAGAGTGAAGAGAGTGCTAAGATACTTAAACGGCTCCAAAGATGCCCACATCAAATACACTGGACACCAAGAAACCCTGGCAATTGAGACTTACGTAGACACCTCATACGCCTCTGATCCAGTACGTCGAAGGAGCATAACAGGGTACGTCATAAACCTTGGGGGTGGACCAGTTATATGGCGAAGCCATCTACAATCCACAGTAGTGGATTCACCGAACGCCGCAGAATATGTGGGACTGTACGAGGCAGCAGTAGCGTCAATGGGGATCAAAAACCTACTCGAGGAATTGGGAATGAATCCCAGCACTCCACTGATATATGAAGACAATGATGGTGCCAGGAGGCTGGCCATGAGCGGCATGGGCCAGAAACGAGCAAGACACCTGGACATCAAGCACCACCTCGTACAAGACCTGTGTCGAGACGGGCAAGTGGAGGTGGTAAGGCTCCCAGGGGAAGATCAACCTGCAGACCTACTAACCAAAGGTTCCCATACAGCGAAAGCCTTCACTTACCTCAGGGAAGGACTAGGAGTAGTGATGAATACATAGACTGTACTCATCAAGGGGGTGGTGTTAAGTTACGCCGTCAACTATATGATTCACCATTGTGCAAATAGAGATCTAAGAGGCCTGCAGTGGCCGTGATTACTTGTAGGAACATAATAAGCAGGAACGTAACTGACAGAGAC
>PIVM01000091.1 GCA_003353945.1 Gammaproteobacteria bacterium
TAGCCCGGATAAGCCATCACTAAATGAGAATGTGAATTGTCTCTGAACACGTTCTGCAGAAAAATTCACCAGAGCGGACGCTTTTGCCGAAGCGACAGCCATGTGGGATTCATCACAGAAACAAATGTTGGCCTCAGGATAAAAACCTGCTGCGACTAATCCTAACACGCCATTACCACAGCCGAGGTCAGTCACGGTGTGGCAATTGAGGTCGTCTGGAAAATGCTGCAATAACAGTCGAGTTCCGATATCCAGTTTTTGCCCGCTAAAGACGTTGGGATAATTGACTAGGGTGAGCTTGAATTCCGTCAATTCGTATCGAGAGATATGCTGGTCTAAAACGGCGTTCACTGAGAGTGCTGCCTTCTGGTTATCAACATCATTCGACAAATTTTCTGTAGTAGGAATCTGGCCGACAATTGCTCTGGACTTTTTTCGGCACAATAAAACATCCACTGGATCCAATTCTTCTGACATCAGTTGATAGACGGACTTGGGCATGTGCTTGGTCATTCCTGCAGCAATAACAGGCGTTTGCGCTGGGCAGATTGTTTTCAATAAAGCCAATTGATAGCGCAGAAACGCCAGGTTTTTTGGCAGTTTGATTAATACGATAGGGTGCAGATGCGTGGGTGGATCAGAGAAATTTCTAATGTTAATACTGTTCGTATCTATCCGGTTCTCGTTCAGGTTCCGTTGAATGGCCTGGTTAGCCAAAAAAGAGTCAGAAAGCAGGGTCGGTTGGGTGTTATGCAATGGTAAGGATAAACCGCCAAACGCGTCGTTAAGAATCAGGTAATGAGGCGTGCCTTTTAACTCGGATTGATTCTCAATGAGATAATCTAGAATATAGGCGTCGGCTGTATCCCAGGCGCGTAATGAAGAATCGCCCGTATTCGGGAATCGACGAAGGTGAAAATTGCCGAAAGGCGTAGCAAATAGATGCTCGCGTGGAGGTTGCTTCATGCCAGAAATTTTACGCAGTAGGTTTTCTATTCTCGGACAGGCTCCCTAGACATTAGCGGCCATGCGGTCAAATTCCATTTTCGATCGTTCAACACAGTCTTCAATTGCCAGGCCTTCAAAATAATTGCCGGTCAGAAAGAGCTTTTTCCCTGATAACAAGGTTTGAATATTTGCTATCAACTCGTAATGACCCAGCTCCGGCGAAGGTAGTACGCGGCTGACAGGCTTAGTGAGTTCCAGTTTGTCAATCGGAGTTTTCAGAACCTCAGATATTCGTTGGCTTTTTTCAGCTTCGCTCAATCCTTCTTTAAAGTGAAAGGCGAAACCGCGATGTGTGTCGTCACTGTAATAATCTCTACTGACGATTGAATAGAAAACGTCATTCAGCGGGATCAGGCCTGCAAATTTTTTGAGTGGCACATCGCTTCGCTTGGCAATAACACCAACAGTCTCAATTTTAGCCGTTTTTACTTTGTTCAATTCAGTGGCTATTTCGGGGAAGCTGTCAGTCAGTAAGGATGCTGCCTGAGGTGGTGGAACAGCGAGCACGATTTGATTTGCCTTGATAATAGAACCACACTCAGTGGTTATTTCAAATTCGCCCTGAAGTTGTTTAAGTGATTTAACGGATACCCCCAACTTTGTGCTGATCAAACTATGTTCGCTGATGGCTTCAGGTAAGGACATTAATCCGTATTCCAGCGTAAATTTCTTTGCGATATCCTTGCGTCGTTGTCGTTTCTTAAACAGCATGTCTGCTGGAAAGTTGTCGACTTTTTGGCTGGGCACTGCGGATACAACCGGGCCAATGAGATTGTCGAAGTTGCCTTTGCCAATAATGCCTGAGTAATAATCGCGGAAATTTAAACTTTTCTTTTTTAGAAAGGGAATAAAGGGGATACGAGTTAAGATTTCAAAATAGTTAATCTGCGTGGCTATGCTGCAGATCTTTTGATTCTTATATAATTTATACCCTGCTTTTTCTCTGGGTCGTAATTTTCTAAGCAGTTTATTGCGCTCAATAATATCAATCAGCTTGGCATAAGAGTTATAAGTGGAGTGAGCGCCCAGTTCTAACCAAAAGCCGTCAGCGACTCTATGTGTATGCAGGCAGCCGCCGAGTCGCTGATCTTTTTCCAATACCAGCGTTTCGTGTCCTGCGCTTGCCGAATATTGAGCAAAACTAAGACCACTAATACCACCACCAATAACCACAATGTCGTGTTTGTTTATATCATGCATAGCAAATTTTGTCTGGATCGTCTTGATTATGAGTGAATGGGTTGCAGTAGTGAAACAATACACGTTTACCCCGTTCGATTGTTTACCTGTTTGGGGGCTGACGTTTCACTGGATGCACTGTACTGCAGGATTTTAGCAACAATTTTCCTTGCTCGATTAAGCAACAGGTTAGCAAATATAGGTAGGGAGTGTCGATCATTTTGTTACTTAAGCAAGAGATCGGGCTAGCGACTTGTCGGCAGGTCAGAAATAGCTGTTTTTCTCCCAATCATCAGAGTGATAGATGCAAAAACAAACAAATTCGGTTTAACTGGTTTTCTCTTGTACAGTTGTGGCTTTGAACGCTGCAATCCAGAGAAAAGCGCGGGTTAGACTTTTTGATAAAGCACCTCTATTCTTTTCTTACTGTGTCAGGTTCGCTATTTATTAAGGCAATACCTCGATTCAGTGGTCATGCCGTTATTTGATATTTTTACTCTTCGTCGAGGTCAAACAGTTATCATCGGCGCCATCTGCTTTCGTTGCCAAATCTCATTGGAAGGGGAATGCCATGAAAAAGAAAACCGCCGCACAGAGTTGTCTTCAGAACTCCGCATTGTTCAGCAAGTGGGGCCTTTATCGCAAAGGGATGGATTCGGAAGCCATCCAGCTTTCTTTTGCAAATCATCTGGAATACTCACTTTCCAAGGATAAATACACCGCGACTGTACGTGACCTGTGGCATTCCCTGGCTTTGGCGGCGCGCGATCGTATGGTTGAGCGCTGGATTCGCACTCAGCAGCTCTGTTATAAGCGTGACGTTAAAAGAGTGTATTACCTTTCTGCAGAATACCTGATGGGTAGGGCGCTTATCAATAATCTGATCAGTCTTGGAATGTATGATGAGACAAAGCACGCCATGCAAGAGCTTAATCTCGATCTTGACGAGCTGGCTGAGCAGGAATTGGATGCGGGACTAGGTAATGGCGGTC
Source organism: Gammaproteobacteria bacterium (assembly GCA_003353945.1). Lineage (GTDB taxonomy): Bacteria > Pseudomonadota > Gammaproteobacteria > Pseudomonadales > PIVM01 > PIVM01. The sequence goes on from PIVM01000091.1 coordinate 3,180, forward strand.
TTGGGCGTCTTGCGGCTTGTTTTATGGATTCTCTGGCGGCGCTTCAAATTCCCGCCTACGGTTACGGAATTCGTTACGAATTCGGGATTTTCGACCAGGTGATTCGTAATCTTCAACAGGTAGAACTGCCTGATGAATGGCTCAAGTTTGGCAATCCCTGGGAGATTGAACGCCCTGAGCGTGCCTGCATCGTGCGCTTTTATGGTCGTATTGAAGAGCACAAAATGCCCGATGGCAGACTTGTGACGAAATGGCTGGACACACGCGATGTGGTCGGAGTGCCCCACGATACACCGATTGATGGTTATGGTAACGAGACGGTGAACTCCTTGCGCCTGTGGGCAGCTCGGGCTTCCAACGAGTTTGACCTGGGGTATTTTCAGGAGGGTGATTACCTCAAAGCAGTAGAAGAAAAAAACATCTCGGAGAACATCTCCAAGGTGCTGTATCCCAGCGATCATATTCTGGAAGGTCAGGAGTTGCGTCTTCAACAGCAGTATTTTTTCGTCTCCTGCTCAATTCAGGACATCGTACGACGCTACCTTGTGAAACAAGATAACTTTGATGCCTTCCCGGATAAAGTCGCAATTCAGATGAACGACACACATCCAGCCTTGGCTGTTCCTGAGCTGATGCGTATCCTGCTGGATGATTATGAACTCAGCTGGGAAAAGGCCTGGGATATTACATCCAAAACCTGCGCGTACACGAATCACACGCTACTTTCAGAAGCGATGGAGAAGTGGTCGGTTTCTCTACTCGGAAATCTATTGCCGCGCCATCTCATGATCATTTATGAAATCAATCGTCGCTTTCTTCGAGATGTTTCCGTGCACTACTTGGGCGACACTGAAAAGCTTGCGCGAATGTCAATTATTGAAGAGACGGACGAGCAAAAAGTACGTATGGCCAATCTGGCGATTGTGGGCTCACACTCAGTTAATGGTGTAGCCGCGCTTCACACCAAACTACTGAGAGAGAGGGAGTTTCGTGATTTTGATGAGATGTTCCCCGGCAAATTTAACAACAAGACGAATGGGATTACTCCTCGTCGTTGGCTGCTGGCTGCAAACCCAGATTTGGCCCGCCTAATTTCTTCGAAGATAGGTAAGGATTGGGCCAAGGACCTTAATCAAATACGCAAGATTGAAGACTTTGCTTGTGACGCCGCATTCCAGAATAAATGGATGGCGATAAAACGACAAAACAAAGAGCGACTGGCAAATGTTACCAAGGAACTTACCGGGATAATTGTTGATCCCGACTCGATATATGATGTCCATGTTAAGCGGATTCACGAATACAAGAGGCAACTCCTAAACATTCTTCATATTATTGTGCTGTGGCTTGAACACAAGCACAATCTGAATTGCGAAGCACCCGCTCGGACTTTCTTCTTTGGTGGGAAAGCCGCGCCAGGCTACTATGCTGCTAAAAAAGTAATTCAGCTGGTTTGTCATGTGGGAGAGTTGCTGAATCAAGATCCTGATACGAGTGATAAACTTAAGGTAGTCTTTCTTCCCAACTACCGGGTGACGCTCGCCGAACAGATAATTCCAGCGACTGACGTGTCAGAGCAGATTTCAACGGCAGGTTTTGAGGCATCGGGTACGTCAAACATGAAGTTTGCACTTAATGGTGCAATAACAGTGGGAACCCTGGATGGTGCCAACGTTGAGATGAAGGAAGAGATTGGTGAGGAAAACATTTTCATCTTCGGCCTGACTACTGAGCAAGTAAATGAGCGTAGGGCTAACTATAATCCCTACAACTACTATGCTAGAAATCCTGAATTGAAAGAAGCGATTGACATGATTCGTGGTGGATTTTTCTCACCCGAGCAACCCGATTTATTCGCCTCATTGATAGCCCCTTTGCTTAGTCACGATCCGTATTTTGTACTCGCAGATTTTGAGGGATATCGTCGTTGCCAGGCAGACGTTGGGCATTTATATTCTGATCAAGCCGCATGGACTGAGAAAGCTATCTATAACGTGGCGCGAGTGGGAATGTTTTCGTCGGATCGAACAATTTTTGAATATAATCGGGATATCTGGCGAGCTACGCCTCAAATGGTTCGCCGAGAGAGAAGGTCGTGAGGTCTTTGCCGATAGGAATCTGCTAACAGGTCGGTTTGTCGATAGCCCTGTTGCCGGCTTAAGATATGAAACGCGAACGCAATCAGGGTTTACTGATGATGGCAGTGAGACTTTGTCGCCTGACCCTTTGCAGGGTGCACCACTACCAAGTCCACCCACCAGCTCCAATTTTGAAATCAACATTTGCGGATCAACACAGTTGCGTATGCCGTTTCAGTATCGGTAACTCTTCGTTAACGCTGATTCTAAAAGTGCCCACCTAAAGCGAAAATGTCGTCTATAATTTTTAATATAAATAAGCCTCTACACAAAGGCTACATCATATGGGTCGATACCTTTTATTACATAGCTTATTAAGTGTCTTGCTTATGTATGCAGCGCCTTTCGTTCGCGCTGAAGAGTCGTTTTTAGATGAGCTGTTTGAACTCTCAATTGAGAAACTGGTGAATATAGAGGTTCGAGTTGCCAGTAAAGAAGAGACCTCTGCATTTGAAAACCCTGCCGCTATATATGTCATTACTCAGGCTGATATCAAAGCTTCCGGATTACACACACTACCGGACTTATTACGTATGGTTCCAGGATTGCATGTATCGCGAATCCATAGCCGGCAATGGGCAGTCAGTTCTCGCAGCAAAACACGACGTTTCAGCGGATATCTACTGGTAGCCATTGATGGCCGTGCAGTGCACAACCCAATATTTGGTGGTGTATGGTGGGATATGCAACATTACCCGGTACAGGACATCGAAAAAATTGAAATTGTCAGAGGGCCTGGGGCGACAACCTGGGGTAGCAATGCTGTTAATGGTGTAATTAATATTATCAGTAAAAACAGCAAAAACACCCGTAGCACAGTCGCCGCAATCGGGGCTGGTAGCGGCGATATCAAAAACGAATTATTTCTGCGTCAGGGTTTCAAGCTAGGAGAAAACCATGGCAGAGTCTATTTAAACACCTTACAGGTTGATAGTGGTGATTACAGTTATTTACCCAATAACAATGCAGAAGATGCCAATGATGAATCTGAAATCCATCAAATCGGCTTTCGTTTGGATAATAAAAAGGAAAATAGAGAGCTTGTTCTACAGGGAGATGCTTACCAAGGTGAAACCGGTGAATATGATGGCACTAGCGGGGATGAAATCGTACATATCGATGATATCGGTGGTTATAACATGCTAGGGCGTTGGCGCCAAAAATATCAAGATTCCGATGAGATCATGCTACAGCTATATATTGATCATTTTCAGCGTAGTAATGATGGCAGTATAAAGCCACTAGATAAGTTTGAATTCAACGTTGATACCATCGATTTGGATATTCAGCATTATTTTATACAAGGTAGCCATCGTTGGGTTTGGGGCCTAGGCTACCGTTATATGAAAATAAGCACTGAAGAACAGGGGCTGTTAAATCAAAATGGTGCGGTTATTGACCCAAAAGGACTTCAGGATGAATTAGCCAGCGCTTTTATACAAGATAGCGTCTACTTTTGGCAAGACAGCTTACAATGGAGAATTGGCGTTAAATTTGAAAGAAATGATTATAGTGGAATGGAGTGGCAACCCAGTACTCGCTTGATTTGGCATATCACCGAACAACAGAACGTATGGTTCGCTTATACTCGAGCGGTAAGATCCCCGGTTTCAGTTGACGATGAAGTGTATATTGATGACGTTGAGTTAGCCGCTTTAGATGAGTCGGCAGCAGCATGCGAAGGTACAGGCCAAGGATCACGTTTCGGCTGGTTGATTCTGCCTGAAGCCGGTTGTGTCATAAATGAAAGTCTCCATGCTGATTCACAGACGGTATGGAGTTATGAGATAGGATATCGTTGGTCTGCAAACAATAAATCTATCGATATTGCCTTGTTTCATGATGATTACGAAACTCAAGAGTTTATTACTGATACTCACCTGGATTACCTCTATGGTTTGGAGCTTTCTTTTAACTACCATATTACTGAGCAATGGCAGATGTTATTTAACTACAGTCGTCATCAAGGACAAGATAAAAGCGTCAGGAGTGACGAGCGTTCAACAACGGAAGATATTTCAAAAAATACTGCATTCTTGCGCCTGTCATATAATCCCTTTAAAACATGGCTGTTTTATGCGAATACCTATTACGTTGAGGGTATTGATGGCCCGGTACCACCTTATACTCGATTGGATTTGCATGCTCAATGGAAGATAAACCAGCAGTTTTCTGCAAGTATTATCGGTAGTAATTTATTAGAAGAATCTCACCTGGAAGAGAACGGAGACTTGTTTGATGTTGAAGCTTCAGAGGTGCGTCAAGGTGTTTTTCTCCATTTAAATTATGATGTTAATGTGCACTAAATTTAAACGACGGAATTCATTTTTTAAGCAAATGCTATCTCTCTTGCAGAAGGGGACCTCCGTTACCATTGAGAATCGTAATGGCTCAACCATCAAGGTTTCGGTACCTCCCGCAGGTTTTATTATCTACCACTAGTGGCATCCGTTTGATCAGGAAGATCCAGTTTGCCAAGCGCCAGTTTGCGGTGCATATCGACACTGGTTAGTTGCACCTGAACGGTTTGATTCAGTTTGAAGCTGTGTTTTTTTCCACGTAATTCCATTAACAGTGAATCGAATTTGTATTTACCCTGCAGCGTTTTGTTGTCTACGGCAATATTAATATCCAATTCATCGATCCTGCAATTGAGGCCGCGGCTGTGGATATGTTGAATGCTTGCAGTAAAACTACCCTTGTGTTGTGAAAGGTAGAGACATTTTAGCCATTGTTCCAGCTCGTTAGAAGCTTGACGGGCTTGTAGGATTTTTTCTTGAATGTGATGGATCGTCTTTTCGTCTACCGGTATTGGTTTTTGATTGTGTAAAATTGCCTTTACCATGCGATGAACCAGAAAATCATGGTATTTCCGCAATGGGGAAGTAAACGTTGTATAGCACTTCAAGCCCATGCCCATGTGGGGTTTAGCATGGAGGGTTGTTTCACTACGATCCAGCAACTTTGTCAGCAGTGTATGAAGAGATGACTCATCTTTTTGTTGTGCAACATGTCGAATTAGTTTGCGGTAGTTTTCAGGTTCTGTCAGATCACCTGTTTCAAAATCGCTAAGCGTTTTTGAGAGTAATTTTTCAATAGTAGGCAGCTTTTCCTTTTTGAATCCAGGGTGCGCAATATAAAGGGCAGAATCCGTATTTTGATTTAAAAACTCTGCTGTAGCCTGGTTGGCTGTTAGCATGCATTCTTCAATCAGTCTGTGAGCATTGTTTCGTGCAACTTTTTGAATGTCGACAAGTTGCTGCCGTTCATTCAGTACTGGTTTGTAGTCGGGTTTTTCCACCATAATAAGGTTGTCTTTATCACGTCGCTCATAGCGCTGGTTTCTTATTTGCCATAACAAACCCAGTTGTTCAATAAGAACTGTTTTTTGTGCGTCATTATTATTCTCTGTCTCTTTGTTATTGTTGTTCTCGATATTTTTAAGCAGTGATTCGGCTTCTTCATAGCTGAGTTTTGCTTTTGATTCGATCAGGGCTTCGACGTACTCTGTTTGTATAATAACTCCCTCAGATGAAATCTGTATTTGGCAAACTAGAGCCAGGCGTTTTTCGTTTGGTAACAATGAGCAATATTGGTGACTAAGCTCTTCTGGCAGCATTGGCAGTGTTCTGCCAGGAAGATAGATGGAAGTGACTCGCTCTTTGGCAAGTTCCTCCAGAGGATTGTCTGGACTTATAAAGGCCGTGGGATCGGCTATGGCAACATACAATAGCCATCCCTCATCCAGTTTTTTTGCGTACAGTGCATCGTCTATATCGTTAGTTTCTTCAGAGTCAATAGTAATAAAGGGTAGTGAAGAGTAATCTTGGCGAGTAGTCGACAGTTGTTCTATCGTTTGCTGGCAGTGAGTTGCTAGATTGTCGGTAATGCCCTCCGGCCAACGTCCACAAAGTTTATGCTTTTGAATAATGACATTGCGTTCGATGCCGATGTCATTTTCAGTGCCGATGATCTGTGTGACGTGGGCTTGTGGTTTGCCGTTTTTAAAAGGATGGCGGTGTATTTCAGCACGGACATAGTCACCTATTTGCGCATTTTTAACGTTTTTCGGAGGAATAAATAGCCATCGAGAAAGAAATGCCACATCGGGAATGACAAATGTATTATTGTTGCGGGTTTTAATCTGCCCGCAAAAGCTGCTTAGCTCGCTTGTCAGGAGCTTTTCAACAGTGGCTATCGCTTTGCCCTTTTCATCCTTTGTGACGATTATTTGCACCTGGTCACCAGGGAATACTTTGCTCATTTCATCGCTGGGGATAAGGATCTGCTTGCCGGTATCCAATACGGCAAAACCGTACCGTCCAGGGGTACCCTTGACAGTAGCACGATGACGTTCTTTGCTTTCATCGATTTGTTTTCGTAATGTTGAAAGCTGGTTAAGCGACTGTTTATTTAACATAGTGACAACGTATTTATTGATGGGAGTGGGGGTAAGCTAATTTGGCGCCATATTTTACCTGAAACAACAATAAAATGACGACACAATATTGAGAAAAGGTCGGCATTTTTGCTTAGTTGTTGTTCTTTTTTTGTTCTATGTCGAGTCTGCACGGCTGTGTGGTCTCGATTTTTTTTTGTTACAGACGAAATTCTTGGCATAATCCCCCTCTATAATGGGATTATGAATAAAGTAAAAAATCACCAAAAGGCATCTAAAGGAGATACCCCGAATGCAATCAACAGCCATTAAACACATCCTGGCAGGCGAGATTGAAACCCCGCAAGATATCACTGTAAATGGTTGGATTCGTAGCAGGCGTGATTCAAAAGCAGGTATTTCTTTTGTCTCAGTACACGATGGGAGTTGTTTTGACGGGATTCAAGCAGTGGTACCGAACACCTTGGCGAATTACGAAAGTGATGTGTTACGCCTGACCACAGGAGCGGCTGTTAGCGTCTATGGCGAGCTGGTGCAGTCAGAGGGAAAGGGACAGTTCTTGGAAATTCAGGTAAAAAAGGTGGATGTATTAGGTTTTGTTGATGATGCAGAAAGCTATCCTATTGCCAAAAAACACCACAGTTTTGAATTCTTACGCTCAGTGGCTCATTTGAGACCGCGGACCAATACTTTTGGTGCTATCAGCCGGATCCGCACCTGTGTTGCACATGCCATTCACCGTTTTTTTGGAGAACAGGGATTCCAGTGGGTTAATACACCGATTATTACCTCCAGTGATTGTGAAGGGGCAGGGGAGCTATTTCGGGTCAGTACACTGGATTTAGCCAATTTGCCGCACAACGCAGATGGCTCTATCGACTATGATCAGGATTTTTTCGCCGGGGAGAGTTTTTTAACTGTTTCAGGGCAGTTAAATGTTGAGTCATATTGCATGGCCCTTTCTAAGGTGTATACCTTCGGTCCGACTTTTAGGGCGGAAAACTCGAACACAAGCAGGCACTTGGCGGAATTTTGGATGGTGGAGCCAGAGATTGCCTTTGCTGACTTAGACGATGACGCGAATCTGGCAGAGGAATTTTTAAAGGCCATATTTCGCACTGTACTGGATGAACGCTCCGACGATATGGCTTTTTTTGCGCAACGGATCGATAAACAGGCTGTCAAACGCCTGGAACGGGTGGTTGAAGCAGAGTTCGAACGCATGGACTACAGTGAAGCTGTTCGGATTCTGCAGCAAAGCAAACAACAATTTGAGTTTCCCGTGGAGTGGGGCACGGATCTGCATTCAGAACATGAGCACTTTCTCACCGAACAGCATGTTGGGCGTCCTGTCATCGTGATGAATTATCCGAAAGATATCAAAGCGTTCTATATGCGCTTAAATGATGATGAGAAAACGGTAGCTGCCATGGACGTACTAGTACCCGGTATCGGAGAGATAATTGGCGGAAGTCAGCGAGAGGAGCGTTTATCGGTGCTGGAGGCTCGTATGTCAGAACACGGTGTGAGTGATGAGCTGGACTGGTATCGAGATCTACGTCGTTACGGCACGGTGCCTCATGCCGGTTTTGGGCTTGGTTTTGAGCGTTTATTAAACTATATCACCGGCATGGAAAATATACGTGATGCCATTCCATTCCCAAGAGTGCCAAGAAATGCTGCATTTTGAGACTATCGGGGAAATTCATTTTTCTAAGGCAGCGGTAAGCCGATTTTTCTCCACCAAGTTCGGTGTGGCGGTGTCAGCCTATGTCCGATGAAGAGTGGAAGCTATTCAGGCAGGAGATGACGGATGTCCTGCCGATTGCTAAATCCGAGAGATCTGATAGCAGAGAAAAAAAACTCGCCACGCCGGGAGAGAAGGCTCGTCGGCAAGCGGCTGTCACCGTCGCTAAGAAAGATACCAATACGCTAAGCACCGATTTTGTCACGATGCTTGATCCCCTGGATGTGCTGTCGTTTCGTCGAGAGGGTCTTCAGCATGGGGTGTTTCGAAAACTGAAGCAAGGTCGCTATGAAATCGATGCACGACTGGACCTTCATCGAATGACGGTCCAGCAGGCACGGCGTGAAGTGTATGCTTTTGTTCGAGATTCCTGTCAATATGATTTGCGAACCGTGTTGATTCTTCATGGTAAGGGGCGTCGGAATCTGGAAAATCCAGCGCTATTAAAAAGCTATGCTGCAAAATGGTTGCAGGAGTTAGAAGAAGTCATTGCCTATCATAGTGCACAAAAACGAGATGGTGGCGTGGGTGCTGTCTATGTCATGCTGAAAAAAAGTGAAAGATTAAAAAGAGAAAATCGTGAACGACATGGTCTGCGGGCTAATAGGGAGGATAAATAATGGGGGATGTGGTTCCATTTAAAAAAATTAAACCTGCCAGGAAAAGCAATACTTTGTGCTTGCAAGGGCATCATAAGTGGATATTGGACAAGAAAAAACAGTTTGATGTAAAGCAAGGTAAATTGGTGACAGTTTACCACTGTAAGTATTGTGGCAAAACGAAAGTTAAGGCGGACTAAAATGTTTCTGTCAGAATTATTCTTCACAGCGGTCTTTCCAGAGCACGAAATGTCTTGTGCTTGAACTTCAGCTTTGGGCACAAACCGACTTTTAAACCTGGCACTGTGGCGCTACCCTAACGTTGAATAAAATTTTGGCCCAGGATCGCTTTTCTGCTTCTATAGTAGCATTTCTAGGGCCGTACTCGCATTTTGAAGGTCTCATTTATAGTGAGTACGCCACGTTCAAAATGCTCCGTGCTGCCCTAGACCACTCTAAAATCTCCTGGACTTAAAATTTCATGCAGCGTTAGGGGCTAGTAATCAAGCACTTAGCTGTTCTGATGATAATTACCAATCCTATATGTCGCATTACAACGGAATGTATGGCAGGACAGTGTGTATTGCAGACATTCGCGGAAGCAAAATAATATACTCAAAAAAACACCAAAGCTGTCGACGGGGCTTCTAGTGCTATTTCAAAGGCTCTTACCTTACCTAATAGTTTTGATGCGTGATTAAGAGAGTCTGCGATCGAAGGTATATAAACATTAACATTATATGCCAAAACAGTATTTCAATTAATTTAATTCACTTCTAATATTAGGGTTAATTTTTTAAGCGCAAAGAATGTTTACGCACTTCATTCTAGTATCCTATAAGCTTTTGTAGAGCCTTTATCATTCGTTAAATTCGTAGTGAAGCAGATAGGTGCGGTTGTAGCCATGTATCGAGGCCATGTATCGAGGCCATGTATCGAAGCTACGTATAACAGTTTGAATAAGGAAGAGATGGTGGCATTTTGTAAAAATGACCGTAAGCCAATATTTAAAGTCGAAATAAGTGGTTGAGTGGACAGGTCGCCTTCTTTGGTATTTGTATATCGTCGCATATTTGAATTATTTAACAATATAAAACGTAGAGGTGATACACGATGAAATGGCAAGATTTATCGATTGCAAAGAAATTGACTGTCGGCTTTGGTGGCCTGTTAGTGTTGATTTTGTTTTCCAACTATGCAGGTTACAACGGTATTTCCAGTGTGGCCCACGATCTTGTGGTAGTGGGTGATGAGGAGGCTCCGATCGTTGATTCCGCCGGCGAAATGAAATTAGCGCTAATGGTTTCACGCAATGCGATGGAGGAGTTTAGAGCGGCCACCTCAGTCATGGCTTCGGATGATGAGTCCCGTGTTGCCGAGATTATGGCGACTTACCAAGCATCGAATCAGGTTTTTGATAATTACGCAGATGCCATATTACAAGGTGCTACGCTGGATAATGGCGTCCAGGTAATCAAAACGGACAATCCTGAATTGGCTGCCTTAGTTCGCGAAGCTGATCAGCTGCATAACGAGAAATTTCAGGCCGCTGCCAGCGAACTGGAACGGCAGGGGCGAGCAATGCAGGTGGCAAAAAATCTGGCTGATGAAGCGATGGAGCAGATGGAACAAACCTTTGATCAAGTGGTTGGTTTTGCGGATCAAGCTGAAAGTGAGGTGAAATCCTTGGTTGATAAACGTATCCGTCAAGCCAATAGTCAAGCTGACTTTAGGCAGATATTAACTCGACAAGTGCCGTTGATCGATGCAACCATGGAAATCAAATACATTATTCAGGCGGGGCGTGTGAGTCTAGAGGAGATTGCCCAGATGACGGACCTGATTTCAGTTGAGGCATTGGAGAAAGACTACCGGCAAACCATCGTTGAATTTGATGGGATTGTCCAAGCTGTGTTGATGGGTGGCAAAGTGGATGGGTCCGAGGTATTTGCCGTTAAAGACGCTAGGACTCGCGAAGCCGTTGAAACGCTTAATCGTAACCACGAGGATTTTCAACAGGCTGCAGATCAGGTGATTGAGCAACGTAAGAAACTTATCGAAGAGATGAGCGCAGCCCAGGCGGCCATGGAGCAATTAGACCGCTATGGCAGTGATGCGGCTGAGCTATTGAATGGCGTGGCACAGTTGGCCGGCAATGAAATGGCAACGGCCAGGGCCAATGGCGAGCAGAACAGAACGCAGGCCATGTTCCTATTGTTGAGCACTTTGTTTATTTCTTTGGTATTGAGCCTTGTCGTCGGGATTGCCACCACCCGGTCTATCAGTGTGCCGTTGGCTGCGGTTGTACAGGCTTGCCAGCGGATTGCCGATGGAGATTTAAAAACGTCAATTGAGGTCAATGGCAAGGATGAACTAGGCCAACTGCAATTGGCGATACAGACGATGAGCCAGCGCTTAGCACAAATAGTCGGTGAAGTGCGTAATGGCAGTGATGCCTTGGTTTCCGCCGCTGCGCAAGTCAGCAGTACGGCTCAGGAACTCAGCAGCAATACCAGTCAACAGGCGTCCAATATCGAAGAAACCAGTGCGTCGCTTGAACAGATGACAGCCAATATCAATCAAAACAATGACAATGCAAAGGAAACAGCCTCGATAGCATTGAAATCGGCTTCTCAAACGGATGAGGGTGGCGCAGCTGTTAAGCAAACCGTGCTGGCCATGAAGGATATCGCCGAGCAGATCGGCCTCATCGATGATATTGCTTACAAAACCAATCTGTTGGCCCTAAATGCTGCAATTGAGGCAGCACGTGCTGGTGAACAGGGCAGAGGGTTTGCCGTGGTGGCAGATGAAGTGCGTAAATTAGCTGAACGCAGTCAAACTGCCGCGCAGGAAATTGGTGAAAGAGCGAGTGTCAGCGTAGACACTGCTGAAAAAGCCGGGACTTTGCTTGATGCGATGTTGCCCGATATCAGTAAGACTTCTGATCTGGTACAAGAGATTGCAGCAGCCTCTGATGAACAGGCTGGGGGGGTGTCGCAAATCAGTGCGGCGGTTGACCAGTTGAATCAGGCTTCTCAGAGTAATGCAACGGGTTCTGAAGAGCTGGCTTCCACTGCTGAGGAGTTGAGTAATCAAGCTACACAATTGCTTGAGACCATCGGGTTTTTTAAAACAAAGAAAAATCATGCGGCGTAATCCATTGCAGAGCCTGTGTGCAAGTTTTCATAGGGAGATGTTTATTCTGTTGAGCTGAGCCTGTAGAAAATATTTTCTACAGGCGGGACGGTTCATTACGTTAACATTTCTCACGAGGTGTTCGCGTTGAAAGTGAGGGCTGGCGCTCCGTAAAGGATTTTAGGAGGGGGGCAGGTATTGAGTATGCCTGTGACCGAGAAAGATGTTATACAGAGTGTCAGAACCAGGGTACACAAAATCCCCAATGGGAGCATCTAACTTATTCGACGGTCCACTCATCAAGATAGTCCACTCATCAAGATAAAAACGTTGAAGAATGTCCCTCTTTAACGCACCACTTCAATGTCGTTTTCTTTCACAATAAACACTGGCACGTTAATACTGGAAAACAACGTTCAACAAATACATTTTCCATTACATAATTACACGATGTACGCACACAATCCCATACAATTTTCAGAATAGATTTGTCTATGGGGTTGGCCAATGGCTAACGGGATTAGGACAAGCGCGCATACAGCCTTGAATAGTTCACAACCGCAATGACACTGCATGTGTTTGAAATGAGAGTCATGTAAATCAATGCGAATAGACGCTCATAGCACTTATTGCAAACCGGTATTAACATCTGATGCATTAAATAACTACCATTGGAATAGCTCTAACTGATTTACATAGACACTAGGATTTAATGTTGATATTGAGCGCACTCGACTCATTGCAAATCGCCGTTATGGAGCAAGTGTAGATAGCAGGGATACTGTCAATTCCTCGCAAAACAAGGAGCGTTATTATGAATGCTGCGAATTTTCTGAAGCATGCAGGATTGCGAACAAAACTATTAGTGATACTGTTGGTACCACTCATCGCCTTGTTCTACTTTGGCGCTGCCGTTATTTCTGAAAAGTGGGAAATGCTAAAGGGAGCCGAGCAGGCGGCCGAGCTAACAGGGTTTTCAACCCGCGCCAGTGCGCTTGCGCATGAACTCCAGAAGGAGCGTGGCATGTCAGCGGGTTTTCTAGGCAGTCGCGGCAACAAATTTTCCAAACAAATTCCAATTCAACGCAAAGAGGTTGAGACGCAGATCAATGCATTTAATCAATATATGTCAAGCTCTGATCTTCAGGATTACAGCAGCGAAATTAACAGCAATATTAACAGCACGAAAAAAGCGTTACGACGCATCACTGAAATTCGCTCTGCAGTCGACCAGCTCGATATATCAGTAAAGGATGAAGTGGCGTACTTCACAGGCATTATCAACAGTTTATTTGCCACCATCTCCCTTAGCGCCCAGGTCACTGATAATGCTGAGTACAACAATACGGTAGTTGCGTACTACAGTGCCCTGCAGGCCAAGGAGAATGCAGGTATCGAAAGAGCGGTGCTGTCAAACGCCTTTGCTCTAGGGCACTTTGGACCAACGATGTATGACAGATTTATTGAGCTGACCACCAAACAGCAGGTCTATACCAATCAGTTCAAAGGCTTTGCCAACGAAGAAGTAGTGAATCTCTATAATAGTACGATACAGGGCAAGGCGGTTGATGAAGTGATGCGTTTGCGTGCTGTGGGTAGTGAGATGGCAATTCGTGGCCGACTGATCAATGAAATGGCCCAGATTGTGGGTTATGGCGGCTTGATTCACCAGTTTAAAAATTACGTTATGCGAGGTAAACCTCAACACGCCGAGGATGTGAAACTCAATTTTGCGAAGCTGACAGCACTTTCCGAACAATATTCATCACTACCTCACGTTTCGAAACAGGACAAAATGGATTTTGATATGATCAGGCAAACCTTTTCGCTATATGTTGCTCAGCTTAAAAATGTTAAGGAATCTATTGATTCAGGAGGTTCCATAGATGAGCGGGATGCCTCCGTAAATGTAAATGACGGTCCCGCTATTGAAGCTATGGGGCGCCTGCTGTCAGGTGGATATTTGGGCATTGAACCCGAGTACTGGTTTGATGTTGCCACCCAGCGCATCGATTTACTTAAAGGCATGGAGGACAGTCTGACCGCCCACATGGAAGAACTGACAAGCCGAGTGCAAAGCGATGCACTCCAGGTGTTTATTATTTTCTGCAGTGTTTCTGTTTTTGTAATCTGTATCGCTGTCCTGCTCGGTTATCTGGTCGCTCGGGATATTCTTCACCAAGTGGGCGGGGAACCAACACATGTGATGGAGATTTCCAATCGCATCGCTAAGGGTGATCTCAATATTGCCATGGACAACCGCCACACTGATCAAAGCGGTATTCTAGGATCGATCGTAACAATGAGCGAGAAATTGCGAACGATCGTCAGTGAAGTGCAAAAAACCAGCAGCTCGCTAAATGTGGCATCCAATGAGATCAGCGCCACCGCTCAATCACTGAGTCAAACCACCAGCGAGCAGGCGGCTACGGTTGAAGAGACCAGCGCCTCAATGGAGCAAATGAGTTCTTCGGTTGTTCAGAATGCTGACAATGCCAGTTCGACTGAGAAAATAGCAATTAAGTCGGCCGGTCAGGCTGAAGAGGGTGGCAAAGCGGTGGTTGGCACGGTAGCGGCCATGGAAAATATTGCAGAGAAAATCGCCGTGATTGAAGATATTGCCTACAAGACCAACTTGCTGGCATTGAATGCAGCGATTGAAGCGGCCAGGGCTGGCGAGCAAGGTAAGGGTTTTGCAGTTGTGGCCGATGAAGTTCGCAAATTGGCTGAGCGAAGCCAGCAATCGGCCAAAGATATCGGCGAACTGGCAAGTAGCAGTGTTAAGAATGCGGAGCAAACCGGTCAGCTGATTGAAAATTTAGTACCGAATATTCAAGAAACTGCATCCCTGGTGCGCGAGATTACAGCCGCCTCCGAGGAACAACAAACAGGAGTGACGCAGATAACAGCAGCTATTGACCAAGTTAGTCAGTCCTCGCAAATGACGGCTTCAGCATCAGAGCAGCTCGCGGCAACTGCCCATGAAATGTCTGCTCAGGCGGATGCCTTGCAGCAATTAATTGGCTTCTTTACATTTGCAGAAGAAACGGAGGCATTCTCATAATCATGTCATATATGCTGCATGGTATCGGTATGCCGCATTTATGCCAGGTCAGCAATTCCCGGAAACCGCTTAAGTGGTCGGAAGTAAAATCTTAAAATTTAAATTCAATGTCTATTGAAACGCTATCGTCGTCCGCGTTGATATGAAAGTCCGGTTGGAAGGTCTCTTTGTCTTCTTCCTTCTCATTTACGTGCATTGGGTAGCTTGTATCAGCGCTGTCATCTTTTGCTAACCAATAATAGATGCCGCCTGCGACTGCAAGGGCCAATAAGGCGCCAACACCTGAAGAGGATGATTCACTGGATCTGCCATCACATTGCGTATTTGCGACAGAGCAACCTTCAGAGCCCTCTGATCCTGAAAGGGCTAGAACAGAAGTAGGAGAAGCTAGAAAAGCACTTAATACAAATGGAATGAGTTTATTTGCCATTTTGTGGCCCTACACTTTAACTAAATTATTATTTTCAATTGCCACGGATCCTGTGTACAAGCTTGTTAGATAGAGAGTTTGTTTTATCGAATGCAAGTGATTAAAACATGATCAATCTTTGGTATCAAGCGATTTTTATGACCTAAAGGAATGACATAATTGCCGATTTCTTCCCTTTCAGCCGCAAAACTACCGCCCCTTCTGTAACTCTTACGGCATTTCGGTTGTGACATTAGGTGATATTACGGCCCCAAGTATTGAGATTCTCAACTGAACCTTTTTGCAACGCGCTTACTGCCTGAAGCATGGCATTGAAAGAAGCACTGAGTGCATCGTTGTGAATTGCCGCGCCTATGGAATCAAGTCCATTACTTGTCAATTTCAGAAATGCCACAGCCTGAGCTGTTTTTTTATGCGCCAAAGCATGCTCGGAATATTCAACTATTTCAATGCGCTGTTGTATATGTTCTGACAGGTAATGCTGTTGAAAAAGCTGCCAGATTGTCCTCGCAGAGACTTCGGTGCCCGTGTTTTCCGCATGCTGTTGCACATATGAGCTTAAAGCGATTTGCATCCAGCGGGGTAGACGCAATCCGTGATTATTCTCCAGTTTTTGATCAACCGAAAGTGGTTCTGCAAGCGCCTGATTACCATCTCTGAGGTCTACACTACACCAGCGCGGTGCTTTATTAATGGTTTTTTCGGGCCAATTCCTATCGGGTATATTGACGGGAGGGTATCCCTTGTATTTGTGATGATTACCTGGCCAGGCATTTCTAGTGCAGCGTCTCATTGAATTGATGCTACCTTTTCGCACTTTAACATATTGGCCCAAGCGTGGGGGTGGAAGAAACCCATCAAATCAATTTTCCATCAGGGTACGCACCTGCTGC
>PIVM01000675.1 GCA_003353945.1 Gammaproteobacteria bacterium
ACCAAAATTAACAACTTTGTGTAACCGGTTTTTGGTTCACCTGGTCACACTGTCGACAATCGCGATCCCGGATCCTAAATACCTTTAGTGGTCATTTTACTTCCGGTCGCTAGTTTCCCGGTCATTCGTGTCGAAATTTGTCTTTCATGATACGTTTTCGTGCTTTTGCTGCAATTTTCTGCAGTCTAATAACGTTGTATCGAAAGTACTTGCTTGAAGTGTTGCATATATGCCTTTGAGTGGGATAATAGCCATTTTAATTATGGAAATTACAATTGAATCACGGTATGTGATGTATATGCATAGACGGTGCTTTATATGGCAAGGTTCTGCAGAAAACATATAAGCTTCGAAAATATTAGCACATTGATCGTTCTGCTGGACTTAGCCAAATTTAGAACTTAAAATTACGCAAGAATATTGGGATATTAGTAAAAGTGTACGCCAATACCTGCACCATCCAATTACCAGGTGCTGAAAAAGTGTACCCAATACCTTTATCGATTCTTTATTGATGTTATCGCCTGGTACTCTCAATCCAAAACCAGAACGAGGATGCGATGTTCGGATGGAACAAAGCTCCTTTAAAGAACAGGGTTCTTATTCTTAGACATTGCCACCTCAAATGTTATAAATCTTGCTTAAACAGTACTAGTGCATATGACAATGTCCTGTCGATCAAACGCTGATTGGCTGGAGTGGTGGACCAAGATGAGTCAAGTCCAAAATAGTTTCATCCCCACAGTATTTAATAAATCTATCGGATAGGGATGACATGGGGCACGGCGATGCAGGAATGTAGGGATTTTTCTGGATTGTCACGCGGGAGTTTGCACAGCAAGGACCGCGCCGTGCGCAGTTGCTCAGTTGTGCAGCCGTAGCGATTCCGCATTTCACGCATTTTTCTGAATTTCTCTGCGCAGCACGAACGTGCGCAGTTGCTAAGGTGCGCAGCCGTAGCGATTGCGCATATTACGCATTTTTCTGAATTTTTTTGCGCAGCATGGACGTGCGCAGTTGCTCAGTTGCGCAGCCGTAGCCATTGCGCACATTGGGTTCGGCGCATCTTCAACGCACGATGTTCCAGTAATCGTTGCATCTGATAA
>PIVM01000238.1 GCA_003353945.1 Gammaproteobacteria bacterium
CCCAACCCTCTCTGTAAACGCTGTTGCTTTTAAAAAGGAATTTATATTCCTGCTTTTAACTCCGCCAAAGCGATGGAAGGAAGGATAATTCTTTTTGAGGCTTTATTCAAAAAAAATTTGCATTATCCAGTTTCAAAGTTCCACATAAAGTTGACAGTAGTGATTACAGGGTGATCATCTCCTCCATTAAACGGAGGCCATAGTGGATCTGGAAGAACTGAATCAATGGCTTTTCCATCATACTTCTTAGCAAGCTCTTGTGAAATCGCAGCAGAAACACCATAATCTCTTTCCATGTTTTCAATCTCAATAGTAATTTCCCACCTGTTATCAATTTTCTCAGGATTAATCCCGAATGCTTTAACAGAACCACCGATACTTTTAAAGAACAGTTCGTTTCCCTCAATAAAGTAATCGTTGTTGAAATCTCTATCTAATAGATCTTCCAATCCTGTAATAACGGGCTGCTTATTTGTTACTATTTGAATTTTCCGTTTCATTTTGTTTTTTCTCTCTGGGCAGAACTATTAATTTTTTCATGGTTGGAGCAAGCTTTGTGATCACCGAATGGAACTGCGACTTCAACTATAGAGACACTTACCCAGTTTTTTATATAAAATAAATGCAGACAACCAGCTCAAAAGGAAAATAGAAATAATATCCAGATGATTTGGTTGACAGTGGACGTTCAACGATGATAGAATTAAGTATCTGCAGGGACGAAAGAAAGATAAAATATGCGGTTGTTTTTCCTGTCCCCATGCTATCATGATTCTAGTCAGAGGAGTTATCCATGAAAAAAGACGTTCTGCTCATTTCTTCTCCCCGGTTGGGCCTCAATTTTCCAAGGGGTTTAGTGCAGATCGCCGGTTTCCTGCAGGAAAACGGATGCTCTGTTTCTGTGCTGCCCTCCGCTTATGCCCTGCGGGACAGGGAATCGTGGACTGACAATGATCTGAAGGACATCCTGACGTGCGCGATGCAGGAGGCGCACCCCCGTGTGGTCGGGGTGAGTAATTTGTGCTCCTGGGACCACCCCGAGTGTCTCCGGATTCTGGAGATCTGTAAAGAGATCGATAGAACCATCGTCACCGTCATCGGGGGGGCGCATGTCACCTTCCAGGACGAGGTCTGCCTGCAACAATCTCCTTTTGTAGATGTGGTAGCAAGGGGGGAAGGCGAATGGACCATGCGGGACCTCATGTCCGTATTGAAGGCCGGAAGAGATCTTGAAAACGTCAACGGCATCACCTTCCGGCACAACGGAATAATCATCCGAAATCCTGATCGTCCGCTGGGAGACCTGAGGGAACTTTCTCCTCTCGACTTCGGAATCCTGCCGTCGGAGTTCGTCAAGCAGGCACGGATACACGGCGTATCGAACCGCGGCTGTGCTTATCGTTGCACCTATTGCGTAGAGAGTGCTTTCTGGAAGAAAAAGCGTGAACATTCAGTTCAAACACTGCTTCATGAAATCCTGACTCTCAAGAAGGATTACGGGACTTATCTGGCAGGGTTCTTCGAGAGCATGATCGATACTGAGTCCAGGCAGTTCCTGGAGCTGACAACGGAGCTGATGAAGTACAAGGTGTTTTTGCCGCCGAATTTCTATATCCATGCACGGCCCGACTGCATAACGACAGCGACCATTGATTCGATGAAGAAATCAGGTATTTCCCAAGTAAACCTTGGGGTTGAAAGCGGCTCTCCAACCGTTCGCAAGAGGATGGGCCGTTTTATGTCCAATGACACCATCACTGAAACCTGTACCAGGCTCAGAAACAAAGGGATCTATGTTTATACCTACTGGATCATCGGCCACCCTGGAGACAATCCTCAAGAGGCCGAGATTTCCTTGAACTATCTGAATTATCTGCATGACAATGACCTGTCGGACAACTCTGACATCATGATGTTCCTTCCCTATCCGGGCACTCGTTTCTTCCAGGACCCGGAGAAACATGGCGTGGAGATATTGTCCCTGGATTGGTCGAAGTGGAACCGTTTCAAGGAGGCGCCTCCATCGCAGCTTGCAGCCTTTGCCGCTGAAGATATCCATTCCTTTTACAGAAGGTCTCAGCGCCGGATAAAGGCCAGGCGTTTCGCAATCAAGTTATCAGTAGGTGCGCTGACGCAAGAAAGATCGGAAACAATAACGGGATAATGAGCTATTTCGCTTATCCCCGGATAGGCGGGCAACGGCAATAAAGGGTCTTAAACCACAAAAGGAGATAAACCATGTCCATCGAAAACGCCAAGGCATTGCTAGAGAGAGTCAAGAACGATGCAGAATTTCGGAGTAAAATGGAGGCCGCGGGAAGCAAGGAGGAACGTACTAGACTGGCTCAGGCTGAGGGCTTTTATTGTACAGAAGATGAGTGGAATAAAGCAACCAATGAGATGAGTGATGAGGAGTTGGTTCAAGTTAGTGGTGGAGCTTGTTGGGATTGTGGTGATCATACTGGAATTCAATCGTTAGTAGGTATATGACCGTCTCCGATTTCACGTCCGCTACAGTGCGAAACCACGGGTCATCAATCTCTTGAGGGCTGAGATCCAGTAACGGTTGACGCTCTAGCCCGGCTATCCGCACACCGACGTCAATCCGGTACGATCGCTTCTCACCCGATTTGCAGGGGGAAAGGAAGTATGTCGCAACTCAATGCGCACCATATCTTTCGATATGATGGAAGCCGCTTTCTGATTAACATCGAGAAGATGACAGCGTGCCTCATCCACGACGAGGCTGTCTTCAAGGCGCTCGAAGATATATCCGCAAATCCGCGTCTCCCGGTTGAGCAGGGGATCCGGGAAGAGCTCGAGAAGCTTGACCTGCTGCCGGCGCGGCCCATGAAGCAGAGGAAAAAACGCAGATCTGAGCCGACCCATGTTCAGAATGTTACACTACTTGTTACCCAGAAATGCAATCTGAGATGCACCTACTGCTACGCTGACGGAGGCGGCTACGGGACAGGGGACGTGATGACCCACCGGACGGCTCGCAGGGCGGTGAATTGGCTCATAGAACGGTCCGGGAAGGTGAAGAAGCTGCGGATCGGTTTCATCGGCGGTGAACCGTTGCTCAACTTCCCTCTGATCCAGGACGTGGTTCAGTATGCCCTGGAACGAGGAAGGGAGTGCGGCAAGCTGTTCGTGTTCGTCATCACAACCAACGGTTCGCTGCTCGATGATGAGAAGATCGCTTTTTTCAAAGAATACGACATAGAGACGTTAGTAAGCATTGACGGTCCGAAAGAGCTACAGGATACACAGCGGCCCTTCAAGAGCGGCAAAGGATCATACGACGTGATCGCCCCCAGAATTCGAAACCTGCTCAGGGTCTTACCGAAATCCGCTTGCCGAGCCACCCTGGTTGGGAATAGCGATCCGGTTGCCGTTGACAATGCCCTGCAGGAAATGGGTTTCGCGCGCAGACATATAAGTGTTGCTTCGCGGTCATTTTTTAACACATCAGAGAATAACGAAGGCGCTTTCCGAAAGGGTATTGCCGCCATGCTCGACAAAGCCGAGTCGGAAGCCCAGGAGATCCTTGAGGCCACCGGAAGCCGTGATGTGAAGAAACTCAATGACCTGAAAGGCTCAGCAAGTTTGTTCCCTCCTGTCGAGCAATTCATCAACAACAAAAAGATCTATTTCAACTGCGGTGCTGGCAAGAGCATGGCGGCGGTCTCCTGCTCCGGCGATGTGTATCTCTGCCATCGGTTTGCCGGGATGGAGGGGCAGAGGTTAGGGGATATCTTCAGCGAGCCGCTGAAACGGGAGATGTATCTGACCAGCCTTGTGACACTTCAAGATAAATGCGCATCCTGTCGTGCAAAGTATGTTTGCGGTGGTGGTTGCTACCATGACAATCTGGGCGCCACGGGAAGTGTGTTTGAGTGTGCTGAGGACATGTGCGTGCTGTGGCGACGCTCGACCGAGCTGGCCGCAGCTGTCTGCGGCCGTTTGTCCGCGGACGACAGGGCATATCTGGTCAAAGAGCAGATCATAGAGACAAAGCCCTGCCCGACGGACTTGTTCTAGCCCGGATTGCGGATAAGCCTCGGGCAGCAGTCCACGGCGGCTGAGCAGCCGCACGATTCGTTTCACTACGGCTGATACATATTACTCAAGAAGGAGCTTCTTCAGGCGTAAGGCGCTGTAGTTGTCAGTCTCTTCCTTCTCCAGAAAACACGTTTCGTATCTGTCACAGGCTACTATGAAATAGCTTGTATCATAGTTTTTGCTTTGGATGGGAAAGTTCATCATCTTGTCAAGTTAACGGGGTCGCCTATCTGAACTCTCTATCCATATCAAAACATTATTTGCATGGAATGGGTTACGATAAATTTAAGAAATAGAGGGAGGGCTAGTCGGCAGGTATCACTATCTGGGATACGCAATGCCATTTGGGGCGCGCATACAGTATCTGATTTACGTAAACCGGCCACAGCGGGAGGTGGTGGGTTGTCTCCAGTTTTCAAGTCCTGC
>PIVM01000676.1 GCA_003353945.1 Gammaproteobacteria bacterium
TAACTCTTTTGATGCGCTGATATCTGCTCACGTACTGGAACATCTACCAGATCCTTTGGGCACACTAAAAGAGTGTTACCGCGTGATGAAACCTGGCGCACAACTGTGCTTTGCTACTCCTAATATGGGAAGTCTGGCGAGCCGGCAATTCAAAGAGTATTGGCGTGGTTTGGAAACTCCCCGACATTTCTTTCTTTATTCCGATAAATCACTCCGGGAGACAGCGGCCAAGGCCGGTTTCAGGAATATCAAAATTCTTACTCCCTCCAATATTGCATGGTCTGTTTGGCAAGGTAGCCACCTTCTAAAAACCCAAAAATCTCTGCCCGGCGGTATCGCAAAAAATACCTGCACATTGTTGAAGCTTCGTGGTCTCTTATTTTGGGCTTGGGAATTTCTTAAAACCCGTTCAGGCTCTCCTTGCGGTGAAGAGCTTGTACTTATCGCAGAAAAATGAGAATGGACTACAATCTCTTTAAGAGGTTAACCGATGAATGGATTGCGCTCAACGCTGGCGATGCATCTAAAGCGAAAGAAAGATTAATGATGGCAAATAAGGTTGCGGATTAGAAAATCAGGTTTTTACTGGCGGCATAGATTCAGATAAAGATCGGTACTCTTTAGTACTCAAGAGGCCCGACTTCTAGTCATGAAGCAAGCCTGAACACATCCATTCTATCAGCGTCCTGTCTACCGATAATGAATTTCGCAAAGATTCCCTCCTGAGTGGTACCCAGCAGATATTCAGGAAGGCTGTGGCGCAGCGCCGTGGCAACGACAAACTCTGACGGAGCAATGCCTGGGCGAATGGTGCGAATCCATGATCGAAATGAATTCCAGACAAGCCTCGGGTGGCAGGAAGCCAAATACTGAAGCAGCCCTTGAGCCACAATGCCAGCAATAACAAATACATGGTACGCTTTGAGTTTGCGCTTAACTGCTTTGCTATATTCTTGCGACTTCCTATGCAGGTACTGATTACCGTTGCGCTTCTTTAGTGGCGTCATGTCCTTCATCCAAAAGTGATAGGAAAACGATCCAATCACATGTACAGCCTGCTTGAAAGCATGCTCAATTTTGAAGCGCAGGCCATAGATATGAATG
>PIVM01000677.1 GCA_003353945.1 Gammaproteobacteria bacterium
AGACGCCAGAAACGAATGGCCCTTGTCACTCCCCGTGACGGTTACGCAGATGCAAAGACCGCTTACGACGAGATGATGGAGCGTAAGCAGATGCGTGGTGCACAGCACCGCGAAATCAAGATGTCTCACTTTGAAGAAAGAATGGGACTTTCCTTTGATGAATGCACCACGATGAATTTTGCGGATGCAGAATATCGCCGTGCCATCAAAGACGGTAAGATGAAAGGTGAGTTCGCCGGTTCTGGCATGAGCTTCCCTATCGCTTCACCCGAGGACGTCCGTCGTGCATGGATGTCTGCTGGTCGCGGTAAGGATCCCGTCGAAAAGATCCAAAAGAACATCATCCGGATTGCCCGGAAACACAACTGGACCAACGGTCTTCCTAAAGCTGTACGTCAGCGTATGAAGAAAGGCGGTTCAGGTATGCCTGAGAACTAATCATGGAAACCATTATTGCTCTTATTAGTGGTGCCGCAATTGCCGGTGCTACTTTCCTTTTCAAAAAATTGAGCGCTGAAGTTTTTCTCAGCAAGTATGGTAAGACAATTGAGGTTGTCTTTTCGGTATTGGACCCACTTGCCGGTGACCTGATCAATGGTTATGACGAAAGCGATGTCCAAAAGGCAATCGAACTTGTCGTGACTCGTGTCTCTGACAGTGACCTCAGCAATGAAGACGCTCTCGCCATCACACAATTTGTGGTTGAGAAATTCAACCCTATGGTTGCTTCGTCCAAGCACCTTGACCCCAGCACTCCTGAGGGTAAGGCTACCATCGAACTTTCTGGTGCTCTGAAGTCTATGACTGACGGAGTTACCTTTGAGGAAGTAGCAGAGGTAGCACGTAAAGCTTCTGCGTTAGTGTGACATGGGACCGGAAGTAATAGCAGCTATTGTCGGTCCTATTGTTGGGGCCATTATCGGAACAGGTGCTTACGTTAGTAAGCAAAACATGGAGAGATCCGATAGGCACCTCCAAGAAATATCTGAAAATATAGAAGTTATTTCTAACCAAGTCACAGCATTACAGGTTTCCCTACCTACAAACTACGTGACAAAACAGGAACTTGCCAACCACATTCAAAGTGAAGAGCGATTCCATCA
>PIVM01000239.1 GCA_003353945.1 Gammaproteobacteria bacterium
GAAGGTGAAAGTTACCGCAAAGCACACCAACTAGCCAAAAACAGTTCAAGCAGGAGTAAGACAACTAAGCGGCCATCCTAATTGTCGCGAAACCGGCCACGATAGTTGACGCCAGACAGGAGAGAAGTATTCCTGTGTCTCGTTTGATTTCACCTTTCGCTCACTGAGCGTCTTTAGGGAGTACATGAAATCGTCCCAGGCGGAAACGGATATGCCCAGTTGTTGCTTGACCGTTTGCGCATCGAAGACCGTGCTGTGGGGGACTTTTACGACGCCATTGGCGTCAGTTAATGCCACCGTCAGGGTATTGTTGCAGCTTATGGTGCCCCCTATAGCGCGTTATTCGTTGAGTTATTAGTCCCTTGCTTGACTTCAGTTGGCACGCCCATGGTTCAGATAGAAGATTACTTGTTAGTTTTAGGGGACACCTTTGAAGACTTGGGGTACCGTCGTAGGCATTGGGAAGCTGCGCTTATGCCTCTCACTACCTCGACATATGTCTCCTGCACGGCTAATCTTCTTAAAAAACACAGAATTAACAAAAGCATCAGCATGTAAGTGGAGTATTGATTACCAAGGATGTCTCGGCAAATATGACAAAGCGAAGGGGATCTAGGGCTTTTTTACTGCTCTTTACGATAATGGGCGTCCTGCCAGGCAGTATTTTGGCTGGGGAAAAGGATCCCTTCGATATGTCGTTGGAAGAGCTGGTTAATGTTGTTGTGACCGTCTCATCTCACCGACCAGAGAAAATTAATGAAACACCTGCAATCATATCCCGCTACAACGTCAAAGATATGGAAGGACTTGGTCTGTATACCCTGCGTGATATCCTCTCTTACATACCAGGACTAACCCTTCAGGATCATTTGTTTGGCCAAACTTTTGTATCAATGAGAGGGGTCTATGAAGGCTTTAACCAAAAAATTCTGTTTTTGCTAGATGCCACCCCCTATTACATGCCTTCTCATTCTGATATCCCGCTACTCGGCATACCCTTGGAGGCGATTAGTCATATTGAGGTTATCCGAGGGCCTGGTGCTGTCTATTATGGTACAAATGCCACTGGGGGTGTAATCAAGGTCGTCACTAAAAAAGATGGCGCTGGTGGTAGTGTGAGCCTTCGCGGCGGTAAAAATAATTATGCGAATATAAGTGGTGTTAATCAAATAACTCACGGCCAGCATCAGTTTCTTATTGCTGCAGAAATTCAACATGATGATGGCTACAAGGCAATCTACCCCGAATATACCAGTGGTGGAAATACCTTTAACGAGGGCAGTATCGATAAGTCTGAAGAAATGTCTTCTTTGCTGCTTAAGTATCATTACAGCGATCTGATCCTAACAGGCCAAATATTTGAATCTCATTATAGTGGTATTGCACAACCTCGCGAGGCCAATAACTTCAATGATCTAAGCTATCAGGGCTATTTGGCTGCTTTCGAAAATCGTTGGCAATTCAGCATCGCCACATTAAAACTCTTCGCAGACCATAATCGTTTCTACCCAGATTTCTTGATCGATGAATTTACTAGCACTGGTGGTCAAGGCGGATTTCAAATGGCGCATGATGGACAGTCTAATTATAGGAATCACGGAGGCGCACAACTAACCCTAACTTTCTCACCCGAGTGGGAGCTGTTCAGTGGTATTGAGTGGGAAAAACGCTCGACCAATGAGTATCAGGTGCATGATGATGAGACCGGAGCAGTATTGGGTAGCATAATGCCAAGCTTTAGCCTGCAGGAGCGTTCTCTTTATAGTCAAGTTGACTACAGGCCCAGAACAGCATGGCGCTTTTCGCTTGGCGGAAGGCATACCAACAACAGTCTTATTGGTCATGATACTGTGCCTAGGATCGCTGCAATCTACCAAATGGATCAACGCAACAGTTTCAAAGCATTATACTCTGTGGGCTTTAACACTCCGAGCTTTACTCAATTAAGAGCAGATTTCGATGATATAGTTATGGGCAATCCGAATCTGAAACCCGAAAAGGTTGCAACACTTGATCTTGCCTATAGTTATACATCTAAAGAAATACTTTTCACTGCGAATATCTTCAATCTTGAAGCTGAAGATTTTATTCTGAGTGATCGTGCATCAGGAACAATTCGTTTTTTTAACGCGGGAGAGTTCTCTCGTTCAGGTGCTGAACTTGACCTGCAATATCAAACTTCTTATCAAATAAAAATGCTGTCAAATCTTAGCTATCACCGCCACGGAAATACTTCTAATGACGATGACAATACCCTGATATATGTACCCAAGTTCACTTTTAATTTGGGTGGCTCCTATGATATTAATCGCTCCCATAGAACAGGAGCGTCGGTCCGTTATATAGGTGCGAGAGCTTCCGCCAAAGAATTATGGCTAATAAACTTCGACTACCGTTATCAGGTCGATAAGTTGAGCCTAATCACTACACTGGAAAACCTAGCAGATAAAACAGTTCAACACCCTAATATGGCAGAGTTTAACCATCGGCTTGTACCTGCGGGCCAAGGTATAAATCTTAAGCTAGGTATTAAATACAAATTTTAATCCTTAAGTGGAAGAGTTTGGGGATTAAAGGAGTCGTAACAAATTTATTTTGATCAATTGGGTAAAAATGTAATAGAGCCTGAACGACTGCTTTTTAGTGTCGTGAGATCAGATCATGATTTTGGCGACTGGCTGCAATGTAACATCAGCAGGCATATGGAAAAACCAAAATCCTAGCAATAAGCAGATTCTCAGCTTCCGCTTACTCTAAAAACCGCCAGCTCAGATAGATGCCGTCGTGGAGTCAATGACGCTACTTTATTATTACCCACCCCATTTGCGTTGCTCAACGTACACTACGTGTAGAAATGCAGCCGTTAATCCAATATACAAGAAATGACAAAAGTCTCCAAAGCGGCAGCTTGAGAAATATATCTTTGATTTTATTTTCACTTCGCCAGCACACATATAACATATAAGAGCCCCTCCAATTACTTAGTTAGAACTCCTGCCATAAGGATATCGACAACCAAATCAAGGCGTTTGGCAGCGTCGGCTTTCGCACCTCCGGCATATAGTCGTTCTAAGTAGCTGTATTGCAATTGATGAAAAACATCAGCTGTTCCGCGAACATCTAAGTTACTACGAAAAATCCCTTCCTTTATACCAACTTGTAAAACATCTTTAATTCGTACACGCCAGCGGTGGTTAACTGTCTGGATCATTCGATAATACTCTTTCAAAACTGGCTCCTGCCTGAGCAATAGCCTTAACAGCAGCGGTCTATGCTGAACAAAATAAAATGAGCTTCGGAACATGATCTCAAGTTCCTGAGCTGGATTTAGAATATCTAGCTTGCTCCTATTGCGAGAATCCTCTGACCATGCTGTCAAAGTTTCTTGTAATACGGTTTCAAACAACGCTTGTTTGGAACCAAATAGCGCAAATATCAGTCCTTTAGATACTTCAGCTTCTAGAGCTAATTCTGAGGTTGTTGTTTTGTCAAAACCGCTGAAAGCAAAGCGGCGATTTGCAGCAGCAATAATACGCTCGCGTTTCTTAAGAGACTCTAACTGCCTTTTGTTCATTAACAATTCCGCAATAAATTTAATTTCATTGACCAATACTACCTTTTCTGGTCAGTGAGATACAGGTAGCATATACCTGTTGAGTTAAATCCAGAACACATCATGAAAGCTGTATTTGAAAGAGGAATACCGTGAAATATATAATTGATCCCGAAGTGTTAGCGAAAATTTGCGATGAAGTAGTTCGTCAAAATCAAGAAACGGAATTAATGTTTCAGTTTATTAGAAGGCGTTTATCAGAAGAATATCCTGAAATAATTAGCATAGAACCTCGCTGCTGGATTGGCAGTCGAGCTGGAGGAATATTAGGTAAGATGACGTTGCTGTATGGCAGTATGAGTGAATACTTGATTATTTTTGGCTGCCCTGTGGGCAGTCAGGGGTATTCTGGGCGGTACAATTTTGTGGAAATCTGGGATTTTTTTGTCGCAGGTGAAACTTCAACCTGCGATCTTGAATCCAACCAAAGTATACCTGTGATATACAAGCCGGGTGATAGGGGGTTTTTGGCAAAGGGGCAATCGCTAACCTGTGAAATGAAAGCTGGCACGTGGATGATTGAATATGGGCGAGGACCTATATTTACTGCTTTACCTTTTGCATTAATGGATTCATTAATGAGTTCTGTAGAGCTAAAATCATTTAGCTTAACAATAAAAGAATATACCTATTTCGTATTAGCCAACTTACTAAAAAAATAACAAGAGAATATTAGAACAAAAATTTGCAATTTCCACATACCCTCGGGGTCACTGTCCCGATCAGTGTAACGTGTTTGAGTTAATAAGCGTTTGAGTTAATAAATACCAGGCAGAGAAGTAACAGTCTTTGGTCAAGAGCATTATATGGCAGTAGAATCAACTATGTTTTGTTGCTCAGGGAAAGCTGCTTATTGGGCTTTAAGTTTT
>PIVM01000678.1 GCA_003353945.1 Gammaproteobacteria bacterium
AGCAGGGCTGCACCTGCCAGGGATACGCCCAGCTTGCGTTGCAGGCGTTGCAAGCGCCCTTGCCTGAGCCTTTTCAGCCGTTCGTAGTGCAGGGCAAAGCGTAGGAAAAATGCTTCGCCTTTTTGCAACAGCAGCCGCAGTAGCCACGGTTTGTCCTGCGCTTGCTGCAACGCTTCGGCCAGCAAGGCCTGGGCCGCGTCCGCTGTATCCGCTGCGCTCATTGGATCACTGTGATCTTTGATTATCATGTATCCTCCTTGCCTTCTAGTCCTTCTAGTTTATCCGTAAGAACTTAGTTCTTAACAGGTTGCATACTACAATCACAATACCTTCGCCAATTTCGTTACGCCACCAAAATATGTAATTTGGTGGAGAGGAAGCGCCATAAATACAGGGAATTCAAATAGGTGTGTCCTAAATGAGTTGGAGACATAATGTGTCGCCAGGATTCGACCTGGATTCGTCAACGTAACTCCCCGTTTCGGAAGTTCAGAAGGCCTGAACCGGCCTCCAAACATGTTTGTATGGTAGGGTAAGATTGCCCTCTAACTCAAAAAGGACACACCCAGTGGTGATAATCCACTTTAGTGTCGCCAAGAACCTGCCAGATTTTCGAAGCCTCGCAGTAATATCAGTCTACCACTTTTATTGCGGCTCGACCCGTGTCTGTAATACCAGTTTCTGCCATGATACCGTGATCAGCGTCATGGTAGAATAGAAGCACCTATGATCATAGTCACAGCACTCCAACTCTGTGGCGAGATGCGCTTATAATAGTGAATTCTGTTCTTGAAACAAAAATTCCGCTGCACGAAATCCCAGCTCTTTCACAACGGGCTTTGTCGGTTATCAAAGAACATATCGACCTCATTCAACAGTTTGAACCCACTCTTATTTTCTATTCTGAACAGCTTAATTCTGACGATTTCACTCTCTCAATTCAGTGAGGCTCATATGACCTTATTCATTATTAATTATTTGGGTGTGTCCTAAATGAGTTGGAGACATAATGTGTCGCCAGGATTCGACCTAGATTCGTCAACGTAACTCCCCGTTTCGGAAGTTCAGAAGGCCTGAACCGGCCTCCAAACATGTTA
>PIVM01000092.1 GCA_003353945.1 Gammaproteobacteria bacterium
GACCGGGCATGTCTACTGTTGGGCCGTGACCGAGAGTGTACATTGAGAGTCGAATTCACCGAGCAATATGATCTGGTAAAAAGATTTTTTATCCGATTGAACTGGTTTCAGACTCTCTCGAACTAACCCAATTTAGAGATAAGAGTCACTGAGCTTTTAAATATCGCCGGGATTCTGATTGTTTGTGGGTGTGCTTTTTTCACTAACCGGTCGCTGACGGAATAGAAATACCAAGCACTCCTTGCTGGCAAACGCTTTTCCATAGCTGACTGACAGAATATTGGAATGCCCCTTAGGGCTCCGCTAAATTGAGTTGGATGGTGGCTACCGTGCCCCAATCAGCTCCGGTTGCCTCCGGTGAGTCATTCGACACATCGGCGCTGGAAAGTGCTCCGGTGAAGACCTGGCGTTTCTCGCGGTCGGTGCCCTCGTTGGTTAGAACCACCACCCGCCATTGTGCCGCTCGGGTTGGCGTGTCATCGAAGTCCAGGTCGTCGTCGTAGTAGTGGACACGGATCTCATAACCGCCTTCGAGGATCGTGTCGCCCTCGACCGAACTTAAGAAATAGTTCTCGGGTCCAAATCCACGGGTGTTGTCCACGTCCAGACGCCCCCCAATACTGGTGCTAAGGTTACTGTACCAAGAGGTTTCGCTATCAGGCTGAGTAACATAAAGATCAAGATCACTCTGATCAATATTCCAGGTCAGGGTCGCGGAAAGAGTGGTTTGGGGTGTAGTCGAACGAATAGTCCGGGTGGCTATCCCGCAACGCCCGTCGAAGGTTTCAGCGGACACCGTGATCGTATTCTCACCGCTACGCAGAACCACGGTGGCCTGGAAGGAACGGTCCGTGACCTGGATGTTTTGTGGGTTGCCATTGACCGACAGGGTCGTGCCAGCGAGTACCTCCTCGGCATCAATGATTCCCGAGATCGTGATCACCCGCTGGTCGGTCTCGTCTGTGCCAGGGCTGGTGATTGAGATTGGGACCGCATCGGGGGCACCTGGGTCGCAAGGGCAGCGGCTTGAATCAACGACAATGTCAGTGATTCGATTGGGGTTGATCCGGTAGTACTTCGTAGTTACGTTGCCGCTTCCGGGGAGGAACCAGGGCCGTTCGCCGTATTTGATAGCCACGGGGCCATAGGGATTGACAAGCGGATTGCGAGACACGGTGTGCGTGTAGCGTTTGCCGTAGTTGTCCTTACTGAAGATAACAATGTTGTTCTCGTCCCCGCTGATCGGCACTTCAACGTGCATGCTCTTGCCGTCCACCTCGTGAGAGGTCACCGTGAGCACATCGGCATCGGCCAGATCTACCTCGTCGCCAAAGGTGCTGGCCAGGTCTCGCACCTGGGTGGCATCGGAATTTCCGCGATTAAGCACCAACGGTATCTGCTTACGCAGTAACAATTCGTTGAGGACTCGACTCACCACTTCACCACCACAGTTGGATAATCGACTAACATCCTCGTTTGGGTCGAGGGCCTGATAGTCGCTGAGGGTGGCGTCGTAGGCCTCGTCAGCCTCGCGCCATCCCTGGCGGATACGTTCGAGCTTCTGTTTCTGCTCGCCCGAGGCGTCACCGATCAGCTCATCGATATCCTTGGCGCGGGTATTGAAGGGTACGGAGACGGTAACCGCATTCCCGTCCGCACCAATTCCAGAGACTCGCAAGGTTTTCTCACAGTCTCGTCGGGCTGCAGTGATTGGCCCTGTTGGGTCCGCCCCGACCCGAGCTTGGTTGACTGTATCGAACTGCTCGTCGATCGAATAGATAAACAGCTCTTCGTTGCGCCCCTGTTGCCCGTCAAGCACCTTGATAGTGTGGGTGACGAACTCCCTTGACCAGTCGAGTGGCCCGAACATGTTGGTCTCAAGCCAGTCAGTGAGGGCCGGCACCGCACTCGGGTCACCGATCTGCTCAATGGTATAGGCAAGGGCAAGCAGAGGCGTGTCGTCGACGAACGATGGTTCGCGTTGGAACGGCTGAAGGATGTCGGGTATGGCAGGTCCGCCCATTGCTATCAGCTGGTCTACTTCGGGGTAGTACTCGCGAATCGCCGGGCGATAGAGGAACGGAGAGTTCTCGTCGATTAGCTGGACCAGCGCATCTTCGGTTTGTAGTTTTCTAACCAACTCGGACGCAGAAACACCCCCGTCACTCCCGTCACTCCCGTCACTCCCGTCTCCTTCAGCGCTGCCGCCCCCGGAACTACTACTTCCACCACAACCGAATCCACCGATAAAAATAGAGAAAAACACTGAAATGAATAACGCTCTGAAAATTTTCACAGTTACCTCCTTTTGACTGGCTAGCACAGCGCGGGGAGGTGCTTCTCACCCGTTTACTAACAGCCGACTACTTAAACTAGCATCAAGAGTGAAAAATTCTGGATCAAAGAATAGCTCTACTAGTAACCAACAACCAATAATATTTATGCATTAGTGAAAACGTTTAAATTGCGTTCAGACAATCAAATAGGGAAATAATTTTAGGAGATAAATTTCTAGCAAAATGGGCACGTGCGACGCGAATTAACATTAGGGAAGCTCGCCATACAAGCTGCATGTGGAAATGTTCTAAATAGCTCTCTACAGCCTAAATCATTTATTTAATACGTTTTACTTAATACGTTTTACTTAATACTTTGTAGCAAGTCTGCCCACTGGTCTATCCAGCCCCGGTTGTGTTCGACGCCGGGAAGAAGAGTAAACTCAATGCTGCAACCCTTTACATCCTTATATCGATTAACATAGTTTTGAGTCCAGGCTGGAAAAATCTCCCGATCGGCGTTTCCGATATAATGTTTCTGCTTGATACCAGAATCTAAAAGCGGTAGGACCATCGGATTTAAGGAGCCTGTCAGGGCACTATATTTATGATGAGAAGCCCATTGCGCCACATCCAGGTTTCCGGCAAGCGTGATAACCGTGCTTAACTTATTCAATCTGTCGGCCAACAGCATAGCAATTGTTCCTCCGCCACTATGCCCAATTAACACGACTGAATCATATTTTTCAGTTTCCCGAATTAATACCGTGGCCATACTCTCAATAACCATTTTACTATAGCGCCCATGGGTCCAGTAGTAGACAGAACAGGCAGGGTCCGAGGTGTCAAAGTAACATGGACGTCCCAGGAACAACGCAGGGTGTTGATCCAGTTTCATCATCTCAAGCATAAGAGAGCCGGCTGGTGTAGGATCAATGGCAGCTACCGTTGATCTTAACCAGGCATAGCCATCTCCTTCAATGTAAACATGTAATTGATCACCGCTGCCTTCCTTGAATACCAACCTGTGGCTAAAGGTATGTCCCTTGACTACAGCTGAATCATATCCCAATTGCCAAGCCACTTTATTTATGTCAACAGTTGAGGAGCAAGCCGAAACACATGCGGCAAAGCTACAATATAGGCAATAGCGAAAAATCTTCATTCTAGCAGCCCCGAATACAGTGGAAACGACCATCTCATCATCTTTAAAAATAGATTACTATTAGAGGTAGACGATACATCGTATTATTTTGTCGCTACTCAATTACAAGCGAGTGGGTGAGTTGTAAACACTATTTAAGCCGTATATTACCTTGAGAAAACTGCGCCGACTTGCCAAAAATGCGAACATTGGATCTGATGCATTATGCTGATATTACAACTCGTCGAATATCCACATAATTCAATAAAGATATCAGGAGACACCATCAGTCTGGGTACTAATGTATCTAATAGCTTTGTGGTGGACCACCCAAGTATTTCCGGTTTACACTGCGAGCTTGCCATAAAAGGCTCTCATGTCCTAATTAGTGACCTGGCTAGTACAGCGGGAACATTTGTCAATGAAAGGAGAATCTCTTCAGGTTTTGAAATTCATGCAGCGGATATTATCCGAATGGGCCAAATTGAATTAGAAGTCATTGACGATCGACAACACCGACCCGACAAACCAACAAATCAATCCGCATCAGAAATTAAAATTCCCTCACAGTCAGAACAAAGCGCACCCTATAAGGAAGGTTCTCGCCACAAAAATATCGCTGTGGCTACGCTTTGTATTATTCGAAGTCCCTCCAATATTAAAAGGGAAAAAAACCCTTTAAAAGGTCAGCAATTTGCACTTTACCCTGGAAGTTACTCGGTTGGTAGAAATAATAGCAATGATATTGTGCTAAGTGAGCCATCAATATCACCCTGCCACGCCCAGCTTATATGCAGCAAGGGGAATTTGGAAATCGATGCGCGTGATCCCAATGCGTCACTATTGCTTAACGGACAAAAACAGACCCATGCCACAGTGTGTCACGGAGACCTTATTAAAATGGGGAATATTGAAATGGTATTTTTAATCCAGCTAGAAACTACCGATGCACCTGCAGAGAGTATTCCTCACCATCAAATAAATTTACGCAATGGTAATCAAAAAACCTTTAGAAAGATAAAACACCACGTCAAAAAGCTAGGCAGTGGTTTAATAGGAGAAGGGCACATTCCTCTCTGGATATATGGATTATTAGGTATTCTGCTAACCGTTGTGGCTGCAGGAATTATAATGTACCTTATTAAAAGCTAGAAAAATTGGCCACAAACATATTTTACCATTTTATGCATTCATATACCGTCTCATCTCCTCAAGCTGAATTTATTTTAAACTCAGCATATTTAGAACTAATAACATCTTCTTTATATTCCAGAAGATGTTATATTTTTTTTTGATAAAATTTCTATTTCTATTTCACTTTTCCTTTTATAAATCATGCAGTCTGTGGATTATTCAATTTAATCCAGATACTTCGTATTTTAAAAGTAATATAGCTGTTCTTTTTCCGTAATTTCATTTATAAATGAATTTTTATATCAACATTAGGTACTTCCCTAACTGTTTGTTTGCTGCAACTCATTAAACTACTATTTTGATATAAGCTGTTTTTGAGGCGAGGGGCATGATGCCTAGCTACGATCAAGCAAAACACATTTCTTTCATAACGCAGAAACACCGAAGCAATATTTTATTGGCTTTCTTAAGTCTTTTCGTCATCTCGCTTTCAGGCTGCCTTTCGATTCTGTCAACGCCCTCCTCAAACACTCAAACAGAACAGCCCGTTGATCAATCAGGGGACAGTTTTCTTATCGTAGATTGCCTTCTGCCTGGCCAGGTCAGAAAACTCGGTGCCAACATGACGTTCCTAACACCGCGCAGACCGATAAAAACAAGCACCTCAGACTGTGAGATCCGTGGAGGCGAATATGTCAGTTATGACCGGGCAAATTATAGCACTGCTCTGAAAATCTGGCTCCCTCTGGCCAAAGAAGGCGATATGGAAGCACAAACCTATGTCGGTGAAATCTATGAAAAAGGTTTAGGTATACTGCCTGATTATGCATTCGCCGCTGAATGGTATTCCCGGGCGGCTGTGCAAGGTTATGCGCGGGCTCAAATTAATCTCGGGCATCTGTATGAAAATGGTAACGGTGTACCTAAAGATCTGACACAGGCGTTAAATCTCTACCGACAGGCCTCGGGACTGACTGGCGACAATCTGCAGTTTGCATCAACGCTGACTGCCTCCTACGTACCTAGACAAACCTATGAAACCACGCAACAGGAACTACTGGAGCAACTGCAAAAAAACGAGAATCTAGAGGAAAGCTTAGATAAAACAAAGGCAGCGCTAGATGATAAAGTCGTTTCATTGAAAGCGGCTGAAAACAAACTGCGGGAAACATCCAACAAATTGCAAGCAACGTTAGCGATTAGCGAAAAAACGCTGGTCCCTGTACCGGTAGTTGCCGGTGTCCCCACCCCTGTCCCCACCCCTGTAATAATAAGAAGCGATAAAAGCAGAGAGTATAGAAACCGTATTAAGCAGCTAGAGAAGCAGGAACAATCTCTAAAAACGAAAATCACAGACCTGGAGAAAGGTAATCAAACGCTTGCTAAAAACCAGTGGGATCTAGAGTCCAAAATCGAGGTAAACAAACGAAGAGAGATGGAACAACAAAACCAGCTACAATCCATTACTTCAAACTTAAACAAAACTGAACAGCAATTTAATCTATCAAAGCAGCAAATTGCGTCATTATCCAATGAGCTTGATCAAGTCAGGCGTCAAGCAGACTCCGCAGAAAAATCAAATCGTATCAAAATTCTAGAGAAGTCACTCACTGAGAAAAACGTGTCACTAACGGATCAGCAAGAGCAATACAAATTACTGACTAACTCAAACAAAGCTCAGCTTCTTCGTATCAAAAAGGCACTTGATAGCCTTAAGGCACAATCAACACTGCTGACGGACCGTGCAGAGCGGCACAAAACACAAAAAGACGAGCTGGGCAAATCTCTGGTCCATCAGATGCGACAGGCCAATGCGGTGAAAAATCAGTTGTTACAAAAGCGCGCTGAGTTTCAACTATTGCGCGTAGATCATCAGCGCGCACTTAAAGAGGTGGATGAAAAGAATAGGGTCAACCTGGACCAACAAGCCAATCGAATCAAACAACTTCTAGCACAGTTAGACGAACAGCAGCAACTTGTTAACGAACAAACGGTCGTCATTAGCTCGCTGGAAACAGAGCGAGACCAATATTCCAATGATATGCTGCAGCTTGCTGGAACTTCAGTAGAAAACGAGCCACCATCGATCGAAATTATCGAACCACCCGTGATTCTCACTCGCAGTGTTGCGACGGTTACATTAAATAGCAAACAGGATATCAGGCAAATTATCGGGAAGGTAATGGCACCTGCCGGCTTACTTTCATTCAATATAAACGGCAAACCAGAATCGGTCGGGGACAATCAGCTATTTCAGGCGCTGGTAAACATAATGGGAGAAAATACTCCGGTCGAAGTTGTTGCCGTGGACAATCTCGGTCGAAGGGTCGCAGTTAACTTCACCATTTTGCTCAAACCGGACGATTCGCTGCAACTAGCGTCATCGTCTTTAGAGCAAAAATCTGGTTTTTCCCCTAGTGCGTACCAAAAGGTAAAGTTTGGCAACTATTACGCGCTGGTAATCGGAAATAACGCCTATTATCACCTGTCAACTTTGGCAACAGCAATCAACGATGCCACTGAAACAGCGGGTATTTTGGAGAACAAGTACGGTTTTAATGCCACCTTGCTTCTCAATGCGAAACGTTACGAAATACTGTCAGAGCTCAACAGACTACGGCAAACCCTCAGACCGGAAGACAACCTGCTCATCTACTATGCCGGTCACGGCAGGCTTGAGAAGGCCAATTCAAGAGGCTACTGGCTGCCCGTTGATGCAGAAGCTGACAACAGTACGAACTGGATTTCCAACACCGCCATCACCGATATTATTAACACGATGAAAGCAAAGCATATTCTGGTTGTAGCGGACTCCTGCTATTCAGGCACATTGACACAAACTTCGCTCGCTCGTATGGAAACTGAATTATCAGATGAGGCGCGATATGAATGGATAAGAGTAATGTCAGAGACCAAGGCCCGTATCACCATGACTTCCGGCGGACTGGAACCGGTCCTTGATGGCGGGGGTGGCAAGCACTCAATTTTTTCAAAGGCATTTATTGAAGCACTGCAAAGCAATTCAGACATACTTGAAGGATATTCCCTATACCACCAGGTACTGTCTAAAGTCACACAAACGCCTGATCAAATTGGCAGGCCTGCAGGAAGCAGTCAAATTCCTCAATACGGACCAATCCATATGGCTGGACATGAATCGGGAGAGTTTTTCTTTTATCCAATTTAGTTAATATATTCAGGGAATCGTATTTCAATGCAGACGAATTCCGTATCGTCAAACACCACTGAAGAGGCAAGCAAACACTTACCAGCCTCAGGCATTCCCAACTACTTAGGGAAATACCGGGTGGAAAGTGTTCTCGGCGAAGGCGGAATGGGGGTTGTTTATAAGGGATATGATGCCGATATTGCCCGTACAGTGGCAATAAAAACGGTCCGCCGCAGCTTACTTGAAGGACAGGCCGGCCAAGAATTGCTTAAGCGCTTTCGCAGAGAGGTCCGGGCCGAAGGTCGAATGCTCCACAACAATATCGTCACTGTCTATGAATTTGGTCTGGATGAACAGAGCGCACCTTTTTTTGTTATGGAATATATCGAAGGCAGGTCCTTAAAGGAATACCTGACGATGGGGACAAAATTTGAACTGGATAAAGCCATCTCCATTATAAAGCAGGTTCTGGCGGCACTTGACTACTCCCACAAACTTGGCGTGATTCACCGCGATATCAAACCCGCCAATATTATGCTGCTAGAAAACAACACCGTAAAACTTGCGGATTTTGGTATTGCCCTGGTAGATGATACTGAAAGCACACAAACGGGTCTTCTCATGGGTACACCTCAATATATGTCTCCGGAACAGTGTGCAGGTGGAATGATAGACAGCCGCTCCGATCTCTATTCCGTTGGCCTTGTACTCTACGAACTGATCACCGGAGTAAAAGCCTTCTCGAATATCGGACCGGAAAACATATCACGTAAATTAAGGGGCCAATTGCCGACCAAACCCAATGTGACACAGCCTGAAACACTGAAGCTATTTGAAAAGGTCATCCTAAAGTCTTTAGCAAAGCTCCCAAATGATCGCTTTCAAACTGCACAGGATTTTCTGGAAAGCATTGAAAATATCAGCGAGAAACCATCCTCTAGTTTTTCGAACGGCCCGTCCTGGAAAAAGAAATTCGCTTGGATACTGGGTGGTAATTTAGTGGGCATCATCATCGTTATCGCGTTGTCTCTGTATTTTTACCCTTCTAAACCAGACCATCTCATGTTGAATACTGCAAGACAAAAGACAATGGATACAACCGGGAACCAGCCTCTCGCAAATCTAAGCGAGGCGCAAAAAAATAAGATAAATCGCCTTTTTAAAATTGCCAATAGTCACCTTCTGGTGGGGCGCTTGGTGGCTCCCAGTGGCAGCAATGCCTATTACACCTATGGTTTGATACTCAAGACAGATCCTGGAAACACTAAAGCGCAAGAAGGGATTGCGAATGTACAGAACCATCTTCTGACAAGAAGCAGAAAGTTGATGTCAAATGGCGAGCTCCAACAGGTAGCAATGCAGCTGGAGGTTGCACTTATGCTATTCCCCAATCACCCAGGGTTTAGACAGCTTCAAAATGAAATTGATGCTGCATGGTAAAGCGTTGTGCTCGGTCACAGGTATACCCACTACCTGACTCCATTCCAAATTTCTTTTCGTAGCGCCTGCCCTCGCTTTCAAGGCGAAACACTTGAGAGCCAAGCCAGCCGGTATCGGCCTGGTTATTTATTCGCCATCTTACTAAGGCGCTCTGCTTTGATTAAAAAACAAACTTATTACTAGGAAATAAAAATTGATAAACTAACCATCTTGGAAGTATGTATGGAGACTTGCAGTGATGCGCATTTCGTCGTCGGTTCTACTAACAGGATGCTTTCTATTTCTCAACCATACGCCCGTTTTGTCTGATGGCATTGCTATTGCGCCACAGCTTGGCACACAAGGCATTGGCATCGCCTTCGTACACAGACTTACTCCCAAACTAAACGCGCGACTTTCCTTCAATACAGTGTCGATTGATCGGGAGTTAGAACGAGATGATATTGAGTACGAAGCCGAGTACGTAAACTCTGGCTTTGGCGCCCAGCTTGACTGGCACCCTTTTTCCGGTAGTTTTCGCCTAAGCGCGGGCATTGTTCGACATGAACCGAAAATCGACCTTGAAGCTGTCGGTCAGGGCGATTACGAGGTGGGGGATAAAACCTATGTCGGTAACCTCACTGTTAATGGCGAACTGAATTTTCGGAAAGTATCTCCTTATTTTACATTTGGTTGGGGGAATCCGGTAAGTGAGAATAGGCGCTTTTCTTTCAATTTCGAAGCAGGCGTTGTTATTCAGGGTGAGCCGGTTGTCAAACTAAATGCCACAGGACTGGCAAGTGAGCTGGGCTCAACCAATGTATTAGATGTCTCCACTGATCCTGAATTTCTAGCTCAGATTGAATTAGAAAGATCTAACCTGGAAGACGAAGCCAGTGATCTGGAGGCATTCCCAATGGTGTCTATTGGCATCAGTTTTCAATTATAATTTTAGTGAATATAGCGCTAAGAGTATTGCATTCACTCACTGAAAGGAATTCATGGATATGCGTACACACAAGCCCCATCGTTGCACACCCTGTTTATGGTATGCATCATCATTGCCGATACAGATTTTACTCATTTTGGGTCTTATGGCCAGTACCAGTCTGTCTTTTGCGGGTACTGCGACGCTGATCTGCGAGGACACAAATGATCTGGGCAGCTGCAGCTTCACTGAAGGCAGTGACAGTACTGGTATGTCATCTTTTCTGCAGTTAATAAACGACATTGATGATTGCCGAGGCAACACCCAACCTGGCAATACCGTCAACTGCACTAGA
The DNA here is from genome assembly GCA_003353945.1 of Gammaproteobacteria bacterium. Taxonomy (GTDB): domain Bacteria; phylum Pseudomonadota; class Gammaproteobacteria; order Pseudomonadales; family PIVM01; genus PIVM01. Next base: position 10,426 of record PIVM01000092.1, read on the forward strand.
AAAAATGGCGTGGCCTTTAGCTGTAACATTATTTCAGAAAACACCGCACAATGCCGTCTTCCGGGTAGTGTTGACGTGGGTTGCACGCATTCTCAAGTGGATGATTCAGCAAATTGTACGCTCAACAATGACGCTCAGGAAGAGGCAGCTGCCATATTGACTCAAGAAGCTAATCAACTACCACAACCGCTACGTGAAACCGCGCGCGTATTAGGCGCAGCCTGCGTAGCCAGAAACGGGAGCCAGGACTTCCAGCGCGACTGCGACCTGATACTTGAGGCCGTTGCCGATAATGACCCGAATATCGCCACAGTACTGACTCAGCTTACCGCAAACTACGCCGCCATCGCGGATAGTCTCGCCATCAGCAGCGTTATGGCACAAGACCAGAATATTACCCAGCGTCTCAACAGTCTTCGACGAAGGGCTAGAGGCTTTGATACCAGCGGCTTACAGCATCTTGATTTCAAAAAAAACGGTGATCCGAGTGATCAGGACCTGTTGCTGGAAGCCAATTCGAACACAACATATTACACTGGCGGTAATGCAGGCGATGAAATTGCTGAGGAAGGAAAACTCGCCGGTTTTATCAACGGTACGTTCATCAGTGGTGAAAAAGACGGTACAGATCAGGAAATCGGCGCTGATATGGATACACAGGGAATTACCATTGGGGTTGACTACCGCTTTTCGCCAAATGCGTATGCAGGTGTCGCATTTGGTTTCGCATCATCCAGCACTGACTTTGATGGAAACCGTGGTGAATTGGATTCAACAGGCTATAACCTCACTCTCTACGGCACCTTTTATTACAAACAAGTCTACTATTTCGATGCAACAATCAGTTTTGGCGGAATCGATTATGAGCAAACGCGCAGCCTTCGATTCCAATTACAAAATGGCACAAATGTAGACCAGGTTGCGGAAGCAGATTACTTTAGTGATCAACTCGTAATAACGTTGCGCGGTGGCTATGAGTACATTCTCAATAGTTTGACCTTAACACCCTATGTTCAACTGGCTCACCAAACCTTCAATATGGATGACTATCAGGAAAGCATGTCCAATCCCTCCCAAGCCGGATCAGGCCTGGCATTGGCATTGGATGACAACGAACTAAACGCATTACCGTTTATTATTGGTACTCAAGTCAGTTATGTTATCAGTGAAAAATGGGGAATCTTGTTACCAATGGCACGTGTAGAATGGGTCAACGATCTTGATAGTGATGACCGAATCATTGAAGGGCGTTTCGTTGGCGATGCTGTTAATCAGGCACAATTCAAACTTAACACCAATGACGTGGATGACAGCTATTTCAATCTGGGTTTGGGACTTTCAGCTGCCACCTCGGGTGGCAGTACGTTTTTCTGCTACTATCAAACACTGCTTAGCTTTGATGATTATTCTCAAAATGCTATAACCGCTGGCTACCGATGGGAATTTTAAGGGCTATGGTAATCGAAAGAAAGTCGACACTGCCTTCTGCGTGACGTACCCAACTACTGGACTCCAGGCATCCAAAATGGAGTGGCAAATTTCCACCCAAACACATTGTGGCAATGTGCGCAACATCAATGAAGACTCGCTTCTGGTGGTCAAGGACTTCCCACTATTTGCGGTGGCCGATGGGATGGGAGGCCATCAGGCCGGTGACATTGCCAGCAAGATGATTATTGATAATCTCACGAAGCTGACACCGAAAAACACCTTAAAGCAATCCTTGAGCATTGTGAAAAAATCCCTGCTAAAAACCAACCAGGAAATTATCAGCTATTCCAATCGAGAGTTACCGGGACTTACCATGGGTAGCACCGTCGTTGTGATGTTATGCAACAACTCTCAAGCAGCCTGTCTTTGGGCTGGAGATTCCAGGCTGTATCAATTTCGAAACAACAGCTTGTCACAACTGACCGAAGACCATAGTTATGTCACTGATCTGGTCAAGGAAGGTCTATTATTGCCTGAAGAGGCGATAAATCACCGCTTTTCAAACATGATCACGCGCGCCATCGGGGTAGTGCCTACTGTCGACCTTGGACTCATCTCTCTCAACATTAACGTTGGTGATACCTACCTGTTGTGCAGCGATGGACTCTATAACGAAATCAACGATAATGAAATCTCGCAGACTCTGTTCAACAGCGATGTCTATCGAAGCTCGGTACAGCTGCTCAACCTTTGCTTAAGCCGCAAGGCCAGAGACAATATATCCTTTATCATTGCTCGAGTGGCCGACCGGGACAAAGATCAAACTGACACTGAGCAAACGTTGCTGTGCGCGGACCTCGCAACTGAGTAAATCCTTTTGCCATTAGTGAGCATCCAGGCACATTTGATCGACGATAGCGTCATCATCGAAAATTGGGCGTCCCGTTTGATCACATCCAAAATACACACAAAAAATCCCCGCAGTGTGCTGCGGGGATTGTAAATGTGCTCCAAGAAACAGTAATCCAGTCACTGTTTTCTGAATACTTCGCCGGTATAGGCTTTATGATTCGGAAGTCACTTCAGTGTAATTGTAATCCACTATTCGAAGCCCTTCCTCTACACCCAGTAGCGGCTGTCTCTCAGTTTTAGTAAATGGTGGATCGGCTGACAGTCTTCCTAGCACATCATCCATCATGGAGGACAGTCCCGCATAAGCAAATGGATCAAATCCACCTCTGATAGCGATCATCTCGTTGCACTCAAGTTCCTTGAGCTTCTCCAAATTATCAATTATTAACATAATCTTTACCTCTGATGCCCTTAAAAAGAGTAAGCGACCTTTTTGCCTGGAGAGGTATTCGCTTTTTCCTTAAAACGTCTCAACCTTTTAGTACAAGCCCTTAGTCACGTACCATTTTGACCCTTGTTTAACTCACAGCTGTGTTTGCTATGTCAAAAACTGACAGCGCATTGTACTGGCTCAAGCTCTGAGCAACTGGGGCATAGACAATACCGTTGCCGCCAGTTATGGCCTGGTTATTGGTTACCTCGCCTGCATTGCTCTGGGCAAATGCGAACTCGATTACCTTATCAACATCGGCCACCTTGTTGGTCATGCTTGTAGACGCGTCAAATATGGCGAAGGGGTCAAAACCACCGCGTACTTCTGCCATAGTTTTGCTGTCTAATTCTTTGCTACTTGCTAAATCTCTAATTTTTAACATGGTAATTTCCTCAAATGAAATACATTGTCTCGAAATGAAGTGGAAGCAAGTGAACGAAGACGCAAAGGTCTTCGTCACTCAAAATCCGTGTTCTGCTATTAGCTAACCGATGTGTTGCCGATACCGTACACGTCCATCCAGTTGGTTTGGTCCAGATACTGTGTCACCGGTGCGTAAGTGATACCGTTGCCACCTTGAATGGCTTGGTTGTTAGTTACTGCACCCGCATTGTTCTGTGCCAGTCCCAGGGCAAACATCTGGTCTACGTCAGCCACTTTGTTCTTCAGCGTGGTAGAGCCATCAAGCAGTAGGGAGAGCGCTGCCAGTGGATCATGGCCACCTCGAACACCCGCCATTGCCTTGCTATCGAGTTCTTTGCTAATTGCTAAATCGTTAATTTTTAACATCGTCTTTTCCTCAGCATTGTTTAGGTTAAGCTTTTAAAGTGGTTTGAGCCTGCTGCTCGTTCACGATAGGGCTATTGCAGCAGCCGTGCCAGATCTGAAAAAAACGAAAAATGATGTGTCAGCCTATTGAAAACTGAAGTGTTTATTTTTCTACGATGGTCTTGTAACAGCGATACTCAAAAACACAACGACGACAAACGATGGGGTACAACCAACACATATTCGAGTGCAGTTGGTTCAAGAGCAACACCATACCCGGAATACCCCCCACTCTCTCTTATGCAATTACCTGTTGATGGTTCAGCGCATTATTCCTGTTTCGTTTAAATCCAGTTTTGATATTCTGCAAAGCACTTTATTTTCAAGGCCTTTACTCGCTCACAGGTGTATGCAATACCTGATTCCCTCCAGGCATCATTAACAGAGCGCCAGCCCTCACTTTCAAGGCGAAATCTTAGTGATACGCCCTGGCTAGCAGATTGTTAAAACACATCTTATAACGACAACTTCGGATTTAAGACGCATAAGCGCTGCAAAAATAATAAATTCCTCCTAGGCCCTGATATGTATTGACCTGTCAATCGTTGGCAGCAAATTAATTTTATCCGGGTGGTGTTATGGGTGATGACAAAGCTGTCCTTAAAAAAATCCGGTATTGGCCAATTACAGGGAGCCGCTGTAGCGGGAGGAAGTCTTATACGATTTTTTCCAGACGCCCAAGTCTACAATCTGCCACTAAAATTCCGTTCCTTAGCAGAGGTAGACTATGTTCGTGCACGTATAAGCATACAATCGTTGTGCAACGTAGTCAGAAAGACGTGAAAGTAGCACCTCAAAATTTCCTGCCCTGGAAGTCTTCATAATTAAATATGCCATACTCCGCGAACGCATCCTTACGATGGACTGCATGTATAGTCCAGAATTCATCAAATTCATTTTTGTGTTCAAGGTGGAATTTTTCCATTTGGTAACGTTGTTCATTTACAGGCATATTATTTCGCTTGTAATGGATCATAGCTTGCCGTTCTTTGTCAGAAATATAGCCATCCGACATGAACTTATCAGTAAGGTTATTGAAGCGTTCAGCCTCTTTCATTAGCCTAGCGCCTACAGCTGCACTAAAGATGACATCGACTTCTGAAGAAAAATCTGTAGCCCACGATTGTACTCTGTGGCTTTCAAGAGACATCGGGCTGGTTGTAGCAGATGCTTTTCTTCCCTCCGCTGAAATGGTGACTTTGTCCTCGTAGCTGTTTTGCGTACTGGCTGATGTTGTACCTCAAACATCACCGTGCAAGTGGCATGGATTCTGCGAAATAATGGAGGCTAAAACTAATAAGGATTAAGCTATGACCATACAGGGACCTATCGCTATCAACAGTCCGGGCGTACAGTTGTTTACACCAACTAAGGGGCCATCTGATTTTTCGGGTAGAGTTGACAGCACTGAAATGCGTGCAAAACTAGATGATAATTCGCAAGTATCGCGTCAACAATGGGAGAAGCAGGTAAACACGCCTCAAAATACTGTAGTTGAATTCAAAGGCGAGATTATGGCAACATTTGGTGATAATGGACATCAAACATTTTTTCATAACAGTGATGGGCAACTGGTTAGACCAGGTTCAAGTAAGATTGAAGTGTTAGGAGCCTTAAAAAATAAGTATGGAAGTGAACTCAGTATTCACGACTTTCCTACCGGAAAAGGCCCGACCTATGCGGGTATTCCAACTATTCCAGATCTGGACGATATGTTTACGATGCTCGCTAATTGAGAGTCTTTCATTAGGCGTATACCGTACTTGCAGCCTAGAGCTACTCCATCTAAGTTGGTTTTATGCACTTTGTGCCAACTGTTTAGATCAAGATTCTCAGGATCATGCGGGCCTTTGGTTTCAATGAAGCCAGTAATGCCCGCATTGTTGACAACGATATCCAAGTATCCATATTTGTCTTTGACAAAGTTTTCAGCATTTTTCCAGTCTGACTCATCGGATACGTCTAGATGAAAATAGTGTGCATGGGCTCCAATCTTCAATGCTGACTTTTTACCGAGATTATCATTTATATCCGTTAATAAAACTTGAGCGCCTTCATCAGCAAATAATTTGGCAATGGCTTGCCCAATGCCTCTTGCCGCTCCGGTGATTAATGCAATTTTACCATCGAGTCTTCGCATGAGCTCTCCTCAATATTATTTCTGCGGCCCTTACAGCGTCATCGCTAATTGCTTGAGTGTGGACTGCTCTATGGATAATCGTCAGTCAAGCAATTCAATTCCAAGCGACTCAAGCAGTCGCAATGCCTCCATCCTACAAAATTTTGCCTCTTTTATGACATTGTGTTTTACATCGATTGTGTAATTGGTGGCTTCATAAAAATTTGCCCTGGTTAGGTTGGTGTTAGCAAACGAGCTGTTGGATAAATCTGTATATGAAAAGTCTGAATTATTCAAATCGGCCTCCCTAAAATCGACATCGTGGGCAATGCATTCCTCAATCACAATATCCTTTAAACTCATGTTATAGAAGGAGGAAGCATTTATTGCACAGCGTCTAAATTCAATTGGAGAACCTAATGCGAATCCTGGCCAGTGTCCCTTTGTCCAATCGACGCCGATGACTTTACTATCCTCAAATGTAACATCTGTGAATTTGCTGTATCCAACATTCACAACACTAAGGTTGCATTTGATAAACCTACAATCAGTGAACTTACACCTGCTAAAAGTAGCTTCGCTAAAATCACACGCTTCAAATGTACATCCATCGAACTCTGTGTTCAGAATTTCTTTTTCCGACATGTTTAGTTCTGTAAAATGCTGAGTAAAATATTCATTTATGTCAGACTTTATATTAATCATTCTACCCTCATAAAACGGCATGAAATTTATGTTTTTGCTATTGCCTTTGGAAGCTAGAGTAAGCGCCATTACATTGGGCGTTTCAGATCTTGAACGTTTCTACACGTTCTATCATGAGGGCTTAAGGATAGGTCGCCCGAAGCGGAAATATTATCACCTTGTTGAACAAGCCCATTTTTCAGTTGTTGCTAGCATAACGATTTTCAGTATGGGAATACTGCTGCTCAAATCTCATCTTATTGATGTAAACTATGAGATTTGAGTCGGTTTGTGTGCAGTTAACACGTTAGCAACTATTTAGAGGAATATTCCCTTAAGCATAAAGAAGAACATAATTGACAGGGCTGCGCCTGCAGGTAATGTTACCACCCACGACATAAAAATGGAGCCAATGACGCGCAGGTTCAATGCACCTATACCGCGAGCTAATCCAACGCCTAATACGCCGCCGACCAAAGTGTGTGTGGTGGAAATAGGCAGGCCGCTCTTTGAGGCAATAACTACTGTGGTGGCGGCTGCCAGGGTGGCAGCAAAACCGCGGCTTGGTGTCAGTTCGGTGATATTATTGCCGATGGTGGCAATAACTTTATGGCCGTACATGATCAAGCCCGCGACAATGCCAGCGCCACCGAGTAATAAAATCCAGTTGGGCATTGCAGATTCTTGAGCCACTTCACCGCCAGAGTCAATAATACCGCTGATGGCTGCCAGCGGTCCAATGGCGTTGGCGACATCATTAGAGCCGTGGGCAAAAGCCATGGCGCAGGCGGTAAACATCATTAAAACAGCGAAGACCTTTTCAACACTGGCGAAGTGGAAGTCATCATCGGCGCCGGGCTCAATCTGTATTTTTTTTAGTATTTTAATGCCTATTAACATGGTGGCGAAGCCCATCGCAACGGCGCATAGAAGAGCTTCACCAAAATTAATGTCAAGGCCAATGTGCTTGAGACCTTTCAGTAAGGTCACCATGCTGACAATAAAACCCACCAGAAAAATATAATAGGGTACGACCTTTTTGGCGGCTATAAATGGATTTTTTTGAGAGAGTATGGACTTTTGCAAACTTAAAAATAGAAGATAAGCGATAATCCCTGCACTGACAGGAGACACAACCCAACTGGCGACAATTGAACCGACTTTGCCCCAATTGACTGCTTCGGGTGAAATACCCACCGCAGCGAAACCGACGATGGCGCCGACAATCGAGTGAGTAGTAGAAACCGGCCAGCCATAACTACTAGCGATTAACAGCCAGACGCCAGCAGCGAGTAATGAGGACATCATGCCGAACACGAGAAGTTCGGGAGTGCCTGACAGCAGGGCAGGGTCAATAATACCCTTGCGTATAGTTGAAGTCACTTCGCCTCCAGCCAGGTAGGCGCCGGCAAATTCAAAAATCATAGCAATAATAATCGCCTGCTTGATGGTCAGCGCTTTGGAGCCTACGGAAGTACCCATGGCATTAGCAACGTCATTTGCGCCCACACCCCAGGCCATAAAGAAACCGAAAATACAAGCTGTGATCAACAAAATGTGGCCGTGTTCAGCAATAATACTCATGTGTTGGTTACCTATTAACGTGCTATCAGGAGTTGCAGGCGGCTGCCTACTTTTTGGGCACAGTCGGCGAGCTCTCCAATGCCGTCAATCACCTTGTAGAGAAACATCACATCGACAGGGTGTAGGTCCTTTTCCAGCTTAAACAGTGAAGCGCGAATTTTTACTTCGGTCTTGTCATTATTGTGCTCTAGACGATCAAGTTCTTTGATTAGTTTTTCAATGAGTTGAACCTCACGTCCAGCAAATCCGGTCTCTATCAGCTCATCCAGTTCATTCATCGCCTTGAAGGCTTGTGCTGAAGTGGCAATGGCTTCCTTGGCGAATGCCAACAGACTTTCGCTCATGGATTCGGGTATCTTCATCTTTCGCCCTAGCATCAGGCCGGATATATCCTTGGTGACATTGGCAATCTTGTCTTGCCTACCGAGAATGTCCAGCAAATCGGAGCGTGGTACGGGTAAAAATAGATTTTTTGGTAAGTGAATACGGACTGAGCGTTTCAGCTTATCGGCTTCGTGTTCGAGTTGAGTAATGACTTTACGTTTTTCGGTGGCCGCCTTCCAATCATTGGCCAGTACTGCTTCAATAAAGGGTGTTAACGCTTCGGCACAGCTATGTGCGATGGCTATATGATCTTGAATTGGTTTGAACGGCGAATTGCCGAACATCTTACTGAAGGGATTTCCGATAGCCATGGGGATTCTCCAATTAGAAATCGCGCAAGTATAATGGCAAAATATCAACAAACGCCATGACTATTATCTATAAAAATTGCACATTTATACGATTTGGCAGGGCCGGCAAGGCGTGCGATTTAGCGAAGTGAGAATAATCAACTTCTCAGCTGCCAATTCCTATCATTCTGATCAAATAAACTGATGTTCCACCAGCTCCCCCCATCAACAAGCTTGACCAAACCATCCCTTATTGTGTTTTCTT
>PIVM01000679.1 GCA_003353945.1 Gammaproteobacteria bacterium
TATCTTCCGCTAATTGCTTTGCAACATTTTTTAGCGTTACCTATTTTACAATTGTTATCTTCGTACTCGGAGATCGCAGAGTGGTATGCCCACATACAACTGTTTATAAAGCAGTGCTCGGGTACGTTTTTTTGCTCGGTAGCGAAGGTGTATAGCATTTGCTTATAAAACGCTGTTAAACCTTTATCACTTACACACCACGATTTCTTAAAGCACTCGTATTCATCACCTTGCATAAAGTTTAATCCCATTACCATTCCGTCGCGGTCGTACTCTATATACATCCACCTGTCGTTATCATCGCACCATTGGTGCACTACTTTGTCTAATTCTTGTATCATAGTATTTATTGTTAGTTAGTTACATTTATATTATCGATCGGTGGTCGTATTTAGTCTGCAAATAAGTGCCCGTCCATCCGTTATTTTCGTCTAGTACTTCATCGTAAGGGGATACCATCCACTGTACGTTACTAGTTTCGTGACCCACTCGTTGCATGTAGTCTTCACAACATTCTGGGTCTTCGTTGTATAGTACTCTATCAATGGCGTACTTATATACTTGTAAGTCGTTAAAATCTAGTACCCATAGGTATACGTATTCTTTAGTTTCCATAGTTTTATAGTATTATAGGTTAAACATTTCTTTTAGCGATTTAACAGCATCAATCCGTTTTAGGTTAGTATTCTCTTCTTCAGAGTAATAGAGGTCACCCTTGAGATCGCTGAGGTGTTCGTACATGTGGTCGAGTGCAACCGCTAGCACGTTATATTCCGTGTTAGTCAAGGTTAAAGCGGGTATAGCATTAGTTTTCATAGTTTATCGGTTTTGGTTTATAAATTCGTTTAATACTTCGTTTATTTTATGTAGTGCATGGTCAATTTCGAAGGTTTGCTCAGGTGAAATATCACCGTACTCAAGATCGAAGTCACTGCATACTCCTGACCAATCTATTTCGATGTAGCTTATTAGGTTTTTCATAGTTACATATATTTTTTTAATTCTTTTTTTACTTTAAGCACATCGCTATCCGATATTTCTGCGTCTATGAAGGATTCTTCCTCGTCATCTCGCTGTAGGTATACATCGTATACT
>PIVM01000680.1 GCA_003353945.1 Gammaproteobacteria bacterium
GTTGCTTCCGCTTGAACGTGGCGACATATTATACAAGAGACCTTTAATGTGACGACATTAAGCTGTACTGGAAACATGAAGCATACAATGAACACACTATACACCCTGATGTACATAATTCTCCCCTGTAACTATTTACTAATTCCCCTAGTTCTGTTATAGGTCACTTTTTTTTTTGACTTATAAAACATTTACATTTACCATGAGGATGGTAAATTGTTATTTACCACCAGGATGATCAGGATGGTAAATCCATCAGGATGGTAAATTGTTATTTACCATCAGGATGCTAAATTGTTATTTACCATCAGGATGGTAAATTGTTATTTACCATCAGGATGGTAAATTGTTATTTACCATCAGGATGGTAAATTGTTATTTACCATCAGGATGGTAAATCATCAGGATGGTAAATTGTTATTTACCATCAGGATGGTAAATTGTTATTTACCATCAGGATGCTAAATTGTTATTTACCATCAGGATGCTAAATTGCATCAGGATGCTAAATGATATTTACCATCAAGATGCTAATTGGTTATTTACTATCTTCACACTATAGGGACGAATAATCATCCTCACTAAATTCCTCAAATAATCATCACCCTATAGGGACGAATCATAACATAACGATAAAGCATGTTATAGAGAGGCAGACATATTATAGTTTATAACAAGTCTTTGATACTCATCAGATTAGATGTTTATTAATTGAAACATTTCATTGGCAAATAAATATTTCACCAATTCATCCCAAAATATTATACCAGTATACATATCCGCGCTGACACTGATTTCGGTTTTTCCGATGATGTTCTTTGTGAGGGACAGTATTGCACATCGATAAAGTTTGGCACGAATCAAACACTAATTCGCGAAATTAAAATAATCCCTCTCAATGTCAGTAAAATGACGCACTCAGAAAAGCAAGTGTTACCAAATAAAATATTCAAATTTAAAAATGAGCTGATACGGATATTAAAACAGAGACCAGAGATACGAAACGGAATTCGACAAATGTTCACATCAAAGACTGCAGCAAATGTTCACATCATTGATTTTGAGAATGATTATGCATTGACGTTAGCGAAGGAA
>PIVM01000681.1 GCA_003353945.1 Gammaproteobacteria bacterium
TGCGTTATATGATAATCCAATATCAAGTTTTACGTGTTTTGTATTTTCTGGTAATTTTATTTTATTGCTTTCAAATTGAATGTTATTTAGTTGTAGAAAAGATTTCATTTTATAATATATGATACTATATTATAAAATATTTAATTATTCCAAAAATTATATTTAATTTATACAATTGAACCTGGATTTCTTCTGACTAATATTTTTTGTAATCTATTAATTTTTCTATTTTTTCTACATAAACATATTAATAAAAATAAGATAATAAATACTGATGCTATTGCGTATCCAAATAAGTAGTTGAAATATTTATGTTGAAAATCATCTTTGATTTCTAAGTATTCTTCTTTAATTTCATCTACTTCAAACATTCTACGTCTTGAACAACATCCTAATGCTTCACAAGCTTGAGCTCTCTTATCTGTTTGTCCATTGCCATAACCATTAGAATATTCTGTAGTTGGAGCAGGTGTAGGAGCATCTGTTGGAGTAGGTGTAGGACTTAATGTGGGAGCATCCGTTGGAGCAGGTGTAGGAGCATCTGTTGGAGTAGGTGTAGGACTTAATGTAGGAGCATCCGTTGGAGCAACTATAGGGCATACTGAATGATCGCGACATGCGTAATGTCTTTTATTTCCACTAGCTGAGTAACCCCATGTACCATCAAGACTTACCACTCCAACTGGGAAACTTGGGTAGGACATTGATGCTCCGTATGGAATTGGTAATTCGCCATGAAAACTATTCCAATTTTGATAATCATTTGGTGAATCATCTTCCCATATCCAAACATCAGGACCGATACCATCAGCATAACCGATACCAGCAGTCCAACCAAAACCACCATTATAACCAATATGAGTATAACCTACCATAAGAGCATTTAATTCTGCATTTTCAGCTGCTGAATGAATTGATGCGATTTCATATCCTCGTGTTTCACAATCTGCTTTCGCATTTAACCAAGTCATTTCTGTCGTATAAACATGAAAACATGTTTGGGAAGAAGTCATTGTTAATAAAGCTGTTGATGAGATAATAGTTTTGAACATTGTTAATTATTTTTATATTATAAAATAAATAATCAATTTT
>PIVM01000682.1 GCA_003353945.1 Gammaproteobacteria bacterium
GTATGCTGAGTGAGAAAACGATCCCTGAAGCCACGAAAGAAACGTTCAATCTTACCCTTGGCTGCACCGTCTTTGACGGGTGCATGGGACAGTTTGATATCCAGACGCAAACAAGCCTGGTAACCGTTCACAGGGTAAATTGACATATTATGTCTCAATCGGACTTCTAGCCCCCTCTCCTCAGATTAAAGGGGTCGTAACGAATATTTTCCAATCAATTAAGATAAAAATAGAGACAACTTCCCCAGCCCACAGCAGCAGGGGATTTTAATTTAGCCGCTATAGGTTTTTCCTTAGCGGCTTTTTTTTAGTTTACTGGTTTGAAGCCAATCGATTGGCTGTGTGCTTTAAAATCATCCCGTCCAATAAATCCCGTACAGTCTTTTGCTCATCGGCACTCATCTGACTGACCGCCTCAAACTTCAATTTCAATTACTAATAAGACAGCCATCATAGAGTTACTAATAAGACAGCTATCATAGTAAGCGGTAGCGTACAAAATTGACATCATACATTTTCCCAAATTAAAAATATCCGCTACGATATAAAAAACATTCTGATTTCCCCTTTGTAATCATACGATATTTTCTGCTGAGTATTTAACCAACAGTTGTAAAAAAATGATGCATACCGTTATTAAAGTTACCGTATTGGTTTTAGTCATGCTAATCAATACAGTCCATGCTGATGCTGTTGTGAAAGGTTATGTCTATTCACGCGGTGTTGTGGAAGACGATGACGGTACGCAATACTGGGCCGAATACAACCCGGAAACGGGCGCATTGGAAGGTCATTTTCCTGCGGAAGGCCTTTACGATCTGGAACACACCGTGCTGATGAGTGCGTTGCAGTACCGAGTGTATGTTAACCGTTGGAACGCGATAAAGCAGCAATACAAGGACGCCGAACGGCTTGAAGATCCTACGGGTACGGGTGAAGAACATCCCCCGTTGAACCTGTCACTGGCCGCATTAATGGATAGTGAGTTTACCGTTTTGACGGCTGATTCAGCGCCGACGACTTTTCAGTTCACCAGCGACGATATCAATGCGATAGAAAGCGCTGGTGATAGCTACGTTCTGAACGACGA
>PIVM01000683.1 GCA_003353945.1 Gammaproteobacteria bacterium
GGTGCACTACGTCGGTTGAACCGACTTAAGAGGTATAGGATGTTACAATTCAGGATGTTACGAGAGGCGGTGAAGCAAATGAACTGCCCCGCGTGCAACGACTGAATAGAATTCAAGTTTCGTCAGTTACTTCCGTTACAAAGGGTTTAACGGTTAGTAGGAACCTGAGAAAACCACTAGTCTTCTTACTTCTTCTCTTCTCATTCATCTGGGTGTTCATTAGTTACCTATCCGAGGGATAGACGAAACTAGTAGAGTATAATACAGCGAGAATTAACCCGAGCTAAAGAATATAAAGCTGTTTGAAGGACTACTCTGTGACAACTTGATTCGGTAAGACCCCTACCCAGTACTGATGCAATCCATAGTGGTGACTGAGACGAGCGAGTCATGTGTAACGGATAGAATGTAGGTTGCATGTGTTACGTGAACGCTACATATGTTAAACATACGTTACATGTAGGCTCGTTACATTTGATGGAAACATAGGGTAGAATAATCTGATCATTCTTCAGGTGTTCTACAAGGAAGGAATGTAATAACATAGTGAATAGATTAGTTGCTTGACTACTACACAACTTGTCACTCGTATAGTAGTTGGCGGTTGGAAGAAGACCCTCGTATTGTCGATCCAGATACGGGTACTGCAAGACTGTTAACTAATGAAACTATTGTTTGGCTACTACACGGTTTAGTCTCTTGTGGGGTGGTTGGCGGCTGGAAGAGTCTCTCGTACTCACAATCCAAATACGAACAACCGTGAGAACTAGCGTCCCTAATGCACATCAGTGGTGTATATAAGGATAGGGGGAATGTGCCGATATGGGGGAGTTACAGAGGTGACTCGTCGTAAGGGGTGAAGTTGACACATCGTCACATTTTGTATATTTCTGCAATGGAATGCGGCTCAGTTTAATGTACCTATTACGTATAATGTCTACGAAGATACATTATACGCAAAAATTCCCTGGAGACTTCAAAACATATCTCTCAATGCTTCAATCAAGCTGTCGCCAGTCAAGTTTCAAACCTCGTCAGCGTAGTTAACCATTTTAATTCCTGTGGTGTTATGGCAAATGCTGAACGCAT
>PIVM01000684.1 GCA_003353945.1 Gammaproteobacteria bacterium
GAGAGGGGGGGTTCATTTACAACAGCCAAAAGCATTAAGTTGTTTTTCGTTATTGGCTTTAATCTGTGGGGGGGAGGGGGTGTAAATGAATGACAATTATTATTTTTTAAAAGCATTTCAATCAGGATAGCATGATCTTTCTTTGAGTATTTGGGTGGCCCTGAAAAGGGCCGTTGTTTTTGCAAGTAGTACAATTACTAGCCATCTTCTTCTTCAGATGAGTCACCACTCTTAGTGTCCTCCTCCCACGCCAGGGCATACTTTGGCCAGATGCAATCACCCAGCTGTACTTCCATGGCCCGCAGGTGGATGTGGTTCTTCATGAAACCAAAGTGTTCCTCGAGCCACTGGGTGTGCGGGCTGCCCCTCCTGTCGGTGTGCAAAGACTTTGCCAACACCGTCCCATAGGCAGTTCGGCTTGACCTCCACCACGTCTTCAGATCTTCAACTGGCACCCGCATGAGGAGGGACTGGTGTACCCAAAGGCTCGACCTCAGTAGGGTGTTGTAAAAGTTTTCATTATCTGTGTCATACAGCTCTGGATGTTCAGAGATCCATTTGGCCATGATCTCCTCCTCTGATAGCCACAGGATTCGGTTGTGGGGGCCTTGACATTGGAAGGGTTGGTAGGATTGTGCTGGTTCAGCATCACCATCATCATGTGGTGGTGCACCATGAGCAGCTTGATGGTCAGTGCTGTTTGACTTCACCTCTTCAATCAA
The DNA here is from genome assembly GCA_003353945.1 of Gammaproteobacteria bacterium. Taxonomy (GTDB): domain Bacteria; phylum Pseudomonadota; class Gammaproteobacteria; order Pseudomonadales; family PIVM01; genus PIVM01. The sequence goes on from PIVM01000684.1 coordinate 723, forward strand.
ACCCTTCTTCGATGTTGGGACCTTCCTCCATTTTTCAAAATAACCAAATGACGCCTCTGGTGTCACCTTCCTCTTCCTAGCCTCTTTCTTCCCCTTCTTAAACATGTTCTGATGTGTTTTTCTTGAGTGTTGAACCATCAAGAGACAGTGAGCATATGTAGATGGAAGGATTTGGCTAGCCTCTTTATAAAGGAAATGCAACCCCGTGGCGGGGGCAAAAAATAACGTCCAACAACGTACGACGGTTGCCCGTTTATCACACAATGACGTGCAACATCACTATCAAAACGCAATACATATTTGACTTCATCCACGAGTGGGGCACAACAATGCCCAACATTACCTGGCAACGTACGATTAACGG
>PIVM01000685.1 GCA_003353945.1 Gammaproteobacteria bacterium
CAGCTGAGATTGCAGCATTGGCTAGTTCAGCGTATTGTGCTGTATCAGAATGTATTGCCTGATCTGCTGTAACAGCAGAGATTGCAGCATTGGCTAATTCAGCATATTGCGCAGTATCAGAATGTATTGCTTGATCTGCCGTAGCAGCTGAGATTGCAGCATTGGCTAATTCAGCATATTGAGCGGTATCAGAATGTGTAGCTTGATCTGCCGTAGCAGCTGAGATGGCGGCATTGGCTAATTCAGCGTATTGTGCAGTATCAGAATGTATTGCCTGATCGGCAGTAACAGCTGAGATTGCGGCATTTGCTAATTCAGCATATTGTGCAGTATCAGAATATGTAGCTTGATCAGCAGTAACAGCTGAGATTGCAGCATTGGCTAATTCAGAATATTGCGCAGTATCAGAATATGTAGCTTGATCAGCCGTAGCAGCTGAGATTGCAGCATTTGCTAATTCAGCATATTGTGCAGTATCAGAATATGCAGCTTGATCTGCCGTAACAGCTGAGATTGCAGCATTGGCTAATTCAGCATATTGAGCAGTATCAGAATATGTAGCTTGATCAGCCGTAACAGCTGAAATTGCAACATTGGCTAATTCAGCATATTGCGCAGTATCAGAATGTGTAGCTTGATCTGCCGTAGCAGCTGAGATTGCGGCATTGGCTAGTTCAGCATATTGTGCAGTATCAGAATATGTAGCTTGATCTGCCGTAGCAGCTGAGATGGCAGCATTTGCTAATTCAGCATATTGCGCAGTATCAGAATATGTAGCTTGATCTGCCGTAGCAGCAGAGATGGCAGCCTTGGCTAGTTCAGCATATTGTGCAGTATCAGAATATGTAGCTTGATCAGCCGTAACAGCTGAGATTGCAGCATTGGCTAATTCAGCATATTGTGCAGTATCAGAATATGCAGCTTGATCTGCCGTAGCAGCTGAGATTGCAGCGTTGGCTAATTCAGCATATTGTGAAGTATCAGAATATGTAGCTTGATCTGCCGTAGCAGCTGAGATTGCAGCATTGGCTAGTTCAGCATATTGTGCAGTATCAGAATGTATTGCCTGATCGGCTGTAGCAGCTG
>PIVM01000686.1 GCA_003353945.1 Gammaproteobacteria bacterium
ATATTGAAAGGAATAAAACATATGAAAAAAGACGAAGAGTTTATAAGTACTTTAATAAATAACAACTTAACTAAGATTGCACATTGCATGGAAGAGATCCTGCGGATGGTGAAGGCTGATCAGGCTAAGACTGCGGAGCGTTATAAAGAATATGACAAAGAAGAGGATTAAATATAATAATTTGCTGCCATGGTTCACTCAGGACCATGGCACGTTGCCGGCTGGTTACCTGGCCAGTTGTGAAAAATTTTTTAAGGACCTGAAGCAACAAGCGGCAAGCCGCAAGCAACAAGCGGCAAGCAGGGACCTTGACAAGGTGAGAGATCTATAGTATAGGATAATAAAGGAGAAAGATTATGAAAGTAAAAGAAGCATTAAAAATTACAGACTCGTTCACTAGAACGTCAAAGATGCCTGGCCTGAGCTACAGCCTGCCAGCGTGGGCATGTCAAACTGGTTCGAAGCTTAGGAAGGTTAAGACTTCACCATGTTATGGCTGCTATGCATTAAAAGGAAATTATACAAGATACCCTGCAATAAGAGAAGCGCAATATAGAAGGCTGGAGGCAATCAACCATCCTGACTGGGTCACCGCAATGGCTGCTGTTATCAAGCGTCAAAAATGGTTTAGATGGCATGACGCGGGCGACCTTCAATCAAAAGAACATATGCAAAAAATTATAGAAGTGTGCAAGCTCACACCTGACACGAAGCACTGGCTGCCAACGCAAGAGCGCCAGTACCTGCCAGACCCTGAAGAGGTTCCTACAAATTTAATAATTAGATTATCAGCTGCACGTGTAGACGGGACCGCTGGCAACGCCTGGACGCATTCATCAACGGTTGTCACAAATGGAAGCCCCAGCTGCCCAGCTCCTAATCAGGGCGGCCAGTGTTTAGACTGTCGAGCATGCTGGAATAAAGATATAAAAAATGTTAGTTATGGTAAACACTAAAAATTTAAATGACATTTGTTTTCAAACATCCAAAATTTTACAGAATCCCCAGGGATAAATCGGATCAGGCCATTAGCTTAAGAGCTCACGACGGTGAGCGCGAGCGTGCGCCGGATCCGGGCCAAAGC
>PIVM01000016.1 GCA_003353945.1 Gammaproteobacteria bacterium
AAACAGTTCAAGCAGGGGTAAGACAACTAAGCGGCCATCCTAATTGTCGCGAAACCGGCCACGATAGTTGACGCCAGACACTATTGCTTACGCAGTTTAAAGGGTAATTTACCCCTAAACTCTGCCATATAAAAAATATAATCGACACTATACAGGCTGCGTCCAAAAAATGGCCCATGCCAATCAGAAATTGGAAACCAGCACTGAATCGTTTTATGATTGAGTTTGAAGACCGATTGCAAGATTATATTTAACTCTGGCAGTTTGTATTATAGAACAGGGAAAACTGCCGTCGACAAATAGCAGGACAATCAGAACGTCCAGTTTTCGCTCTCCATAAACTCTTCCAGAGACATGCTCTCCACACCGAAATGTTGACATACGTTTGGAACCTTAGCAGCATTTGGTTTGAATACTTCTGATGTAACTACACACCCACCTACTGCATCAGCTTTAGCTATGACAAAAGGATCGGCAACAGGCTTGCCCTCCAATCGCTCTTGGTTTCTAATTAGTGCTTGAAAATGCTGAACTTCAAAAATACTGGATACAAAGGAAAATTCATTCCCCAGTGGAGCATAAAAAAGATCGCCATTATCCTTTACCCAGTCAGTCAGAGTATCGCCATGCCCATTAAGTTCTCTAGCTACTTCCTTGACAGAAATTATCACCTGCTCATCAATTAACTCATCAAAACGCTCCCAAAGCGAAGGAAAACGTTCTGGGTAATAGTGACGAAACAACAATATGAGCGGACCACTATCGAATACATAAATCATACAGCAGCCCCATTTCGGTGTAACAAAGCTTCCATGCCATCAATACTCTTGACCTTGACTCCTAAATAGTCTGCTAAACGCTCTACTGATATTTGATTTTGGTAATACCGACTAAACGCTTTGCCTATATATTTTTTCCCAAGATAAGCTCCCTGTGTTAAGTAATAGTCTCCTCCACTACCTCTTCTACCATTCTTATGTTGAGCCCATTCAGCCACTTTCTGATGATAGGAGCTTTCTTCAATGCTCCCTCTATCTAAGAGTTTTCTTAATATAACTTCGCGGCTTACCTTATAAATACTCGCAAGCTGCTCAATTGCATAATCATCAAACGCCCCCTCTTCAACTCTATTTTCAAAATCTTTTTTAGGGACAAGAAACTCACCAGCAAACCGATTACACAAAACCTCAATCCGGCGAGAATCGCCGTCAAGATAATCAATGTAGTCATCAAGTCGAGTATCAACCCCTCCTGTTTTGAACAGAAGATGCGCCAGCTCATGAAAAAGTGTAAAAACCTGTCTAGTAGCAGGCTTACTATTGTTTATATATATCACAGGGAACTGGCTATCATACAAACAAAAACCAGAAAAGGAGTCGTCTTTAAAAGCATCCTTAAATATGAAAACACCAAGACTCTCTAATTTTTCTCTCCACATTTTAAACGCTTCTTCGGCACTAGCACTATGTATTTGCTTATCTAGACTTACTTCAAGATAGCGCCGTACTTTTTTGGCAATAGCTACTTCTGATGCCCGCACACCAAACGATAAATCCTGCACGATTTTATTCTCAGAAGGATTAACGCCATCATATAACTCGTACAAATTTAATTGGAAAGATTGAGCCTTTCTTAGTAGTAGCCGTATTCGCTGCGGAAGGTGTTCGATCTCGTATTCTGGCAATGTACGAAAAGACTGTTTCGGGGAAGTCTCTTCTGGCGGCTCGGGAAAAAAGAACATAGCCAAAGGACGCTTATACAAATCATACGCCAAACGCTCCATTTGAGGGTAAGTCGGACTCTCAAAACCATCCTCCCATGCCTCAATCACTTCATATGTAACGCTTTTACGATTCATCTTTTGGACAACTTCATCAATCGTTAATCCAGCAGATTCTCTAGCCCAGCGTAGCACCTCAGGAGTTACAGGAACGGACTCCGTCATAACGTCTCCCTTTCCTCATATCTAGTTTTTTTATTAGAATAATTTCTGCCCATATATGAAATTATATCCTATTTTGAACAAACCATTTCTCAAACTGACTGTTACATTTCATTACAACATCAAACACTGATTACAAAACAATCATAAAACCAAGATCTAACTCAATACGCATGGAATACTATTCATAAATAGTGAAAATCGGAAACCATCCCATCCCGCAAGCAATCTTATCCTGCACCTTCTCAGCAGACTCCCTTAAAGTCTCTGCGGTCAGCACAGCGTACCCAGCAGTAACATCATCTCTCCCGCTGGCATGATTGAGCATCCGCTTTAAGATATACAGTCCGACCCCACTAGCCCTTAGTGCCCAACAACTCAATAATGGCACTTTCCAGCTATGCTTATGTAAACCTCTCTAAAAATACCCTCCATTGGAAAGGATTCGCTCAGCGTCCCGGTCATAACTCGCGGCCACATCACGCAAGGTTGTAGCTAGTCGTTGATATCCAACATTTTCAATCTCTTCCGCTCGCTGACGATACTTTTCTGCCAGTGACCTCTCGGGCTTAGCTTCTGGATCAACCGAGTGAGCGCCCCGGGAATTGCGAATACCCGTGCCATAGCCATCACGTAAGCTAGTGCGCGTTCTTGCATTCATAGCCTCCGCAATCACCGGATGAATCCATAGACCGTCAGGCCCTTCAGGGGCGTTAACAAGCACGTCACCCAGTTGAATCATTGCGACATCATAATGCCCTGAAGCCTTGGCAGTATCCTCCACACAGCTTAACCACGCCGTAAACAAATCTGGGTCAAACCCTGCATTCACCTGTGAACCCGGTATAACTTTCCATGCAGAAAATAAGCGATATGCGTTAGTCGCCAGGTTACGACGCCGCTCGGAAGACTCTTTTTCTGGTTCAGCACCCTCAGCGCGATATATCAGCTGGATAAGCTCACAGAAAAAACCAGGATCTAAAGCCAATCTGTTTTCCAGGGTTATAGGGGAGCCTTTACTATGCTTAGCGAGCAAAGATACATAGGCCCATTCGACACGAAACAACTTATCTTGATCAGTAGTAGCATTGCTTTGCAAAGCCTGGATAATTTGGGTGATGTAGTAATTTCCGTTTTGACCTAATGGCTCTTCAGACTCTACAAGGGCTAATAACGTGTCACACGCCAGATCAGGATTAATATCTTTCTTCTTATAAATATCTCTTGCAAATGCAGGAATAGCCGCACTTGACCGACCAAATTCGAGCAACTTGATGAGGGCATGCTCAGCATCATCGTCTGTCTGATAGGTATTAGCAGTAGTATTATTCCAATACTCACTTTCATGTTCACCAAGCAACTGAGCGACTCTATCCCAGGCATTTTTTTCAAATGGTAAAGCACACAACAGTAGAGCCACCTGCCTTGGCTCCCAGCCTAATTTGTCTATGCCATCAAACCACTCCCAGTCACCCATAAACCTCCGGCGCCATGCATAAGCCGAAACTAACGACCAAAGCTTATGATCTGCCTTATCCAGCAAACCTGGTAGAAGTTCAGTATCAAACGCAGGTTGATCCAAATCTGCCAGCACCTCACCCACAAGGTGAGGGTTTGAAACTGTCGAAGCAAATTCTAAAACCCGTGGCAGCCCACCTTCTGCCAGGACATCCTCTACAGCCCCCTTCCGTATTTGGAACAGTTTATCTTGCTCCTCCTGCCAATCACCATCGCCTTCATATAGATATGCATCTGCCTCGGAAAAAAGTCGCTTGTTAATAAGGCTAGGGCTTTGGGGTGCAAGTTGATTGGCTATGTCCTCCATCGGAAGCAGGGACTCATATCCCAGAGACCATTCAGCCTCTGAAAATTGTCGATGGTGGGCAATTAACTTGCAAAGCGCTGCCCAAAGCGGCATACGGTCTTTCTCTGGGAGCTTTAAACAATGCTCAGATAGTAGCTTATCTCTCAATGCCTCAGAGGCCGGTGATGGCAAATGGTCATAGTTACCCACCAAAGATGCCAGTTTAGAGACATCAAACTCCGCTTGCACAACAATCAACTCAGCACAAAATCGGGATTGCTCCCAATACTCGCCTTTCGATACACCTTTTTCCCAGACATTAGGAATCACTTCTCTCCAGCTTGGCTTATGAGTGCCAGATGTCGTAGAGTGTTGCCCAGGAAGCAAGCTCTCAAGTAACTTCCAGGCCACCTCTGGCTGTTCAGCACAGATTGACTTAAGTGCTGCTTGTCGCTTCTCAACGGAAGCAAGAGTATGTGGCAGCCAGGGAAGAAAAATATCTGTCAGTGAATTACCCGGTCTGTTTGCCCAGTTACCGCCTGGGTCATGTGAGGCTATCTCTGCCAAAACAACCACAGTGCGACTCAGGTAAGTTTCCTCCCACGCGATTCCCTCAAGCGCCCATAGAAGGCCAGTTATATAGTTTCTACCAAAAACACCCGTATCTTCTTGCTCGAATAACTTATCAAAGGGCGAAGGTGTGGCTGCGATAGCATTTTCTACAGCCGATAGAAACTCACCTGGGCTCGCTTCCGAAAGGGTTGGTAGCAAGCTATTGAGGCTGCCCCAGCGAATCCACTCACCTTCCTCAAACAACTCACGCACTGATAGCACCGCGATAGCATCTGCCTTACCCTGGGTGCAATTAGCCAAAGAGGCCGCCCGACTACCTATAAGCGCTAGTGTTTCCGCCAGCCCCTCACGTAAGTTACCAGAGTGCGGTAACACCTTCCCGTGAATAGCTGCGGCATATCGATCTTCACCAGGCAGTTCAAAAGAAGGATCATCAACCCGAAGAACCTCCACAGCAACGGTTTTCAAGGTATCCAAGTGGTCATCAAACAGCCTACCTCCCAAATCCTGCCAGGATTTCGCACGATCATTGAAGCTCCAGAGGCCATTCTTATAAGTTAAGGGGCAATCATAAACCTGTAATGCCTCTCTCAGATCAGCTATCCAGCTATTGTAATCCTCGCCAACAATCTGCGTAACAACCGCGATGTCAGCCTCATTACTTTCATTCCAACTACCTATTAGACATGCAAGCGCTAGTTTTTTAGCAGATGCGTACTGATTCCAATCAGTAACGACTGGCTCACCCCCACCCCCACCTTCACCCTCTACCTCTACCTCTACCTCTTCCTTAACAAGGCCTTTAGGTATATGTGTGACCTCAAGCTCTCTGAAATGTTCGACCAAATCATCAGGTAGAGTATCGAGGGTGATTGTCCCCGCATATTGATTAAAGTCTTGAACCTCATTGACTATCTGGTACCAGATTTTGTCGGGGATATCCCTATTAAACTGTGCAATATGCGATTGCAACAGTGACGAAACGACACTTCCTTTTTTAGCAAGGTCATAACCGAGAAGATGGAAATGTTTAAGGAACTCATATAAGTCCTGATCTTCAACATCATTGTCTTTATTGGCAGCTTTCAGCTGCTCCTTAAAGGCTGTAAGTTTATTCCTGACATTATCTGAACAAAAATTAGCCCGAGCTACTTGGGTTAGAAACTCATCAGCGTCGCGTGTATGGCGAGCCTGCTCTAATAGCCCATTAACCCCATCGGTATCCGTGGCGTTGATCGGCCCTGTAATTAGAGCAATTACATCTTTCTCTTTGGTAAAAACTTCAGAGCTATTAAAGTCATTCCAAGCTGCTTGAATAACTTCAGCAAACAACTTGCTCTTGGTGGTGATTACTATCGAGTTCTTTACTTGCCCAAGCAACCGGCGGCGATCATTGTTTGTCGGATTTTCAACAAAAATAATTAGATCATCTGTGCAATAACCAGTCACCGCACCCTGTAGCTTTATCTCTACGATCGGCCAGGCGGGCAAACAGGGAGCATAACCACCGCTCAGCATCAAAGTGACAAATGTAGCCTGGATATTGGCTTCAAATCTTGCACCACCACTACCTGTCGAAAATGGATTACTGAGCTGCTTACCGCCCGTCATTATTAAATATCATCCTATGATTATCCCCAGTTTTCGTATTCTTATTTCTTTATAACACCATTAGTAAGCTTGATTTACAATCTAACTAAATCAGTTACGAGCTTATTTTCTACCAGCCAGCCCCATAATCAGAGCACCTAAAGCCGCACCGAATACCATAGCACCAACATCTACGCCATCCTGCCCAGCTTTGGCTTTATGCCCCCTTGGCATAGGAACGACATCGGTTCCATTTGCCCGAAGGTTAGCTATGTAATTATTGAGGGTACTGGAGATCTCTTCACCACTAACACCTAGGGCTCTGGCAGCTTGATACATCTGATCAACAGAAAACGTTGACGCTCCAGTTTCCAACCTGCTGTAGCTCGGCTGCGATAAGCCCATACGCTCAGCCATTTCTCCCTGTTCCAGGCCCTTTATCTGCCTGTGGCTAGCAAGCACTGCACCCAACACCGCTGAATATGTTGTTGTCTGCGAAGTATTCATAAGCTTCGTCACCTGATTATTTCCAAGTAACACGCACTAAAACCCAAACCAGGATTGACTGCGTATACATATACGTTTAATGTATATTCGTTAAACGTATATACATAGGGATTATTAATATGAATGCTAAACTGAAACCCGGCTATTTGCTATACCGCAGCAAAGGCATTGTCGAGCATGCCGGGGTTTATTTGGGTAGTCAGCGAGTACTTCATAACTCGCCTACCAATGGAACTGAAGTCATTGACTATATAAAGTACGCCGAAGGGAAAGCCGTCAAGGTAATTGAAACTGGTGATCACAACCATGCGGAACTAGCAGCACGTTTAGAACAGATCCTTCAGGAAAGGGGCGAATACCAAGCGTCCTTCAATAACTGTGAACACATTGCGCACTTTCTGGTCTATGGACGCAAATTCAGCCCTCAAATTCAAGCAACGCTTATTTGTTCTGTGATTGCCGGATTTATTAGCTGGAAAACCCAAAAAGGTAACCCACTAGTAGTCGCTACCCTTGGTGGACTTGGCGGGTGCCTGCTTAACAACATGACCCGCAGTTACGATAGCTCGATCTCATCTCTTCCTGGGAGCCCTGCTTAATTAACTACCAACTTACCCCCCATATGGCTAATTATGGTCGTGAAACAATTTAAAAAGATGTCAAATATTTGATATTTTTGAGGAGTTAGGCGTAATTGAGCGCAAAAGCACACATCAAACAAAACCTATTTTTTACTCAAATTAAGAGGCCCTTCTCCGCTTTGATGAGTGAGGCTAGGCACCAGAATAGAGCATGGAAGGATCGCCGGGTAGGGATGCCTGCCTGATATTGAGTTTGAAATACTCAACATCCCTGATGCCTCTAACTCGCTTGCGGATCATCCCGATCATGGTTTCTATTAGCTCCTTTAACCGCACCTTGCCTGATCTTTAAGCACATCCAAATAATCTGCCCAACGCTGCATCATCTCAGCTCTCTGTGGCAAATGCCGCGTCCTGTTGTATGCACGCCCATTAGCGTCTTTTACAGCATGGGCTAACTGCTGCTCAATGTGTTCAATACGCTCACTCAGAACCTCATCCAGCAATGTCCGAGCCATCGCCCTAAAACCGTGCGGAGTCATTGTTTCGTTATCGAAACCCAGTGTTCGTAATGCCGTTCTGACGCCATTCTCAGATAAACACTGACTTGCACCTTTTACTGACGGAAAAACATACTTACCTCTTCGCTCCGTAAGTGGCTGAAGTTCTCGAAGCATTTCAATCGCCTGAGTTGCCAGCGGGATGATATGATCCTCACGCATTTTCATCTTTGCCGCTGGAATCTCTATACGCTTTTGCTCCCAATTGATTTCAGGCCACTCCAGATGCCGCAACTCACCTGGACGACAAAAGAGTAAAGGTGACAGCTTCAACGCAGCCATTCCTACTGGCGAGCCTTTATAACCATCAATGGCCAACATCAATTTGCCAACTTCAGCCGGATCAGTGATAGCGGGACGATGCTTAACCGTGTGTGCCTTAAGCGATTCACCCAGATATGCTGCCGGGTCGCTCGTAGCTAGAGCAGAATTGATGGCAAACCGGTATATCTGCGATGCCACTTGACGCGCTCTCCGGGCAGTTTCAACAGTACGTTTTTCGACCCTCTCTAACACTGCCAACATTTCAGCGGGAGTTATGTCGTTAATAGGCCTATTACAAAGATAAGGATAAAGATCTCGCTCCAATAATCGTTTGGTGCGCTCACGATGACTTTTTGATTTATCAGCCACCCTCTTATCAAACCATTTATCTGCAACAACCTTGAATGTATTTGAAGCAGTATCTGCCTGTGCAACCTTATCCGCTCGCAGCTGCTCAATAGGATCAATTCCAACACCCAGCAGCTTCCGAGCTTCGCTTCTCTTTTCTCTGGCTCTTTTAAGGCTAACTTCTGGATAAACACCAAACGACAGCGTTTTTGATTTCTTAGTAATCGGGTGCTTGTAGTTCATACGCCAATATTTTGCACCCGTAGTTTTCACCAACAAATAAAGCCCCCCACCGTCAGCCAGCTTAAAATCCTTCTCAATGGATTTTGCGATTTTCACCTCGTTTGCTGACAATGCCTTAATAATCTTTGGCATAACGCTACCTACAGTTTTTTGAGGGTATCTGAGCAAATAATTCGAAAAATAGAAATGATACCCTCACATATACCCTAATATATTTTGGAACATGCTGGAGTATAATGGACAGTAATAGACCATGTATATAGCCGTAAGCCCCATTTTATGGGCTTAGTGGACTACAATGGATTTTGCTGGATCAGTGATTGGTCGGGCATGCAAGATTTGAACTTGCGACCCCCTCGTCCCGAACGAGGTGCGCTACCAGACTGCGCTAATGCCCGAATAGAAGAAATGCTCGCCTTTTCTCGAGTTTGATAGATAACAACCGACCGACGAGGCGGCTAACTATACCAGATCAGCTTTTCTGATAAAAGTGTCAGCTCAGGCTCAACAGAGCATCCGATAAAAACGGTTGCTCAGCGCTAAAACAAGGCTTCATCCATTGTCATCAAGGGCTCACTACCCGCTCGAATCGATGCAACCAAGGCGTGTTGCTGCGGTAGCAACTTTTCATTAAAAAATCGCCCGGTCAGTAATTTGGATTGATAAAAGGCATCCTCACTCTGCTTCTGCAATGCCGGCACTGCCATCCTGGCCCACATATAGCAATAGGCGGTGTATCCAAACAGATGCAAATAGTCGACTGAAGCGGCACCGATTTCGTTGGGATTCTCTGATGCGCTGTTGACAACCCACTGTGTTGTCTCTTTAAGCAAGTCGCTGCTGTTTTCCAAAGCAGAGGTAAATTCCTCCATCCCAGGCTGTTGTTTCTGTTCGTCAATAAAATCACCGAGTTCCTGTAAAAACAGAGTGACGAATTTGCCTTGATTAGCAACTACTTTACGCCCCATTAGATCCAGCGCTTGTATGCCGTTGGTGCCCTCATAAATCTGGCTGATGCGCACATCACGCACCAATTGCTCCATACCCCATTCCCTGATGTAACCATGGCCACCAAAAACCTGTTGGCCCAACACACAACTGTCCAGACCTTTATCTGTCATAAAAGCCTTAGCGATCGGTGTTAACAGCGCCACCATATCAGCACCATGACGCTTTTGTTCGTCATCGCCAAACTTAGCATAATCCAGCTGCATACCCACATAGGCGCCAAATGCGCGTCCAGCCTCAGTAAAGGCTTTTTGGGTCAGTAACATTCTTCTCACATCGGGTTGCGCAATAATCGGATCGGCTTCCTTATCCGCATTGAGTGGCCCAGTGGGCGCTCGGCTTTGCAGGCGTTCTCTGGCATATTGCCTGGCGCCTTGGTATGACGTCTCACTGCAACCTAAGCCTTGGATGCCTACCGATAAGCGCTCATAGTTCATCATCGTGAACATGCCATTTAGACCACGATTGATTTCTCCTACCAGATAACCCGTCGCATTCTCAAAGTTCATCACACAAGTTGACGACGCATGAATTCCCATTTTGTGCTCAATTGAGCCGCACTGCACACCATTACGAGCGCCCAGACTGCCGTCAGCTTCTACTGAAAACTTGGGAACCAAAAACAGGGATATCCCTTTAGGGCCTGTTGGTGCATCGGGTAACTTTGCCAGCACCAGGTGGATAATATTGTCGGATAGGTCGTGCTCACCTGCTGTGATAAATATTTTCGTGCCACTGATTGAATAGCTGCCATCCTCATTGCCTACCGCTTTGGTGCGAATGATGCCCAAATCAGTGCCAGAATGCGCTTCGGTCAAGCACATTGCCCCCGTCCATTCACCACTGTACATTTTGGGAAGATAGCTCTGCTTTAGCTCTTCAATTGCGTGGGCATCAATTGCCAGTGCCGCGCCGGAGGTTAAGGAGGCATAGAGGCAGAATGCATTATTTGCTGACTGCAGCATTTCTTCAAAAAGAACGGTGAGCATTTTGGGCATGCCCTGACCGCCGTATTCGGGATTGCCACCTAAACCAATCCAGGCACTTTCGGCAAAGGTTGCAAAGGCTTCTTTATAACCTGCAGGAGTGGTGACTTCACCATCGTTCCAGCTAACGCCTTCTTCATCACCAGAACGACTTAAAGGGGCGATTAAATTGACGGTGATCTTTGCCGCTTCATCCAAAATGGCATCGGCGAGTTCGGTAGTCACTTCCTGTGTGCCCGGCATAGAAGCCCAGACAGCTCCTGCTTCAAACACTTCATGTAATACAAATTGCATATCCCTCACGGGCGCTTGATATTCAGGCATAACAACCTCTGTAATTAGATGTACCGAACCGCTTCGGTTCAATAGTATAGGGGCAGTTCAGTACAAAGATAATGACAAAGAAGTTAAAAAATGAAATTGTCTTCGTCGATAGCCATAACCGCTTCAGCACCCGCTTTAGCTGAGGCAAAATGAGAGAGTGTGCGCGGTAAAATCCGCTGAAAATAAAAACGGGCTGTCTGCACTTTCGACCGATAATACGCCTCTTCTTCGGTGCCGCCATCCAATTTATCCAGCGCCACTTTAGCTGATTGAGCCCACATATAGGCCAACACCAGATAACCGCCATACATCAGATAATCCACTGCCGCTGCGCCCGCCTCATCTGGATTTTCCATCGCTTTTTCACCAATCGCCATCGTCAGATCACCCCATTCCTTATTACATTTCTGCAGAGGCTCTATAAATTCCTTCATTGCGTCTTCTTTGTGGTGATCCTGACAATAATGGTAGACCTGCTTGGTAAATCCTTTTAATAATTTGCCCCCACTGCCCAAGACCTTGCGCCCAATCAAGTCCAGCGCCTGAATACCGGTTGTACCTTCATAGACAGTTGCTATTCTGCCGTCACGAACGATCTGCTCCATACCGTGTTCGCGAATATACCCATGTCCACCCAGTACCTGTACCCCCAGGTTTGCGACTTCAAAACCCGTTTCAGTACAAAACGCTTTGGCGATCGGCGTCAACAGGGCAAGCAAATTATCAGCATCCTGATATTCTTGCTCATTACCGTATGCTGCTTTATCTACTAGCAAAGCAATCCAATAAAGAAAAGCTCGCTGTCCTTCAGTGATCGCTTTTTGCGTCATCAACATACGACGAACATCGGGATGAACAATAATCGGATCAGCCGGCCCATCCGGATTCTTCGGCCCAGTCAATGCGCGCATCTGCAATCGCTCGCGTGCGTAGGCAACCGCGCCCTGATAGGCGCCTTCAGACATACATAATCCTTGTATTGCCGTACCAAGACGTGCAGCGTTCATCATGGTAAACATCTGGGTCAAGCCAGTATTGGCCTCACCTACCATAAAGCCGGTGGCATCATCAAAGTTCAATACACAGGTAGCAGATCCTTTAATGCCCATTTTGTGCTCAATCGAACCACAGCTCACACTATTGCGTTCACCGACATTGCCTTCGTGATCAGGCATGAATTTTGGCACGATAAATAACGAGATTCCCTTAGTGCCTGCCGGTGCATCCGGCAATCGGGCCAATACCATATGCAGAATATTTTCCGCCATATCGTGCTCGCCGGCGCTGATAAAGATTTTTGTGCCACTGATATTGTACGAGCCGTCAGCTCTGGGCTCCGCTTTCGAACGCAGCAGCCCGAGATCTGAACCGCTATGGGCTTCCGTCAAGCACATGGTGCCAGTCCAGGTACCTTCAACCAGCTTATTGAGATAGATATCTTTCTGTTCATCACTACCATGGGCTTCAATACACCGTACCGCGCCAATGCTTAAACCAGGGTACATTCCCCATGACCAGTTAGCCGTACCCACTAACTCGCTGATAACAACCCCCAATGATCCTGGCAGCCCCTGCCCTCCATACTCTACCGAGGCACTCAATCCGGGCCACGCGCCTTCAACATATTGCTGATAAGCTTCCTTGAAACCTGGCGGCGTTATCACTTCACCTTGCTGCCATTGGCAACCCTGTTCGTCACCTTCTCGATTTAAGGGTGCCAGTACATTTTCAGCAAATTTGGCAGCCTCGTTAAGAATAGCGTCCAACAGATCATCGCCCAACGCCTCTTCACTGGGCAGTTTTTCATAATGATCACCACTGTGTAGCAGCTCCTTCAGTACAAACTGCACATCACGCATAGGGGTTGTGTATTCAGGCATCGCGTATCACTCTCCAAATCATGAATTTGTCTCTTACTTTGTCGGTCGCTAATCAATAAGTATTGTTAATTTTATCAAATTGACCAGTCACACAAAGTTCAATAAACCAGCCTAACTGGCACGATAGTGCTAGTTAGGCCAAAAAAATTTCGCTCTTTCTAGATAAGCTGATCCAACACACCTCCCACTGTTGGCGTGTCATCTGTCGCACTGATATCCAACAATCGTCGATTAACGTCGGAATTCCTCTGACCACTTTCACTCAATTGCTCATCGCTGCGAAGCTCTTCCTGCTCTTTTGCCTCCTCTCCCTCATTTAAAGCTTCTTCTGAATTTTTTGCTTCTTCAGCTTGCTGTGCAGACGCTTCTCTTTCAGTCTCTCGTTCTTCCACCCCTTGCTGCAGCAATTCCGCCCGAGCCTCAAGCGCCAACTGCGCCGCGCTCGCCGCAATCTGCCGATCTGCTGGAGATGGATCAGCCGGCGCCAATGCTGCTTGTTGTACCTGTTGGGCCTTACGAATGGTCGCTTCTGGATCGCCTGATACTGCACCAACGCTGATAGACACCTCACCACCAATGGCATAACTCACGCCATCTGGGCCGCGCTTAAAGGTATAACTTGCAGGTCCTGCAATTTGACCACCCACTGACGCATGGGCCCGCTCATGACTGCGCACTTCTCTGTCACGTGCCGCCAGACTCTCCACCACCTTCTGTTCTTCTTCTGTCAATACCTGAAGACCGGGTTTGTTAGCGCTGCCTTGTTCGTTGTCGGCCGATTTTGCTTTCTTTTCACCCGAACCACTGGCAGAGTACACTTCCTCATTAAAATCTGATTTTGACTCTAAACCGACACTTTCAGCGGCACTGGAATCAGTTTTCAGGGTTTGCTGAAATTCTACATTTGCCGTGTTATCACTCGGATCCTTGCGATTCAAGGTACCAGCTGATGCTGCCGATTCCTCTACCGGTGGTAATGGTTGTCCTTTAGATTCCAGACTTTCTTCACCCACAGTCTGCCTCCCCAATGGTGCAAAGGGAGCTACTGAGTTAGCGAAAGAATTGTTCTGTACAATCATAATATGCAGGTTACCTTGTCCTCTCCCAATTAGGGAATAAGGGTACGATGAGCGTCATTTCTATACTAGTGTATCGATGATTGCCCCCATCATCTTGTCTGCTGTTTTGACGACTTCAGCTGATGCTTTAACTTGTATTTCACTGGTTTTAAGTTCCACCGCAGCCTGAGTTAAATCGCCCAGTGCGTCTTTTTCGGTTCCAGCTTCAGGTTTCATACCCACTTTCACAATATCCTCAGCGGCCTTTTGCGCATTTTGAAGACCAGACTGAATACCACTGACACCAATACTTAACACAGACCCTACATCGCTCATACCATCACCAAAACAACTGTTTACGGAATTAATTTTTAGCCGCGCATTTTTGTTAGACACAGCGAAATTCTAATGACACTTATCCTTAATTAAAGCAAACATAAGCAATACAGGCCAGTTTTTGACCTATAATTCCAATGGTTTAGCTAGAATAATTCATCCTAAAAGAAGACTCATTGGCATATTTTGCTTATATTTAGGTAATTTGCGACAAGTTCCATGCTAGGTGTAGGTAAATAGGGAATCTCACCCATACAAGGTGCCGGCAATAACTGCTTGAGTGTACTGAGATTTTCCTGATAACCAGGCATATCAGGTTCTAATTGGTTAGCCACCCAGGCACTCAATTGCAAACCATCGCGACGGATCGCTTCAACCGTCAATTGGGCATGATTAAGGCATCCGAGCCGCATGCCGACTACCAGTATCACTGGCAGATTGAGTTCTTTTGGCAAACCCGACAACTGTTCTACATTATTCAATGGCACTCGCCAACCGCCAGCGCCTTCGATTAGCACAAAATCTGCGCCAGACATCATCACACCACGACAAAAACCGGCTAATCGCGACACGGTGATGCGCTTTCCCGACTGTTGGGCTGCGATATGCGGCGCGATGGCTGGTGCCAGGGCGACAGGATTGAGCTGTTCATATTGCAATGGAACCGAACATTGCTCAAGCAGCTCAACCGCATCGTTATTACGTAATCCATGCTCGGTTTGTTCACATCCAGCCGCTACCGGCTTCACCGCCGCCGTTTTTTTCCCTTGGTTACGCGCCAAGTGAAGTAGGGCTGTCGCCACACTGGTTTTACCCACTCCAGTATCAGTCCCGGTTACAAAAAAACATTCTGTCTTTGTACGACTCATGGCATTTTTCTCAAAATGCAGTAGATAACGGCATAGCTTGCCGGCAATTTTCCGTCGTCATTTCGAAACCGTTCATAGGCAGCTTTTAATTTCTGTATCCGTTGACGACCAGCCAATCCTCGCGGTCGCCCTTGATTAAGATTGCGCGCACCCAAACACCTTAGCTCAGCGGTTAAATCCTTTAATTCAGCATAAGACAAACTTATGGTTTTTTCTTCCAAGGACATTAACTGTAGATTGCTCTCAGTGATATCTCCTTCCAGTTCTTGTGGACTAACAAAACGATTAACGTGCGTATATTCATCGACTTGCTGCCAAGCTGCGCGCAGCTCCCACAAACTCTCGGTCGTCAGTGTTGAAAAAACGACGTACCCCCCAGGCTTTAGTATGCGCGCCAACTCCTGGAACACCAATATTGGCTTTTCACTCCACTGAAAAACCAGATTGCTAAATACGAGTGAAATGGAAGCTGTTTTAATTGGCAGTCCTTCAGCATCACCCACAGCCCAGCAAACACCCTTAGCTTTTAGGCGTGCCTGCTCAAGCATCCCTTGGGCTAAGTCAACGCCCGTCACGGTAGCCTCTGAATAGCGCTCCTTCAGCAATCGAGTGAAATATCCCGTACCACAGCCCACATCGAGTATCTGTTGTGATTCAATGTGCGGCAAACCATTTATCTGCGGCATGCACTGTAATAATTCCTGCCCAACCTGCCGCTGCAACACTGCCGCCGAATCATAACTCGGCGCGGCACGGCTGAATGAGGCGGCAATCTGCTGCTTTTCAATGTGATTATCAACATCCACCAGCCATTGGTGCTGACGAAAAAAATGCAGTAAATGCTGTAGCGTTTTTTCCGGGTGCGACAAAAAAGGCAGGTGGGACGCTTGCTCTACGACCTGAACCGACACGGACGTTTCCATTCGCTGCTGAACGAAAAGCGGCACTATGGCATCGTTAGCGCCCAACACCCACAATACGGGCTGTGAAATCTGTGCCAAGGTTTCATGCATCTCCACTTGTGCCAGTAGTCCCAAACCTGCCATTAGCACATCTTCTTTTGCCATCTGGCGTTGGCGATCAAGTCGGCGCAGCTGCAACAGTAATGCGCGCTCATCCGGACAACCCTTGACTTGCAGGGACTGAAACCGCTTCAAGGTTAGCGGGCAATTGTCTCGAATTCCGGCTTCGAACGCATGGTACGTTGCCTTCGGCATGGCACAGGGCCAGGCCTCGCTAGCAACAAAACAGGGGTTACTGGCAATCCCCACCACAGCCAACACCCTATCGGGATAACGTGCAGCCAATCCCAGCGCTAATATGCCGCCCATGGACCAACCCAGATACACGGCTTGTTCCGGCATTACCGCTATAAGGCGATCGAGCAGATTCTCCAGTTGATAATCATCAAGCGCCTGCACATTGTCGCCATAGCCCGGCAGGTCTACTGTATAAACATGGCAATAGGCCTGCAATTGCTGAACAAATCCTCCCCAATAGCCACTGTGCACACCCCAACCATGCAGTAAAACCAATGTCGGCGCTGCATCAACCGGCCCCGTATATTGGCGAAGCTTCAAAGGTATAGGCATTTTAAATACACACACTGCATCGTCCATCAAATCACCTCCGATAAAACCGATAGCAGATGATTGACTTGATCAGTGCTGTGAGCTGCACTCAGGGTAATACGCAGCCGAGCAGTCCCCTTGGGCACGGTGGGTGGGCGGATCGCGCTGATTAATATTCCCTTTTCAAACAATGACTCACTGGCCTGCAATGCCTTGGCCGGATCACCGATCAACAAAGGTTGTATCGGCGTCTGTGAGTCCATCAAGGTCAGACCCAATTGCTGCGCACCACGGCGAAACTGCGCAATAAGCTGTCTCAAATGTTCACGACGCCAGCTTTCAGTTCGTATCACTTCAAGACTGGCTCGGGCCGCTGCGGCCACCGCCGGTGGTAACGCCGTGGTGTAAATATAGGTTCGCGCCTCTTGAATCAAGGTTTCTATGAGGGCTTCGCTGCCCGCCACAAAAGCGCCAAACGTGCCTGCAGCCTTGCCTAAGGTACACATCAAAACAGGCAATTGTTGCTGGGAAAGGCCAAAGTGTTCACTGACACCGGCCCCTGTCTCTCCGAGCACAGCAAAACCATGGGCGTCATCGACCATCAACCACGCCTCATGGTCAGCAGCCATTTGCGCCAACTCAACAAGCGGCGCAAAGTCACCGTCCATACTGAAGACACCGTCGACCAGAATCAGTCGTCGATGGGCCTCGGTCTTATTCAATCTTCTTTTCAGGTCAGCCAGATCATTGTGTGCAAAGCGCTGAAATTGTGCGCCGCTAGATAATCCTGCGTCCAGTAAAGAGGCATGATTGAGCCTATCCTCAAACACCGCATCTCTGCGCCCCATAAGCGCATTGACACAACCAATATTGGCCATATAGCCGGTAGAAAACAGTAAGGCTCGCTCACGCCCGGTGAAGACGGCCAGTTCCTCTTCCAATAAATGGTGTTCTGCACTGTGTCCACAGACCAGATGAGACGCTCCACTGCCCACACCATAACGGTCAGCCGCTCGCTTAAAAGCGTCGACTATAAGGGGGTGATTCGCCAAGCCCAGATAATCATTGCTGCAAAAATTCAGTTTGTTATCACCAGCAACACCTAACTCCACCCCTTGTGCAGAGGTAGTGACTTTACGACATCGATAAAGGTGCTGCGCCTGTCTTTCCGCGAGGGCTGAGGCGAGCTTGGCCTGCATATTCATCAAAGTAAATACTTACTTACTTGCAGTTGCATCATAGAAAAACGCATCATTGTGGGCCTTCTCTAACTTATCCAGCAGCGCCAGCTCATCACCCTGAGGGCAACGTTGCGATTCATATTTTTCGGAATTTATGCCCAATCGCTGAAACAACTGTTTATCTTTATTGGCGGCAGGATTCGGCGTAGTCAGCAGCTTTTCACCGTAAAAGATGGAGTTGGCACCGGCTAAAAACGCCAGCGCTTGCATTTGCTCATTCATCTCTTCACGACCGGCTGACAGTCGCACGTGGGAGATCGGCATCAAAATGCGGGCAACGGCTATTGTGCGAATAAAATCGAAGGGGTCAAGATCATCCCCCACTTCCAGCGGCGTACCTTCCACCCGCACCAATCGGTTGATGGGCACACTTTCCGGATGCTCCTCCATATTAGCCAGCTGCAGCAACAAACCCACACGATCATCGGGCTGCTCACCCATGCCCACGATACCACCACAACAGACTTTCAAACCCGCTGCACGCACATTGGCCAGCGTATCAAGACGGTCCTGATAGCTGCGCGTAGAAATGATATCGCAGTAATACTCCGGTGAGGTGTCAAGATTATGGTTGTAGTAGTCCAAACCGGCGCCCGCCAACTCCTCGGCTTGATCGACACTTAACATGCCAAGCGTCATGCAGCTTTCCATTCCCAGTTCTTTAACGCCTCGCACCATTTGCAGCACGTGATGCATATCTTTTTGTTTGGGAGAACGCCATGCCGCACCCATACAAAATCGGGTAGCACCAGATGCTTTGGCCGCTTTTGCCTCTTCAAGCACTGTCTCGATTTCCAACAGTGCTTCTTTTTCCAGCCCCGTATCATAACGATTGCTTTGAGGGCAGTATTTGCAATCTTCCGGGCAGGAGCCGGTTTTAATGCTCAGCAGGGTACTCACCTGCACGGTGTTGGGATCAAAATGTTGACGATGCACACATTGAGCCTGAAAAATCAGATCGCTAAACGGTTGGTCAAAGAGCGCCTTAACCTCATCAAACTGCCAATTGTGACGAATTTCTAGTTTGTCAGCCCCTAAGCCCATACCGAAACCCTCTTTTTTTATCTGTATAACAACAATTGCGTATCATAACGCCACCGCACTAGCTGTCAACCCAAATGGCTTTTTGAGGTTTACTAATAAATCGATCAATATGGATGCTTCAATGTTCTCGCCACAGCCCAAACATGCACTTCACCAGCCCCCGCTTCAGACAATACGCTGGCCAATGCATCGCAAGTGGCTCCTGTGGTAACCACATCATCCACAATTGCCACACACTCGCCCTGAAACGGCTTTCGACAAACAAATGCATTTCGCACATTTCGCCGGCGCTGCATGGCCGTCAGTTCTTGCTGACTGGTGGTCGGTTTACAACGTTGTACACGATGGGGGTCAAGCGGTATTTGTGTGTTTCTTGCAATTATTTTGGCGATCTCCAAAGCCTGGTTAAAGCCTCGTTTTCGTAGTTTTTGTTGATGCAAAGGCACGGGGATTATTAGCGTCGGGCGCTTATCCTTATCAGCGTAATGCTCGGTAACACGCCTCGCCAGCAAGTCTGCCAACAGTCGCCCGTAAACCAATTGCTGCTTATGTTTAAAGCCGTTTATTACCTGCTGCACTGGCATATCGTACAACCAAGGCGCCACGCAATGATGAAAACTCGGTGTACGTTTCAGGCAGTTACCACAAAGCTGGGTAGGCTGCCTGCTCGCAAATTTGGGATCAAAGGCTATCGGCAAACCACAACGCCAGCATGGCGTGTCAATCCGAGGTAAATCGCTAAGACAGGGCAAGCAGATACTCTGAATTGATCCGCTATGCACTTGTCCACATAGCAAACAGTATGGAGGCCATAAGGTGTCAAGCCAACGCCTAAATAGTCGCTTCATTTTATCGTCCTTGAAAGTCTTCCTTAAAGAAATGCGGGTACTTGTATCAATTTCAGATTACCATAGCGCTGCCAGCTCAGCCGCTTAGGAATCTTAACCGGGATGACCAACGATAAATACCACGACAATGAAAATCAGAACAATCCCCAACAAGGTAATACGAAAATCGATTGTGACGAAGTAGAAGGCGTTGGCCAAACTATCAGCCACCCCTTCGACCGTCTGACACCAGACACTCTAATGTCCGCCATTGAAAGCCTTGACTTGATCTGTGACGGGCGCATGCTGGCTCTCAATAGTTACGAAAACCGTGTTTATCAGATCGGCTTGGATGAAGAGCAGCCCATCATTGCCAAGTTCTATCGGCCCAACCGCTGGACTAACGAACAAATACGCGAAGAACATGAATTTACACAGCAACTAGCGCATGCTGAATTGCCGGTTATTGCGCCACTCACTTTTCATGGCGATAGCCTGTTTGAATACCAGGACTTTCGCTTCAGCCTCTATCCACGCCAAGGAGGACACGCACCCGAGCTGGATAATCTTGACCACTTGCAAATGATGGGGCGTTTTATGGGAAGAATTCACGCCGTAGGCGCCTGTGATCATTTCAAATATCGTCAAACACTGCATCTTGACACGGTCAGAGCAAACGCTGACTATCTACTGGCAAACTTTATCCCCGGCGAACTTTGCGAAGCCTATGAGTCGATCACCGCTGACCTTCTAAAGAAAATAGATCAGACGCTCAATAGTCAACATGAATTGTCTTTGATTCGAACCCATGGCGACTGCCATTGCGGAAATGTTTTATGGCGAAGCGACACACCGCACTTCGTCGATTTTGATGACTGTTGCATGGCCCCGGCGATACAAGATATCTGGATGCTGTTATCCGGTCAACGAGCGATGCAAACGATGCAGCTATCGGAAATCACTGATGGCTATAATGAATTTTTCGATTTCCCTATCCGCCAGCTGCCACTGATTGAACCGCTTCGCACCATGCGCATCATCAATTACAGTGCTTGGTTGGCACGGCGCTGGGATGATCCGGCTTTTCCTCGAAACTTCCCCTGGTTCAATGATATGCGTTACTGGGGTGAACACATATTGGAATTGAGAGAGCAACAAGCTGCGCTTAACGAACCACCTCTGACCATAGTCTAGATAACACCGCAAACATAACTAAAATTTAACGACAGTGGCATTGCACAATTAACAACATTGCCCTACAACCTAACAAATCTAATCCGTGCAACCATTTGTCTTCAGCACCACCCTGCAAGCCACGGATATTTATCACGTTTTTTCGCAAAATAACTTCGCGCAGCAAGCATATCGGGACTACACTTAAGAATCTTAACCATTACTGGGAATTCATGAGAACCCGCCGCCAAAAAATGATGAGTTATTTTTGGCAACAATGGACAGACCAACTCAGGTCGGTGATTTTCAGATTGTGTACCGTTTTTCAATACCGGGCTTGAAAATGCTTAGTGAAACTCGACTGCTGCTTGTCAATCATAATAACGAAGAACGTTCGTTATTAAAAAACACTCTCACCGACTCGGGGCTTTCCAATATCGTTGAAGCCCACAATGGGAACATCGCAGTCGAACTCCTTAACCACCATATCTTCGATATTATCATTACCGATATTGAAATTGATCAGCTTGACGCATGGCGCCTAACACGTTTAGTTAGATCCGGCGCATTACTGACTACTGCCGATACGCCAGTGGTTATAGTCTCCAACACGTTTAGTGAACGCATAGCTGAAGCAACAACGAAAGAGTTCGAAGCAAATTTCTTCCTATCTCTGGATCAATATCAAAAACTGCCCGAATTATTATTGGAAAACTTTGTACAGAGAAAAACACCTCCTCGAAAAACCCGCATACTCGTCATTGAAGACTATGACGAAACCATCGCTATTGTAAGACGTGTACTGCACGGTCGTTTTGAAATCGACAGCGCAAACAATGGTGTTGAAGGCTTGGCTGCCTGGAAAAAACACAGACATGACATCGTGTTACTTGACCTAGTGTTGCCTGAAATGTGCGGAGAGAAAGTACTGGAAGAAATTGTCCGCATCAATCCAAATCAATCCGTCATCATGATGACAGCCTATAGCTCAGCTCAAAAAGCGGGTGCGCTCATTCTTAAAGGTGCTGTTGATTTTCTTTCGAAACCATTTCGAGCCGATCAACTGCGGCATGTCTGCAACATTGCCGCACACCGCGAAGACTACATTGTCAGCAATCAGCAATTTGTCGAGCGTCAAAAGCAATTGACTGAAGAAAAGGAACGAGCTCAAGTCACTCTTGAATCGATCGGAGAGGGCGTTATAACAACAGATGCTCTCGGTTATATTGACTACCTTAATCCTATTGCTGAAAAACTGACTGGATGGAGCACCCAAGAAGCTCACAACAAACCACTTAGTGATATATTCCAGACATTTCACGAATGCTCAAAGGTACCTGCCGCCAATCCACTGGAAAAATGTTTACGAGAATCACGTTTCGTCGAAGGCAGCAGTAATATTTTGTTGCGAAATCGTTTCGCTCACGAACTCATTATTGAGCACTCAGCAGCACCGATAAAAGACCGTTACCAAAAAGTTGCCGGCGCAGTCATGGTATTTCGCGATAGTACTGAAGCACGGCAAATGCAGCGCCAACTTACTTACCATGCCAGTCACGACACCCTAACAGGTTTAAGTAATCGCGAGGTTTTTGAAAAATCGTTACGTAGTGCTATTGAGGATGCTATTGAGGACACGTCAGACATAGAGAAGAATCACGCTTTATGTCACCTCAATCTTAATAAGTTTAAGTTGATAAACGATAGCTGTGGCCATGCGGCTGGCGACAAATTACTGAAAGCGCTGGCTGAACTTATCGCCAATCAGGTTCGCGGCGCTAGCGACACAATCGCAAGACTGGGCGGCGATGAATTCGGCATTCTATTAAGACAATGCCCCGAAGATGCCGCCATCCGTATAGCCGAGAATATTTGCGAAGCGATACAAAACTATCTTTTCACCTGGGAAAACAACATTTACCAAGTCGGTGTCAGCATTGGCATTGCCTCTATAAACAAACAGTCCCGAGACTTACTTGATGCATTCTCATCCGCTGAAACCGCCTGCCACGTAGCTCGCGAACGTGGTGGTAGCTGCGTACACGTTTATCGCGCTGACGACGCGGAATTAGTGCAGCGCCGTGACGAAATGCGAATCATCACACAATTGGTCACTGCGGAAAAAGAAAATCGTTTCGAATTGTATTGTCAAGAAATTCAGCCGATTCAGGAGATTACAAAAACAGGGTATGAGATATTAATTAGAATGCGCGATGAAGACAATCAGATCGTCGCTCCCGGGCAATTTTTAGGTGCTGCCGAGCGATACAATATGATGCGACAGATTGATCGATGGGTTCTACGCAATTCGATACACACTTTTGCAAACCATCCAATGCTATTTGACGATATATCACATTTTTCCATTAATCTCTCTGCTCTGTCACTGACCGATGATAGCTGCTACGATTTTATTGCTGCACAATTTGATGAAACGGGCATCTCGCCCGAACTTATCTGCTTTGAAATTACTGAGACCGCTGCCATCGGTAATTTCGTGCGCGCTGGAGGATTTATTTCCGCTATCCGTGATTTGGGCTGCAAATTTGCGCTAGACGATTTCGGTAGCGGCATGTCATCCTTTGCTTATTTGAAAAAACTGCCCGTGGATTATCTGAAAATAGACGGCATGTTTGTCAAAGGTGTGCTTGAAGATCCCATTGATTACGAAATGGTGCGCTCCATCAATGAGATTGGGCAGGTGTTAAACCTGCAAACCATTGCCGAGTTTGTTGAAAATCCGGAAATCCTTCATGTCATACGTGAAATCGGCGTTGACTTCGCACAAGGCTATGAAATCGCAAAGCCAAAACCATTGTCCAGCCTGATTCAGCAAGTCTCGTCGCACTCGGGAACTGCTCTCAACGGTGCTCCCTGATATGAGCTGCGTGATGAATGCCTCTAGGGAGTGACCTGCAAGCTATCACCACGACCAATGGCGTAATAAGTAAAACCCCGTTTTTTGAGCTGTGAAGGTTCAAACAAATTACGTCCATCAAATATAACTGGGCTTTTAAGCTCGTTATTAATTAGGTCAAAATCTGGCGCTCGAAACATTTTCCATTCCGTACAGATAATCAATGCATCTGCGTTACTCAGTGCCGCTTCTTTTGTACCCATTAAAATGAGATCCGAACGATTACCATATATTTTCTGTGCTTCATCCATAGCCTCTGGATCATAGGCCTTAATTATTGCACCGCCAGCCCATAATTCTTCCATCAAAACCAAACTTGAGGCTTCCCGCATATCGTCTGTTTGTGGCTTAAAGGCCAAACCCCATAAAGCGAATGTTTTACCCTTGATATCACCATTAAAGTGCTGTTTCACCATGTTAGGCAGTTTGGTCTTTTGGCGTCCATTCACAGCTTCTACAGCTATAAGAAGCTCCGCATTGTAACCCACCTCGTCGGCTGTTCGTTTCAACGCTTTCACATCCTTTGGAAAACAGGAACCACCGTATCCACAACCAGGATAGATGAACTGATATCCAATACGAGGATCCGAACCAATACCTTGGCGCACATGTTCAATATCAGCACCAACCTGCTCGGCAATATTGGCTATTTCATTCATAAAGCTAATCTTTGTTGCCAGCATTGCGTTGGCAGCGTATTTCGTCAGTTCTGCGGAAAGGTTGTCCATAAACACCATACGGTCATGATTTCGATTGAACGGCATATAGACTTCTCGCATCAACGCCCGGGTCGACTCCTTTCCACAACCAACCACAATTCGATCCGGTTTCATGAAATCATTAACGGCAGCACCTTCCTTTAAAAACTCAGGGTTAGAAACCACGTCGAAATCAAAATCTACGCCACGAGCAAGCATACTGTCTTTGATGACTTCCTGCACCTTTGCACAGGTACCTACGGGCACTGTTGATTTTCCAACTACCACTTTATCATTTTTCATCAAGTTGCCGATCGTTTTGGCAACATCTAATACATACTTTAAATCTGCCGAGCCATCTTCGTTAGGCGGCGTACCCACCGCGATAAAAATGATGTTACCATGGTCAACGCCTTGCTCAACATCGCTCGCAAACGCTAGCTGACCACTGCGACAATTTTCCTCCACAAGATTTTCCAGACCAGGTTCGTAGATAGGAATATCACCCTGTTTAAGCCTCTCAATTTTCGCATCATCAATATCGATGCAAAGCACATTATGCCCAGCATCAGCTAAACACGTGCCAGTTACTAGGCCGACATACCCCGTCCCAAAAATTGCTATTTTCATCTTCTCGGTTATTCCCTCTACGCCAATGAGCCCCCCTCAGTAGCCGGGGAATTTTCTTATCCCAATTATTCTAGATCAGTCGCAAAGAATAACCAATGACAAATATGGGTTTCTAAACGATCGGCGTCCCATTCAGCGATATAAGGGCCTCGGAAAATTGTTTATTTCCGCGACCCTAGATACACTGATCTACTTCTGCAGTACGGAAAGCGCATCAACGTATGGAATACCGAAGGACTCAGCGACTCCACGACAGGTAATTTTTCCTTTATGGATATTTAGCCCTGCCCGAAGATTTTTGTTCGCCCATAAAGCTTCAAATACTCCCTTTTCCGCCATTAACAGCACCCATGGAAGGGTTGCATTTGTCAGCGCAACCGTTGACGTACGCGGCACTGCACCCGGCATATTGGCAACACAATAGTGCACAATATTATCAACTTCATAAACAGGTTGTTGATGCGTCGTTGGTTTACTGGTAGCAAAGCATCCACCTTGATCAATGGCCACATCCACCAGCACGGCACCATTTTTCATACGCTTCAGCATCTGCCGATCAAGCAGTTGAGGTGCTGCCGCACCTGGAACCAAGACAGATCCCACTACCAAATCGCCGGTAGGCACATAAAACTCTATCGCATCTTGAGTAGCATAGATTGTATTCACCTGACCATGAAACTGCTCGTCCAACACCCTTAACCGTGACAGCGAACGATCAAGAATGCTCACCTGTGCACCCATACCTTTGGCAACCACGGCGGCATGGCTTCCAACCACACCACCGCCGAGTATCACGACATGGCCCGGCGCCACACCCGGCACACCACCCAGCAATACACCTCGCCCACCCTGGGCTCTCTCAAGCGCATGGGCGCCAGCCTGTACTGCCATGCGTCCAGCCACCTCACTCATCGGTGCAAGCAACGGCAAGCGACCATCATCACCCTTCACTGTCTCATAGGCAACACAGGTAACACCTGACGCCATCATTGCTTCAGTTAACGTTTTGCTCGCAGCAAAATGAAAATAGGTAAACAGGACGAGCCCTTCATGCAAATACGCGTATTCCTGCTCTTGCGGCTCTTTGACCTTGACAATTAACTGTGCACTGGAATAGATCTTCGCCACATCATCCTTTATAAGCGCACCAGCCTGCTGATATTGCTTATCAGTAAAACCGGCACCATCGCCCGCCCCTTTTTCCACCCAGACCTCTTGGCCGTGTTGGGTAAGTTCCCGGGCTCCCGCTGGTGTAATACCAACACGGTATTCATGCACTTTGATTTCTTTCGGTACACCAATCAGCATAATTTCTACATCCAAATGTCACTTCAGCTAAACCAAATCCGGTATTGAAATGACTTTTATGACAAAAAAATGATAGACAATAAAACTGACAGCAATCACTACAAAACGTATGAAATTTATGGCGGTTCGCACCACGTAGAACTAAAGGACAATCAACTTAGTTTTCTACGCAGCCTGAAACTTTCCCAGGCGGGCATGACAGGTATGGTAGATAACTCGATTTCTGCCGTGTTCTTTTGCTATATACAAACCCTTATCCGCTGAATCCAGCAGGTAAGTCGCTTTCAGTTGCCCCGTGGGGGTAACACTGCTGATGCCGACACTGATCGTGACTACCGATGCATTCCCTGAGTTTTTATGCTCTATTTGCAGTTTTTCAATTGAGGCTCGACATTTTTCCGCCATTCGCATCGCTTCGCCCCCAGCATTGGGCAAAATGACCGCAAATTCCTCACCACCATAACGCGCTACCAAATCCCCAGAACGCGAAAAAACGGAATCCAATTCCGAAGCTACTACCCGCAGGCAATCATCTCCCTTGAGATGGCCATAATAATCGTTGTATCCCTTAAAATGGTCTACATCGATAATCAGGATCGCGATCGGGAGATTATCGCGTAACGATCTATTCCATTCCTTTTCAATACTCTCGTTAAAGAAACGTCTATTTGCCACTTCGGTGAGCGGATCAATGCGAGATAACTCTTCCAGTCGGGCATTCGCTTTATTCAAATTGGAATTGGCTTCACTTAACTGACTGGTGCGTTCCTCTACCTGATGCTGCACAACCTCAGCATGGCGCTGCAAAAGCTGGAGATAAAGCAATAACAATGCTGTAAAAAGTAATCCACCGACAGCAACCGATAAGGGTAAATACGAAAGCCTCGACAGAATATAATCCACCTTGGGCGCAGCCAATACCACCCATTTACGCTCAAAAACCTCCAAAACCGGGCGTGTATACATTCGCCCAAGCCCAGTGGTGAAATCTTCAGTCTGATAGAGGTTAAACAATCCATCGTCACCCGTTTTGTCAATCAAACGAAAATAAATATCATCAGGCAAATCTGACAGGCTTGACGCGGATAACAGACTTTCAATATCAAAAGTAGCTACAATAAATCCTCTGATTGGCTTGGGAATCCGTTGAGGGTGACTACTACTGGGTTTTATTGGCACCAAGGCAATGAAGATCGTTTCATGCTCGGGTGAAAAGGGCGACGGGGCAGCAGGCAAACCCATGATATCACCTTTACGAATAGCCTCAGTCATCTTCTCATCAAACTGCATACGGTTTACAGATAACATATCCATGCCACGCAGAAATCCCGTGGTTTCACTTGGTTCCGTTACCGTAATAGGGAAATAGACAGGGCGAGCCCCGGAGGGTTGGAAAATTCTTTGAGGATCGAAATTTTCAATCTGCTCAATTAGCCGTGCGTCATTGATTTGTGTCGGTGAGACATATTTCGGGTTGATCTCCAAAATTTGAAATCCCGGTGCTATGGTATTTTGATATTGCTCAAGTAAAGGCCTCTCCTGATCAACAATCATTGGCGCCCAGGCCAGTAATTGCAAAGAGGGATAGGTACCCAGCACATCTTCCGCTATACGTGCAAATTGCTGTGGCTCAATGTCATCAGCCGCCTCATAGAAGCTTTTCCAATGCCGTAAAGTCGCGCGCATTTTAACCATTTCGTTTTCCAGCGCATAGACCCGTTTACCAATGTCTTTTTCAAAATTGGCATTGATGTTTTCCAGCTCATGCTGATAAAACACCCATGCAACCCAAGCAGTGCAGGAAATGCAAAAAGCTGTGATTATTAAGAGTGAGAGAAACCTGCGCATACCGTGTCATAAATTATAGTCATTCAACTAATAAATTAGTCAATAATCCAACGCTCGTCCAGCTAATTGTTTGTTAAAAAATCAGCGATTAGTTATGTTTGAAGATTCAGCATGTTAAGAAACTTTAATTCTCGCATTATTTATACGGGCATATTCTTGGCTTATGTTTTTTTTGCATAAGCCAGCCAAATCAACCGTCGGATATAATCGACTGCGGCATCCAACCCATATCAAGCTGATTTATAAGGAAATATTGTAGATATAGCGGCAAAATCAATTTCACCGTTCCAATATTTCATCATCTTCGGACTGCGGTCAGCACACTCAGAAGAACTGATTCAGGGGCATTGGCTCAGGCCTAATAAATAACGCTTGTACATAGGAGGCTGTCCGAGAATAGGAACCGTGGCGAGGGAAGCCTCCTAGTCTTGATCGATATCAAAAGAAAGGTTTGCCTGTGCTAGGGTAAAACCTCGATATTGTAAAAAACGCAGCTGTCGCGCTCGTTCCTTAAGGTCATCCAACTGCAGCTCGCCAAACCGTTTTTTTCGCTCTCGACGAGCTGTATCAACCCAAAACTCAGACTGCAAATCAATGTAAGCAGCAATTAATTCATTGGGCACGCCGTGCTGTCGAAGTTCAGCTGTAATTCGAACCGGTCCCTTGCCCTGAGCAATGCGGGTTCGCACAAACATATCGGTAAAGCGCTTTTCACACAGATAACTATTCTGCTCCAATTCACTGAGCACACTTTCCACCGCAGCAGCCTCATAGCCACGCGAAATAAGCTTTTCAGACAATTGATAACGTGAATATTCACGTCTCGCCAAATACCTGATCGCAACATCCCTGATGCTTTTTTCCTGATCCTTTTCCATTTGTTTACTGCCGTGCAACCCAGTCACAACTGACAGCTCCTTCTAAACGAAACCAGATCCAAACATCTCAGATTTAAACAGTGTCAGTCAGCGAATCTGCATTTTCCTGACTTTCAGTCTTTTTGGCGCAAGGTAATAATGCTGCTCTAATCGCAACTTCAATTTCTTCTGCAATTTTCGGGTTTTCTCCCAAAAAGCGTGCAGCATTGGCTTTGCCCTGGCCGATCTTGTCACCCTTATAGGCATACCAAGCCCCTGATTTATCAACCAAACCCTGCTTCACCCCTAGATCAATAATCTCGCCCAAATGATAAATGCCCTTACCGTATAAAATATGGAATTCAGCTTGTTTGAACGGTGGTGCCACTTTGTTTTTTACTACCTTCACACGAGTATCGTTACCCACCACCTCATCCCCTTCTTTCACCGCACCAATACGTCGAATATCAAGTCTGACAGAAGAATAAAATTTCAATGCGTTACCACCGGTTGTGGTTTCGGGATTACCAAACATGACACCAATTTTCATGCGAATTTGGTTGATAAAGATACAAAGGCAATTCGAGCGTTTGATATTCCCCGTGATCTTGCGCAATGCCTGAGACATTAAACGCGCCTGCAAACCCACATGATGGTCACCCATATCGCCCTCTATTTCAGCTTTGGGGGTTAGGGCTGCTACAGAGTCCACTACTAAAACATCAATTGCGCCCGAGCGCACCAGCATGTCTGCCACTTCCAGCGCCTGCTCACCGGTATCCGGTTGAGAGACTAATAGATCGTCAATATTGACCCCAAGCTTCTCCGCATACAGGGGATCAAGTGCATGTTCAGCATCAATAAACGCCGCCGTACCACCGGCCTTTTGACATTCGGCAATAACCTGCAGGGTTAGGGTCGTTTTACCAGAGGATTCTGGGCCATAGATTTCAACAATACGCCCTTTTGGCAAACCACCGATTCCCAGCGCTATATCCAAGCCAAGCGATCCAGTTGAAATTGACGGTATTGCTTCCTGTTCATGATCCCCCATCCGCATTACTGTTCCCTTGCCAAATTGACGTTCAATTTGTGCCATAGCGGCATTCAGCGCTTTTTGCTTATTATCATCCATTAGAAGCCTCTCAATATTACAGGGATAGGTCGTTAATCAACCAAACAGAATACAGTCTCGAACAAACATTCTTACAACTGTATATTTACTCAGTATTATTCCATAAAAACAATTGCTCGCCTATACCCTTTTTAATTAAATTTTCACTCGTAAGCCATTGGGCTTTATTCACCATTTTTTCACTGGCATCCACTTAAAAATACTCTGATCTCGCACTACCCTAATCTCTCGTTGTTGGCCAGAGCAGCGCTCGCAACCAGTTGAGCAATCCGTTGTCCTGCAATACCATTTTATCAATTTTATCGAACCACTCTGCGTGCCCAACCGGGTCATGAAAATAATCTGCCCGCGTATGAAACTCTTTGCCTGAATCGAGTTGTTTGACGATACACGCCGGATTACCAGCCACCACCACATTACTGGGCACATCTTTGGTGACAACCGCCCCTGCACCAACAATACTGTTTTCGCCGATAGTCACACCCTTGAGCACCATACAATGATCCCCTAACCAGACATTATCCCCAATAATGACCGGTGTGTGCTCTTTAGGCCGCTCAACACGGTCATAAATACCATGCCAATCACTGTCCGTAATATACACACCATTGGCCATCATGACGCTGTTACCAATCCGTATCTCGTGACAAGCGCTGATTCGCGCACCGGGCGTGATCAATACATAATCACCAATCACAATACCGCCCTGATCAGGTTCATGTCCCCATACACCTATGTTTACCGGCGTGTGAGGCTCACCAATGACAGTTGCACACTTGCCCATGCGAATATTTGGCCCAGAAACATGAACATGCCATGGTTTCATAAAGGTATGATGGTCGCCTAAAAAGTCGAATTTAGGTCGAATAAAATGGTTGCTGTAACAATGACGAAAACGCAAATAGAATTTCTTGACAAAGTATGGCCTTAGATCTTTTCGCATAAATGTAAAAACGACCCCAACATGTAGTTATTTTTCGAAAAAGTGATATAACACCGCGACGAACCTTAGTGTACATGAAATGCATGGGAACCCGAATACGAAGTTGGCACTGCGATAACGGGGATTAAGTCATCATTGGATCTACACTTAGCCCAGACAATGCATTAAGCAACAACCTCATACGCTGTGGCGAACTGTAAATGCTCCCAGTACTAATGCTTCCAATACTTAAGCATCTTTTTCACCAAATCATCGAAGTAATATACTAATGCCGATAAGTTCCCCAGAAGTTATTTCTAATCAGGACGGCTTACACCGCCAGCTTCAACACGTTGTCCAAAAGCACCTGAACAGCTCCTATAGAAAACCGATCGCTCAGCATAATCAGACAGCTTTTGAGTCCGCACAACAGTTTGTTGCTCAGCACAATCGCCCCATCATTCTGGATGCATGCTGCGGCATAGCCGAAAGTTCACGAAAACTGGCGCTACAATACCCAGAACACATCGTCATCGGTGTCGATAAATCAGCCCATCGACTAAACAAATGTCAGACCAATCCCGATAATTGTCTGCTTCTTAGAGCCGACCTGGCTGATTTTTGGCGCTTAGCCACCAATGCCGGATGGCAATTGGAACGCCATTACATGTTGTACCCGAATCCCTGGCCCAAGGCAAAACACTTGCAAAGACGCTGGCACGGTTCGGCACTGTTCCCTACGCTACTTGCCTTGGGAGGACAATTCGAGCTTCGAAGCAACTGGCAAGTTTATGTCCAGGAATTTGTAGCAGCTTTGGATATAGCAGGCATTCAGGTTGAAACTGAGGCATTATCGATCACCAATCCAATGACGGCTTTTGAACGCAAATATTTCAATAGCGGCCACAATCTGTGGCGTTGTTGCGCCAATTTCGCAGACTTAGACCACTGAGCTGAGCTATAATGCGTTGAAATTTTCAGTCGAGACTGCCTTTATGGCTAGCAAACCATTCAGCCTGGCAAGCGGCCAGACTGACGAGATATGGGAAACCATTCGTCGTGAGACCCAGGCAGAAGCCTCACAGGAACCCATCCTGGCCAGTTTTCTGCACGCTACCATCCTAAATCACGATACGCTGGAGGCTGCGCTGAGCTTTCATCTGGCAAATAAGCTCGACAGCCCAACTGCCTCGGCCATGCTGCTCAGGGAGGTAATAGAAGAAGCTTTCAAGAAAGACCCTCAAATCGGCAGCGCCATTAGATCTGACATTCTTGCTGTGCAGCAACGTGATTCAGCCTGCCGCAATCTGTCAACCTCTTTTCTCTATTTCAAAGGCTTTCATGCATTGCAAAGTTATCGGGTTGCCCACTGGTTGTGGAGTCATCAACGGCAAGCACTTGCATTGTTCTTTCAAAATCGAATTTCTGTCGTATTTGCTGTAGATATTCATCCAGCAGCAAAGCTTGGCAAAGGCATATTGATAGATCACGCGACGGGTGTAGTGATTGGTGAGACATCGGTCGTTAAAGATAATGTATCAATCATGCAGTCCGTTACCCTCGGCGGCACCGGTAAAGAACATGGCGACCGGCATCCGAAGGTGGACGAAGGCGTTTTGATTAGTGCAGGAGCCAAGATTCTAGGCAATATTCACATTGGACAGGGTGCCAAGATTGGAGCCGGCAGTGTTGTGCTGCATGAAGTGCCAGCTCATACCACTGTAGCGGGTGTACCCGCCAAAATTATTGGTAAACCAACGGCCGATCAACCTGCTCTGGAGATGAATCACCAGATCTGCTGTGATATTGACTATTATCCCGAAAAAAAATAGTCAATGATGCCAAAGTCGGGTTTTCTCATAGATTGACTTTAGCATCATTCATGCTCTTATTGATGGTATGACGCTGACAGCTCATGCACAGCGTTTATAAATACGCCAGCATTTTCCGGTGACACATCAGGCGTGATACCGTGCCCAAGATTGAAGATGTGTCCGTTACCACGTCCAAACGATGCTAAAATCCTCGCCACTTCGTCACGTATAGCACTAGCAGATGCATAGAGGATCGTAGGGTCCATATTTCCCTGCAATGCCACCTTATCCCCAATACGCTGACGCGCTTTGCCGATATCGATTGTCCAGTCCAGACCGACACACTGACAACCACTATCCGCGATAGCCTCAAGCCACAATCCACCATTTTTGGTAAAGACGATCACCGGTATTGGCTGGCCATCCTTTTCTTTAATCAGCCCGGCAATGATTTTTCTCATATAGCCTAATGAGAACTCCTCATAAGCCGCCTCACTGAGCGCACCACCCCAGGTATCAAAAATCTGCAGCGCTTGAGCACCCGCTTCAACTTGAGCGTTGAGATAATTTATTACTGACTGGCTTAACTTGTCGAGTAATTGGTGCATCTGGGCAGGTTCATTGTAGGCCATGACCTTTGCACGACGAAAATCCTTGCTGGAGCCACCTTCAACCATATACGTCGCCAACGTCCATGGACTGCCTGAAAACCCGATCAGCGGCACACGACCGTTGAGTTCATGGCGAATCGTACGCACTGCATCCATGACATAGCCAAGATCTGATTCTCCCTGAATCACCGGTAAGGCGTCAATATCAGTCTGAGACGATACCGTTTTACTAAAGCGTGGACCGACGCCTGTTTCAAACGTTAGCCCCAAACCCATTGCATCAGGGATGGTCAGAATATCGGAAAATAATATGGCCGCATCCAGCGGGTAACGCTCCAGTGGCTGCAGTGTAACCTCACAGGCTAACTGTGGGTTTTTGCAAAGATCCATGAATCCACCTGCCGTAGCACGTGTAGCCTTGTACTCCGGCAAATAACGCCCTGCCTGACGCATCATCCAGACGGGAGTGCAATCAACCGGCTGACCCTGTAGCGCCCGTAAAAAACGGTCATTTTTTAGTTCTGTCATCATTACTGTCCTAATGGCATCAATATTTTCATATCAACGAAAATTCACTGAAGAATGCGGTCGAAAACCTAAACTACGTGAGATAGCACGTGGGATAGATTGTTTATTCAGCTCTTTCAGTCTACTTGCAGGCCATAATACTACATTGGCCGGCACAATTATTGTGCTATGCCGGGATTAGTTGCTTATCGCTGACGGATTTCCTCTTGAACAGTCGACACTGGCTTTACCCAAGGTTTTTGTTTACGTAATGACTCGGGCAAAGCGGTAATACCACGCTGCGCTGCCTTTTTATCAGCATAGGCTCGGCTGACAACAACATACCAGATAACACCCTTGCGTTTACGCTGATAATGTCTGGCTTTTACAGAGGGTGGTATATCCCGAAGAAACTGTTGCAGACGCTTATGTTCCTTGATCGCTACTAACTGAATAACATATTGATTTTGGGGCAATGACAAGAGTAGCTTTTCATCAGCCCCATAGGGTGAGACTGGCAATTTTTTTTGCTTATGTGTTGGCTTAACAATCTTTTGGGGTGCCACCTCTGCTACCGGCTGCTTCACCACAACCTTTGTCGGTGTTTTTGTATCTACCACACTAGCCTGCTTGACTACCTGCTGTTTCGATAACGTTTTCTGATTCTGGCGATTTTTCAACACTAACGCAGCACTACTAGCTTCACCTGCTTTTGGCTTGACGTGGTCGATATTTCCCTTCTTAACCTCCGAGCGTGTTGCCAGCACTTCGCTCACATCCAGTCCAATGATTTTCCGTTTTTCACTGGGCTTTTTTCCACTGGGCCTTATTTCACTGGACTTAGATGGGGCCGCTCTGGAACGATCCACAGCACCCATCACCTTGTCATCAACTTCCGCAGGCGCCTTTTCACTTTTCCCAACAGTTTCATTTTGTCCCTGGGTATCAACATTCTCGCTTGTGACATTCCAATAGAGACCAAACATGATTAGAAACGCACCAAGCAACGACGCACCCATGACCACAGGCATTGAACCGATCATCAGCTTTTTACTGTCCTGTTCAGCCAACGATTGCAACGCCAACAATGAAAGTCGATTTATTTCCTTTGGTAAACCTGCGCTTTTAGTAAAAATATCCTGTAGCTGCTCTTGGCTGAAAGGCAGCTTTTCATCCCAGCCCGCTGTTTCCATTCTGTAGCGAATGTATTCTTCAGTCTGCCTGATATCAAAAAGCGATAATCGCCACACTTGCGGCTCAAACTCTTTGGACAGATGATCAAGCCAGCTGTCGACAGTCTCAACAAAAAAGACAAACTGCAAAGCATCGCAATGCGATTGCTGAAGCAGCAGCAAAGCTTCTATCGTTTCTACCGAGAGTTGGTGCGCATCATCGACTAGCACCAAAAGAGACCGATGACATTGCAGATGCGCCTGTAGAAATTCCTTTAGTACCTCACTGGCGGTTCTCTGAAGATCGATTGCCTCCAGTTGCTCTAATATTGCTGATTCAATCTGTTCAGATCGCATCATGGGATCTGAATAGACAACAACCACATCCGTG
Organism: Gammaproteobacteria bacterium; assembly: GCA_003353945.1. Lineage (GTDB taxonomy): Bacteria > Pseudomonadota > Gammaproteobacteria > Pseudomonadales > PIVM01 > PIVM01. The sequence continues at coordinate 35,540 of PIVM01000016.1, forward strand.
TCATCACTCACCCGCTCAGAAAACGTTCCGAGCAAAGTTGTTTTTCCACTCCCACTATGCCCAGATACAATCAGTAAACCATTGTTGTATCGGCTGTGGTGAATTAACTCGTCTAGAAGCTGATGACGTTGCCCGCCAGGGAAAAACAAGCCTTCCACCCCTTCATCATTAAAAGGGTTACGATCAATGCCATAATAATGTGCAATATCAACCATAATCGCTAGACTTAGGGTCTTGGAAAGAAAAGATTATCCCAAGATTGGGGGAAGATTTTGGTTCAGCTTCAAGGCGTATCAAGGGGCGCATAGTGGGCCTATGTAAGCCTTGATACAACGCAGAAGCTGGGCCAAAAGACCCTCAAAATGGGATAATATTTTATTTCCACGACCCTTAATGTGGCTCCTTATTCAAGCTGCGGAACAGTACTCATTCAAAACCTGATGCAACGACTCAGTATCAAAGTCGGTTGACACTACTGCTTGGCCGATTCGCTCCAACAGGACCAGTCGAAGCTTTCCATCTATCACTTTTTTGTCCACACCCATCAGGTTTATAAATTGTTCTCCGGTCATATTCTTCGGCGAATCCACAGGCAATCCAGCCCGATGTATTAACTGACAAACACGCTCATAATCGGACTGCGTCAAATGTCCCATCATCTGCGACATTCTCACTGCCATTAACATGCCCACGGCCACCGCCTCACCATGCAACCAGTTACCATAGCCTTGAGCAGTTTCAATCGCATGCCCAAATGTATGCCCCAAATTCAAAATGGCGCGCACACCCGATTCTCGCTCATCCTGCGCAACAACCATCGCCTTGTTTTCACAGGACCGCTGAATGGCATAGCTCGTAGCCTCTCGCTCATTAGCCAATAGTTTTTCTACATTATCGTCCAACCAGTTAAAGAAACTTCCATCAACAATCAAACCATATTTAATCACTTCGGCAATACCGGCAGACAACTCCCGCTTTGGCAGCGTTTCCAAGGTGCCGGTATCAGCCAACACACACTTTGGCTGATAAAATGCACCTATCATATTTTTACCCAGTGGATGATTGACACCTGTTTTACCGCCAACTGATGAATCAACCTGAGATAATAAGGTCGTTGGAATCTGAATAAAATCGACACCACGTTGATAGCTAGCAGCCGCAAACCCTGTCATGTCTCCGACGACACCACCACCCAACGCTACCAGTGTGGTTGTGCGATTATGCTTTTCTTGTAAAAGTTGATCATAAATGGTACTCAACACAGCCAATGTTTTATATGCCTCTCCGTCCGGTAGAACCACCTGTGATACAGACAAGCCTGCAAAACATTCTCGTATTTGCTGCAAATAAAGTGGCGCAACCGTTTCGTTTGTGACAATCAAAACTTGCTGTGCTCTGGTGTGTGCCCGAAGCAACTGACTATTGGCAAAAAGCTTTTCACCGATATAAATGGGATAACTTCGCACACCCAACTCAACATGAACAGTCTGCATACAACTCCCTGCAATTAACGAATCGTAGGCAATTTAACACAAAACACTCTGAATGAAATCAGTAAGATCTTCAGGGTTGCAGAAATAATAAAATACCCCTTGATCGGGAAGAACATTGGTTCAATCTCAGAGCATAGCCGGTCACATTAGAGCAATTTGGGCTTAAGCAACCAACACAATAAAACGATTGCAACAATAAAAGGACTTAGTAGATGATTGACAAGTGAAGTGATATTATATTCCGGCGATCCCTATATGGAAGCAGTGCTCTTACTGAAATGTGCAGCAATTTCCCGGGCAACCAACCTAGGTGTTTGAGCATCCGTTGAAATAAGCAAATCCGCGACGGACTGATACAAAGGAGCTCGAATTTCCATCAATTGTTTCAGCACCCTCTTTGGCTCTTCTGTCTGAAGCAAGGGACGCTTACGATCTCTAGCTGTTCGTTCAATTTGCTGTTCAACTGACGTTTCTAGATAAACAACGAAACCGCGTGAACGCAATAGGTGCCGATTTTCTTCCCGCAGAACAATTCCACCACCCGTAGCCAGCACGATTGCGGAATTGCCTGTCAGGTCAGCCAGCATGGCACTTTCGCGATCACGAAAGCCCTGCTCTCCTTCCACGTCAAAAATCCAGGCTATATCTGCACCGGTTCGATCTTCAATTTCCTTATCGGTATCTTTGAACGGCAGGCCCAATTCAACTGCCAACATCCGACCAATAGTCGTCTTGCCAGCCCCCATAGGACCGACAAGAAACACACTGTGGTAACCATTCATTGCATCAATCGACTAGAGTTTCGGCCAAAATCCTTGGTGTGATAAATATGAGCGTTTCCGTTTTAACCATTCGACTAACCGATGACCGGAATAATCGCCCCAGATAAGGGATGTCACCAAGAAAAGGCGTTTTGGTAACCGAATCAACATCTTCTGTGCGGAATATACCACCCAGCACAACCGTCTCTCCATTGCCCACCAGCACTTGCGTTTGAATTTCTGTCGTATCAATCAGCGGTACCTGGGAGTTATTCTCCCCTGCAATAAAGCCGCCTAGAGAATCTTGGTTAATAACTAAATCCATAATAATGCGATCATCCGGTGTGATATTGGGCGTCACGTCCAACTTTAACACCGCTTCTTTGAATTTGACAGTGGTACGACCACTGGAGGACGATTCCAGATACGGCACTTCGGTACCCGACTTAATCGTCGCTTGCTGCTTATCACCAGTAATGACTTTTGGTTGAGAAACAACCTCTCCACGCCCATCAGCTTCGAGCGCGGACAGTTCCAGGCTGAGCAAGCGATCATTTTTTATAAATCCGAGTAAGACAGAACTTGCGCCCTGGTCAGTCACACCCAGATCCACAGCCATCGCATCAGCAATATTAGGTGTATCACCATTCAGCATAGCACTAAGCGCGTTTGAGTTTCCCGTCATTACCGTACCATCCAAAGCACCCAGTACACCACCACCAGTGCCATACCCTCCCCATCGAATACCTAGCTTCTCTGTGGCTTCTGATTCGGCAATCACAAGTCTCGCTTCCACCAACACCTGCTTAACAGGCACATCAATTAACTTAATTAAGCGGCGAAAATCTTCTAGCTTCTGCGCTGTCTCGGTCACCAACAAGGAGTTAGTCCGCTCATCAACAATAACCGAGCCTCGCGGCGATAATATGCTGCCCGTAGACTCCGATTCTCCTTCACCTCCTTCACCAGCCTCACCACGAAACAGATTAAAAATTTCTGCTGCACTGGCATAACGAATACGGATAAACTCAGACTGCAGCGGCGCCAATTCATCCATCTGCTTATTGGTTTCTATCTCCTGGCGCTCACGTTCAGCAATTTCTGCTGCCGGTGCTACCATAAGCACATTTCCATCCTGACGCTTATCCAAGCCTTTAGTTTTCAAAATTAAATCTAGCGCCTGGTCCCAGGGAACATTCTGCAAACGCAAGGTAATTTTACCGGCTACTGTATCACTCGCCACCAAATTCAGATCCGTAAAATCAGCAATCAACTGTAACACCGCTCGTACATCTATATCCTGAAAATTTAGCGACAGCTTATCTCCGACATAAGCAAATTCCTTTTTCTTTGCCTCCACTTCTTCCTGCGTTAAAGGCTTAACACTTAACACATAAGTGGTATCAGTTTGATAAGCTAAATAATCATACTGCCCTGTTGGTGTCAAAGTAATGTCAGCAACTCCATCGGCATAGGTTGCATCCACACTCTGAACAGGTGTTGAAAAGTCACTAACATCATAGCGACGCTGTAAACTTCGCGGCAATTCCGTGTTAATAAAAGAGAGCTTGATTACACCGCCCTCCTTCCTGACATCCACATCCACTTTGGCGCTCGTCAACTCAATCATTACTTTCCCTTCGCCATTTTCTCCACGACGGAAATCAATATTGGATATGCCAGATATGTTCTTTGCAATCTTGGTTTGCAACTGAGGCTTTGATTCTTTCAAGTAATCACGAACACCGTCGTTACCAACTGAGATAAAAAGGCTGTTATTCTCAATATGGGTACTGTAAGAGGTCAACTCCAGAAGGTTCACAATCACCCGGGTTCTACCACCCGCTTCCAAAATCATCACACTCTGAGCATTACCCAAATCCAACATATGTTTCTTTTCTTTCAACTCACTTGACACACCAGGCAAATCCAAGGCAATACGAGCAGGTTTTTCAATGGTATACCCCTTTGGATCTGGTGGAGTTCCATCAAAATCCAGTCGAATCTCCACTTTTCCGCCAGGCAGCGAATTAAATTCAAGATCATTCAGATTAACAGTACCCGCATATAGCTGTGTAGCAAGCAGAGAAACGCCAATTGCTAAAAAGTAACGCAACCGTAGCAGACAAGCGGCACGATTCATCATCGCCAACAACACCCTGTTATTCGTAATATTCTGTAAGCTGTTCATCAACTTCTCCGCCTATGCTCTATTGACCATCTCTTAATTTCAGGCTTCTTGGTCGCTCAACCCATCCATTCAAACCATTGGGTACAATCTCTATGATGGACACTAGGGACTCACTTGCCTCTATAACACGGCCATGATTCTTTCCAAGGTAGTTGCCGACTTTTACACGATGCACACCACCGACACTATCGTCAATGAGCATCCAAAGATCGCCGTGTTGTTCCAAAGTGCCCACCATTGCTAAAGACTCCAGACTAAAACGCTCCAGAAACTCTTTGGCTCGATTTAAGTCCGGCTTTACATTACTGGACTGAGCCAATCGGGTTATCTCTTTAACCGCAACCGGCTTGTCAAAGGGTCCACGTAGTGCGGTAGCGCTATAGGTAAAGGCTTTGTAGGGACTGAACGTCGGTATCGGATCAATATTCCCCTTTGGTCGAGCTTTCGCATCCGCCATAACATCATCTAAATCGGCAAAATTTGCACCACCGCCACAAGCCGACAAAACAGTAACGGTAAAGAAAAAGACTGAGCGATACAAACCAGAAAACTTCATCTGTTTCTTCCTCCGCTTTTTCTTCGATTTTTCCCTTTCTTTTCAGCTTTTACTTCGGCTTCTTTATACCGGTACGTCTTTGCAGTAATACCCATTGACAAAGTGGACGTATTGCCCTCCTCAGTCGGTTTTATCTCGAAATTATGTAACGTAACAATCCTGGGTAATCCAGCCACACCACTGACAAATGCCCCCATATCGTGATACGTACCTTTAACACTAATTTGAATCGGCAGTTCAATATAAAATTCAGATCTTTTTTCTGGCTGAAGATCAATACTCTGAAATTCCAGACCTGAACTTACGCCTTTATTGGTAATGTCTTCCAGCAAACCAGGCACCTCTGTATCGCTGGGCAATTGACCAACCAGAGCACCAAATGACTCCTGCATATCCTTCATTTGTTTGCGATATGCCTCCAGATTGGCAGCCTGAAACGCTTTCCCTCGATACTCTTCTCTCAATTTGCCTTCTTCGGCTTCTATTTTTACTAATCTGCCTTGCACGTCTTTAATATCGAATTGATACCCTAAAACAAAACAGGCCCCAAACGCTACCAGCCACACAATAACTTTAATTGCGACAGGCCAGCTGCCAATGCTCTCAAAGTCGAGATCATTTATGTCAAATCCTTGCAACGACTCCTGTAGAGATTGCAAGCTATCAGCGAATGCCATAACTAATCACTCTTCTCCGTATTAATTGAAACCGGTTTTTCCAATTTAACCTTCATTAAAAAATCATTTGCCTGTTCACCATATTGCGGATTCGTCTTCACACTGATCAGGTTCGGATCACCAAACCACTCAGAATTATCCAAACGCCTCATCAAACTGGACACCCTATTATTTGATTCAGCTGTCCCGTTAATCGTAATTACCTTATCTTTTCGATCAATGTTCTTGTAGTAAACACCATCAGGTATGGTCCGGACGAGCTCATCAATAATATGCACGATTTCTGGACGATTGCCCTGTAACTCCTGAATGATGCGCATACGTTCAATCAGTTGTTCCCGCTTTTTTTTGAGTTCTTGAATCTCAGCAACCTGTAAGCTAAGTTCCGCAATATTTTTCTTTAAATAGCCATTTCTCGCCTGTTGATTCTGAATTGATGACTCCAGCTTGCTATGCCACAGAAACACAATAAGCAGCGCAAACACAACAATCCCGCCCAGGACAGTAAGAAATTCTTTCTTTAATTCTTCTCGACGCTCTTCGCGCCACGGCAGCAGGTTGATATTTGCCATTAATCAAAACTCCTCATGGCCAGCCCGCAGGCAATCATCAAGGCGGGAGCATCATTACTCAACGCCATTGCATTCACTTTGGTCGCCACCGTCATATTGACAAACGGATTGGCAACTGTAGTCGGTGTTCCCAATTTGTCCTGCACCAGATCCACAAGTCCCGTCATTGATGCAACACCACCGGCCAACACGATATGATCAACATCATTGTACTGACTGGAGGAAAAGAAAAACTGCAGTGATCGGGTTACCTGTTGCACAACAGCATCTTTGAACGGCTCTAAAACCTCGGGCTCATAATCATCGGGTAAACCACCCTGCTTCTTGGCAAGTCCTGCCTCATCAGCTGACAAACCATAGCGCCGCTGTATCTCTTCGGTTAACTGCTTCCCTCCAAAAAGCTGCTCACGGGTATAAACAGTTTTACCCCCTGTTAATACACTCAGGGTGGTCATGGTGGCACCGATATCAACGATAGCAACCGTGGTCTGCTCATCATGGTCGATTTGCTCTATGACCATTTCAAATGCGCGCTCCATCGCGTAAGCTTCCACATCAACAATTTTGGCCGTCACATCCGCCATATCCAACGCATCCACTCTAAGATCAACATTTTCTCTGCGACATGCTGCTAGCAACACGTCAGCTTGTTCAGGATCGCCCTCTGTTTCACCTTGTACTTCAAAATCAATTGCCACCTCATCAAGAGGATATGGGATGTATTGATCCGCCTCCAGTGCAATCTGACTTTCCATCTGATCATCGTTAAGATTGGCGTCCATTTGAATAATCTTGGTAATGACAGCCGACCCGGCAACCGCGACAGCTGCATTCTTCACCCGCGCCTTGGATAAATCGAGCGCTTTGCGAACCGCCTCAGAGACGCCCTCAACTTCATTGATGTTTTTTTCAACAACCGCATTAGGGGGTAGAGAAGCAACAGCATAGCTTTCTACTCGATACCGATCACCGCTCTTACTGAGCTCAAGCAACTTGACCGAAGTGGAGCTGATATCAAATCCGACTACAGGCACTGCCTTTTTGTTGAATAGACCGAACACACTATTTTTTCCTATTTGCTTCCGCCACTTAGACAGACATTATACTCTTATACGTGAGATACCTCGTATAACATTAGCACAAATATATAAAAAGAAAAAAATCTTGTAGTAAACTGTGATCAGTTGAGCCATCTATCGCAAAAACTGTGCAGCAAACCACTTTTCAGGATAAAAATGCGCCATATTTTCAATTTCTTTGCAATTACTCTCTACAGCATGTTGGGCTTATCTGCTGGCGCGATATTAGTCATTGCCGCTGCCTATTTATACCTTGGCCCAAAACTCCCCTCAGTAGAAACGCTTAGGGAAATACAGCTACAAATTCCATTACGGATCTACAGTGCAGATAACCAGTTTATAGGTGAGTTCGGTGAGAAACGCCGCACTCCTGTCATCTACGACAACGTACCCAAGCAGTTTATTCATGCCATATTAGCCGCCGAAGATGATCGCTTCTACCAGCACCACGGTGTTGATATCAAAGGGCTTATGCGCGCTGCCTCACAGCTGCTGGCAACGGGTCAAATACAAACCGGCGGTAGCACTATCACCATGCAGGTCGCCAAAAATTTCTTTTTGTCACCAGAAAAAACCTTTTTTCGAAAATTCAATGAGATATTTCTGGCATTGCAAATCGAACGGGAACTCAGCAAAAAAGAAATACTGGAGCTTTACATTAATAAGATCTACCTCGGCCACCGTGCCTACGGCATTCAAGCCGCAGCCCAAGTCTACTATGGGACAAGTATAGATCAGTTATCGCTTGCTCAACTGGCAATGATTGCCGGATTGCCCAAAGCACCTTCATCTTTTAATCCCATTGCCAATCCATCCAGAGCGAAGCTCAGACGAAATTGGATTCTCAAACGCATGCTTCTCTTGAGCTATGTAAACAACGAGCAATACGAGCTGGCAATAAAAGCCCCCATTTCTGCCCTGCATCACGGACTAAGCATTGAGCTGGATGCACCCTATGTTGCCGAAATGGTGCGCAAGGGCATGGTAGAACGCTATGGAAAAAATGCTTACACAGAAGGCTTTAAAGTATATACCACCATCAACAGCCGATTACAGAAACAGGCTCAGGATTCGGTTATCAACGGATTGCTCACCTATGACAAACGCCATGGCTACCGAGGCTCAAGCAATCACTTTAGCGATGCATCAACCTGGCTCACAGAACTCAGCAAACTACCTGTATTTAGCGGGCTAGAACCTGCCATAGTCACACAGATTGAAGAGAAACACCTGATTGCCATGCTCGCTGATGGTAATACCGTGCAACTCGACTGGGAAGATGGCATCAGCTCCGCTCGACCCTATATCGACCAAAACCAACGAGGACCTTCACCAACACGCGTGGAAGACGTTTGCTCTGTTGGCGATGTCATCAGGCTCAACAAATCCTCATCGGGCAGATGGCAATTCAGTCAAATTCCTGCGGCACAAGCAGCACTGGTTGCGCTATCACCAAAAGATGGTGCCATTATTTCACTGGTGGGTGGATTTGATTATTACCATAGCAAATTTAATCGAGCCATCCAGGCAAACCGCCAACCCGGCTCTAATTTTAAACCTCTGATTTATGCAGCAGCCGTGACCAACGGATTTACTGCCGCGACTCTAATCAACGATGCACCAGTGGTGTTTAATGACGCCAGCCTGGAAGGCGCCTGGCGACCAGCCAATGACAGTGGTAAATTTCACGGTCTGACCAGGCTACGCAAAGCACTGTATAAATCACGCAATCTTGTCTCCATACGGCTTCTACGCGAATTAGGTATTGCCAATGCCATTAACTATATAAGTCGCTTTGGATTCGACGAGAGCAAACTACCCCATGACCTTTCACTTGCCCTCGGCAGCCATGCATTACCCCCCATTAAGATGGCTACGGCCTATGCCAGTTTTGCCAACGGAGGCTATTTAGTTGAACCCTATCTTATCGATAAAATCCTAGATGCTGGGGGTAATACAGCCTATCAAGCAAATCCTCTGACCGTTTGTACTGATTGTGAGGATGCGAACAAAACAGCTTCTGCGAAAGAGCTGGCTACAATAGAGGAAATTTTGGCTAAGCCAGCTGCAACTGAAAGACCTGCGGCACCTCGAATTATAGAAAAACGCGTCGCTTACATAATGGATAGCATTCTGAAGGACGTCATCAAACGAGGAACCGGTCGACGCGCTTTGGCCTTAAATCGAAATGATATTGCTGGTAAAACCGGCACCACAAACGGTCCAACCGATGCCTGGTTTTCTGGCTACCATCCCGATATTGTAACCACAACATGGCTGGGATTTGATAATAATAAAAAGCTGGGACGTCGTGAATACGGTGGCTCTGCCGCACTACCCATCTGGATTGCCTATATGCGCGAAGCTTTGCGAGATCTCCCGGAAAAATCCCAGAAACAACCGAAGGGAATAATCACCGTGTTGATTGACCCACAAACGGGTAAGCGCGCAACACCAGGACAAACCAACGCACTGTTTGAAATCTTCCGTACCGAATACGCACCTACGAAGCAAGCTGAGCAAGACCACACAACAGAAGACGACAATGCCCCGCTTATTCCTGAAGAATTATTTTAGGCCGGCGGTTTATTTTACACTCTCTATCGCCGCTGGATGTTTTACATACATCACCCATGCGTTGTAACCTCGTTTGAGCAACTTTTTCTTTTGATGGCGACCGCTCAACCAACCTCTGACAAGCACATGCTTCCCTCGTAGCGCCTGAACAGGAAATTGCGCGAAATATTGAACATCTTTTGCTGCTATGCGAAGGACAACATCGCCATCCAATTCAATCCACCAACCACCTTGCCCAGCAACAAGCTTATCAACAATTCCCTGTACCCGACGAAAACCTCGCTTCGCTCCATCAAGTTCTTTCGCATTTATCGGCCGATAGTATTGTTCGCGCCAAACGCCTATGGCTTGCTTGCGGGCTTCGCGTTCTGCATTTTTCAAACAGTCCATGTAAGTGAGGTTGGGTGGTATAACAATATGAAATGCCAAACCCTGCGATAACAGTTCAACTTCAACACTGCGTCCATCAAGCAAAAATACATGCGCCAAACGGCGACCATAACGATCAAAACGTTGCTGTCCTGTTTGAAGCCATACCCTCTTTTCATCAGACAACAGTTTCTGCAGATGATGACGTGCCCTCACAGCCAATGGCTGAGCGGGCTGCTCTTGTCGAGATAGTTCGGGTGTATTAATCCCAATCAACCGGATACGCTCCCCACTATTCAGTTGTAAGGTATCACCATCAAACACCTTATCTACTTCGACGATCTTAGCGTGCCCCTGCTTTTCACAAGTAGAAGCAGCATAGGCCGCAAAGCCGTGAGTTAATAAGGAAAGGCAGACGATACGCAGCAGCATGCCTTTTACTGGCCTGCTGCTGAATACCACTGTAATTACACTGAAATTGTCTGGAAGGAATTGCTTATAAGAGTATCTATTTTGTGCTACGACCGCCAAAACGCTTTTTAAAGCGATCAATACGACCACCGGTATCAAGTACTTTTTGTTTGCCGGTATAAAACGGATGGCATTGAGAACAAACATCAATATGAATATTATCTTTCAATGTAGAACGAGTTTTAATCACATTACCACAACTACAGGTGGCATCAATCTCGTTGTATTGAGGATGGATATCAGCTTTCATTTCGAATAATCCTAAAATGCGCGCCGCTATAACCCACTGAACACTACATACTTTCAACAACTATCCTTTCTACAAGATATGTATATGCAGCGATAAAACAATAGTTACAGATTACGCGTCTATCTTTATACTTTACAGGTACCGCCACCCGAGCCATGCCGAGCACCGCACCCAAGAAATAGCCAGCCTTACCGGCTAAAAGGGCGGAGTATGTTACCAAAATCCAGGCATTTAACAAGCTTTTCAGCACTATGATGACTCTAAACAGTAAAATCGCACAATTAAGCTCTTTGGATTTGTACCACAGCTCCTAGACTCCATATACTTGCCCCAGATATTAACCCTAACCTATCAGATCACATGTCAAATCAGGTCATACTCCAGATAGCTGTTCCAACGCCTCTACGCTGCCTGTTTGACTATTTACCTCCTCATAACGCTTCAAGCGCTACGCTACAAACAGGTATGCGCATACAGGTTCCTCTGGGCAATCGTAAGGTTATCGGCATTCTGATCAACAAGATCTCGCACAGCAAAATTGACAACAGCAAACTCAAAACTGCACTTCAAATCCTGGATGATAAGCCCCTTCTGCCATCCACATTAATCGAATTGATTAGCTGGGCCAGCGACTACTATCAACATCCCATCGGAGACTGCTGGCACAACGCCATCCCCAACAGCTTGAGAAAAGGGGATAATTTAGAGCTACGCACTCAAAAAATGCTCAGATTGACGGTAAAGGGTAAAGGTCTACCTGTTGGTGCGCTGCAGCGGGCCGGTAAACAGAAAATCTTATTGGAACGCCTGCAACAAAACGGGCAACTCTCGGGAAAACAGGCCCAAGAAGAGGGAATATCCCGTCCCGTCATCAAGGCATTACTGGATAAACAACTGATCGAAGAGGTAACAATAGAAGACCAACACGCCGTATTAGCGCATTTTGCTACCAACCAAAAAGGGAGTGAAACTGCTCTTTCCCTAAATCAACAACAACAATACGCGAAAGAGAGCATCAGCAAGCAGCTGAATCAATTCAATGTTTTTTTGCTAGAGGGAGTGACTGGCAGTGGAAAAACGGAGGTTTATCTTCAGATTATTGCCGAAGTATTGGATCGTAAATGCCAAGCACTCGTGTTAGTACCCGAAATCGGTCTGACACCACAAACTGTCGATCGATTCAAACGCCGATTCAGCTGCACTATCGGTGTACTCCACTCTGGGCTCAATGATCGCGAACGGCTAGACGCCTGGCTTCTCAGTCAGCGCGGGCAAGCTGGCATTATTATCGGCACGCGCTCAGCCATATTCACCCCAATGGCCAACCCGGGTATTATTATCGTTGATGAAGAGCATGACCTCTCGTTCAAACAACAGGACGGTTTTCGATACTCCGCTCGCGATATCGCAGTTATGCGGGGACAATTTGAACAAATACCCGTCGTCCTAGGCTCTGCCACACCTTCACTGGAAAGCATCAATAACGCCGAATACAAACGTTATCAACACTTGCGCCTAACCGAACGAGCCGGGCAGGCCAAAGACCCTGAATTCAACTTGTTAGATATCCGTCACAAACCCCTGACGGAGGGTTTTAGCAAACCGCTCTTAGACGCTATCGAGCAAACCCTAAAATCACAACAGCAAGCGCTTGTTTTTATAAACCGGCGAGGGTTTGCCCCGGTCCTAATGTGCCACGACTGCGGCTGGATTGCCGAATGTCCAGCCTGCGATATCCGCATGACCGTACACCGCGAACCACCTCGCCTGCATTGTCATCATTGCGAGCTTATCAAACCTTTGCCAAACCACTGCCCTAATTGTCAAAGCCAACCCTTACAGCAACTGGGACTGGGCACCGAACGTAGTGAAATAGCGCTGACGCAGCTTTTTCCCACCACACCTATTTATCGAATTGATCGCGACACCACGCAACGCAAATTTGCCATGGAAAATATGGTGAACGATATCAATCAGGGCGGAGCCGCGATCTTAGTCGGCACGCAAATGCTAGCAAAAGGGCACCATTTCCCCCATGTCACACTGGTTGCCATTCTTGATGCTGACGCTGGTTTATTTGGTGTCGATTTTCGTGCACCGGAGCGCATGGGACAATTACTTATTCAGGTGGCTGGTCGCGCAGGCCGAGCTGAAAACCCGGGTTCTGTTTATATTCAAACCCACTTTCCTGAACACCCTTTGATCAATACGCTGATTACCAGAGGCTATCCGACATTCGCACATAATTTGCTCGCCGAACGACAAAGACTGGGTCTGCCTCCACGAAGTTACATGGCCTTATTGCGCTCTGATCATAACGACCCCGACCGCGTTACTCGATTCTTATCCGAAGTTCGACATACCGCTGAACGGCAAGCATTACCGTTACACCTGGTAGGCCCCTTACCTGCAGCGATTGCTAAACGTGCTCATCGGTATCGCTATCAATTATTGATAATCAGTCCACAACGCAGACAACTGCAACAAGCCATAAGATCCCTGATCCAATCCATTGAGACAATGGCCAGTGCCCGCTCATTACGCTGGTCTATTGATATTGATCCGCAAGATATGAACTGAACAAACACTTTTAACTTTGCAACGCTGAAAATATCAGGTAATAATTGCGGGCTGAAAGCTGAATTCGTAAATTTGATATGAACAAAAGGACGTAAGGGCTTGACGTGCTGGAAAAATTTTATAAGCTCAGTTGTATCGATAATGAGAGCTGCATCTAAAGAATTCTCAAGACATACCAAAAAGATACGTTATTCGCTGTGATGAAGCTACAGCACCAAGAACAGCACCAAGAACAGCACCAAGAACAGATCCAGCAATAATACTCAGGCCATTCAGGACACTACATGAGCCACGATTTCGCCAAAAAGAAAAGAACCTTAAAAAAAAGGCGTCGTAAAAAGCCAACAATCCCAGCCTGGACCTGGTTACTCACTGGCCTGACTGCAGGGCTGTTCATCGCCTTTCTGGTTTACCTTGCTGAACTGGCGCCGGCAGCCCATGATGCTAATCTCACAGCACTCGCCAAACCAACAAAAGCAGAATCAACAGCTGATCAAAAGCCCAAGCAAAAAAGCAAAGCAGCAGCAAACAAAGAACCCAAAAAACCTCGTTTTGATTTCTATACGTTACTTCCAAAGCGTGAGGTTCCTGTTCCTGACATTCCGATTGAAGAAATGGAGCCTGCGGAAAAATTCAGCTACCTACTCCAAGCCGGTTCGTTCAGACGTTATGAAGATGCGGATAAACTGCGAGCCAAATTGATTCTGATGGGACTGGAAACCAATATCGAAACTGGCACTGGCCGTGGGGAGCAAACCTGGCACCGCATCCTGGTCGGTCCTTTCTCCTCTCGATCTAAACTGGCCAAGGCTCGTAGCGTATTAATTAACAAAGGCATCAATACCATGTTAATTAAACGCAAACTCAGCTAATCCATATTATCAAAAAAGTTCTCGTCGAGAGAAATACTGGCTTGGTCTTGAATCCCCGCTTGAAAGCCCATATATAGGCTGTTTGTTATTTTACTCGAATTAATCCCTTTGCTTGAGGATTCTGTTTTGGAACAATACCGAGGCACTACCATCTTATCCGTGCGCCGTGGCAACAGCGTTGTTATTGGTGGCGACGGCCAGGTTTCGCTCGGCAATACCATTATGAAAGGTAATGCTCGCAAGGTTCGCCGCCTTTATCAGGGCAATGTGCTGGCAGGTTTCGCCGGCGGTACTGCAGACGCCTTTACCCTGTTCGAGCTGTTTGAAGCGCAACTGGAAAAATACCAGGGCCAACTGACCCGTGCTGCTGTGGAGCTGGCCAAAGCCTGGCGTACTGAACGCGCCTTGCGGCGCCTGGAAGCATTACTGGCAGTCGCCGACAAAAACACATCGCTGGTAATTACCGGTAACGGCGATGTGATTGAACCAGAAGATAATCTGATCGCCATCGGCTCTGGCGGCCCTTATGCTCAATCAGCCGCACGTGCTCTGCTCAATAATACTGAGCTTAATGCCAAAGAAATCGTTGAGAAAGGTTTGCAAATAGCGGCTGATATTTGTATCTACACCAATCAAAATCGCACCATCGAAGAACTCAACTGTCAATAAGTGTTGTAAGGATAAATTGCATGTCCGCCATGACCCCACGAGAAATCGCCCACGAACTGGACAAACATATCGTCGGCCAGGACGCCGCCAAGCGTGCCGTAGCTATCGCCTTGCGCAACCGCTGGCGACGTATGCAACTTGATGAAGCCATGCGCGAAGAAATCACACCCAAAAATATCTTGATGATTGGCCCCACCGGTGTGGGCAAAACGGAAATAGCCAGACGTCTTGCCCGGCTTGCCAATGCGCCTTTTATCAAGGTTGAGGCAACCAAGTTTACTGAAATCGGCTATGTCGGCCGCGATGTCGAGTCAATCGTCCGCGACCTAGTCGATGTATCCATCAAAATGTTGCGCGGGCAGGAAATGGACAAGGTCGAACACCGCGCCATGGATGCAGCGGAAGATCGCGTGCTCGATGCCCTCTTGCCCCCGGCAAGAACCGTCGGTGATCAACCAGAATCCGAAAAAGAATCCAATACTCGGCAGATTTTTCGAAAAAAACTACGGGAAGGCGAACTGGACGATCGTGATATTGAAATAGAGCTCAGTTCAAGCCCCATTGGAGTTGAGATAATGGCGCCTCCGGGCATGGAAGACATGACCAATCAGCTACAAAGCATGTTTTCCAACTTTTCCCAAGACCGCAAAAAACCTCGCAAGCTGTCAGTAAAGGCAGCACTGAAAGCGCTACGTGATGAGGAAGCTGCCAAATTAATCAATGAAGAAGAACTCAAAGCCAAAGCGGTTGAAAACGCTGAACAGACTGGCATCGTCTTTCTGGACGAAATCGACAAAGTCGCCAAACGCAGCGACAGCGGCGGTATTGATGTCTCCCGCGAAGGGGTACAGCGCGATTTATTACCTTTGATAGAAGGCTGCACCGTTAGCACCAAACATGGCATGATCCGCACCGATCATATCCTTTTTATCGCTTCAGGCGCCTTTCATCTGGCCAAACCTTCGGATCTGATACCCGAACTGCAAGGTCGCCTGCCAATCCGGGTGGAACTGGATGCCCTATCGCCAGAAGACTTTCAAAGCATACTGACTGACCCTGATCATTCACTCACTGAGCAATATATTGCCCTCTTGAACACAGAAGGCGTCGAGCTGATTTTCAATGCTGAGGGTATACGACGTATCGCAGAAATAGCCTGGGAAGTTAACGAAAGCACCGAGAACATTGGCGCTCGCCGTCTACACACGGTATTGGAACGTTTGCTTGATGACGCCTCATTCGAAGCGGCAGATCTGGGAAGCAACACAGACAACACGCTATTAATTGACGCTGAATACGTGGATCGACAACTCAAAGACCTAGCAAAAAACGAAGACCTGAGCCGTTTTATTTTATAAACGGCCGCTGTCAGAGACGAAGTTTCGCACTGTATTGCAGACTTTTTCCACCAGCAGGTTACAATAGCCGTTCTTCGCAATGCCGGAACGAAACCCATGCCAGACCAGCCAACAACACACTTTGGATACAAAACAGTCAAAACTGAAGAGAAAGAAGGCCTGGTAGCCAACGTATTTCACTCAGTTGCCAATCAATACGATCTCATGAATGACCTGATGTCTGCAGGCATTCACCGTCTCTGGAAACGTTTTACCATCGAACTCAGCGGCGTACGAAAAGGCCAGGCAGTACTGGATCTCGCCGGCGGCACCGGTGATTTGGCCGCCAAATTTGCTGCCATCGTTGGTGAACAGGGACAGGTTGTTCTTTCCGACATAAACGAATCAATGCTCAATGTGGGAAGAGATAAGCTTACCGACCACGGCGTCTGCAAGAATATTGACTACGTGCAGGCCGATGCCCAATACCTCCCTTTTCCTGATAACAGTTTTGATTGCATTACCATCGCCTTTGGCTTGCGCAATGTCACCGATAAAGACCTGGCATTAAGGTCCATGCTAAGAGTCCTGAAACCCGGCGGACGTTTACTGATTCTGGAGTTTTCAAAACCGACCAACGAGTTACTTAGCAAATTCTATGACACTTACTCCTTTAAGGTTATTCCCAAGATAGGCAAAGTCATCACCGGTGATGCAGACAGCTACCAATATCTAGCCGAATCCATCCGTATGCACCCAAATCAGGAAACACTCCGATTGATGATGGAAGAGGCTGGCTATTGCCGTTGCGAATACTACAATATGACCGGCGGCATTGTAGCCGTTCACAAGGGCCTCAAACCCTAGTGTTCCAACGAAAGCCTTCTTCTAACCAGGAACTGCGGGTAAATGAACTCTCCTATTGAACCCACCTTGCAAGTTGCCGCGTTGGGAGCACTGGAAAATGCTATACAGCTTGCCTTGCATTTAGATCCGGGTTCCGCGCAAAGCCTGCAAGCACTGGGCGAAAGTGTTTTCCTGATTCGCTGTACTGAACCTGAACTGGATGTATTCGTCCATATTCAAGACGGCCAGATCTACCTGCACAGTTTATGGGAAAGCAAAATAACAACCACACTAAGCGGACCTGCCTCTGAATATGCCTCTTTGCTAAACACTGAAGATCGCGGGTCAGCATTGGTCAACAGCGGTCTTTCTATGCAAGGCGACAGCGCCGCCCTGATAACCCTGCAAGATATTCTCAGCACGCTGGAACTGGACTGGGAAGGTCAGCTTGCCAAATTACTCGGCAATACCCCAGCACACTTTCTCGGCCAAACAGGTCGCCAGCTGGCCAGCTTGGGACAACAGGCCCGGACCACGCTCCTGCGATACCTCGAAGAATACTTGCTTGAGGAAGCACGCTTACTGCCAACAAGGCAGGAAGTAGCGGTTTTTACTGACGATGTAGGACAACTTGACAGAGATGTTGACCGCCTAAACAGACACATCGAAAAACTGAAAAAAAGCATAAAAAACATCTGACTATAGGAATTCAATTAACGTGTCACGCCTGCTGCGTCTAATCAAAATCATTACGGTGATTCTAAAATACAGATTGGACAGATTGATCGATCCCACTTCCTTACCCTGGCCCTTGCGGATACTTTTCAGGTTATCACCCTCGCATTGGCTGTCAGAGCCATCAGAACCGGCGGGTAAACGAGTCCGACTGGCTTTGGAAGAACTGGGGCCAATATTCATCAAATTTGGACAGATGCTATCAACACGAAGGGATTTGCTCACCACCGACATTGCAGAGGAACTAGCCCAGTTACAGGACAACGTACCGCCCTTCAGTGAGCAGCAAGCAATCAACATTATCGAGTCCGCATTAAAACAACCTATCGATTCCTTATTTGAGACTTTCGACGTAGAACCCATGGCTTCGGCCTCCGTTGCCCAGGTCCATGCCGCAACCTTACCTGACGGCAAACAGGCGGTCGTCAAAGTTATCCGCCCCGGTATTGAAAAGATTATCGCCGTCGATATTGCATTGATGTTCACTCTAGCCAGAATACTGCAACGCTATTTTCCTGACGGCAGACGTCTACGACCAGTGGAAGTTGTCAGCGACTACCAACATACCATTTTTGATGAACTCGACTTGCTACGCGAAGCGGCCAGTACCTCTCAGTTGCGACGCAATTTCATCGATTCAGACTTGCTGTATGTACCAGAGGTCTATTGGGACTACACCAACACTAACGTTTTTGTTATGGAACGCATTGAAGGCGTCCCCGTTACCGATGTTGCCACATTGGAAGCACAGAACACGAATATGAAAAAACTGGCTGAGCGCGGTGTGCAGATATTTTTCACGCAGGTATTTCGCGACAGTTTTTTTCATGCCGATATGCACCCTGGCAATGTCTTTGTCTCTATAGAAAACCCGGATGAACCCAGCTATATTGCCATTGATTGCGCCATTATCGGCAGCCTGAGTGAATTCGATCTGTATTATCTGGCCCGAAATTTACTTGCCATATTTCACCGTGACTACCGCCTGGTCGCTGAACTGCACGTCGAATGCGGCTGGGTACCGGCCGATACACCCGTCACTGAATTCGAAGCCACTATCCGTACTGTGTGTGAGCCCATATTTGAAAAACCATTGGGGGAAATATCCTTCGCAAAACTGCTGATTCATTTGTTTCAAACAGCAGCACGATTCAACATGCAGGTACAACCCTCGCTGGTATTGCTACAAAAAACCTTGCTGAATATCGAAGGGCTGGGAAGACAACTCTATCCTGAACTGGATCTTTGGAATACAGCCAAACCTTTTCTAGAAGATTGGCTTAGAGAGCGTTATTCGCCAACGTCCGTGCTCAAGCAGCTTAAAAAATACGCACCAGGATGGCTAGAACAACTCCCACATTTACCCGACAGAGTGTTCGAAAATCTGGTTGAAGGCGGACCGTCAGGCCCCCAACAAAAAAACCAACTGCAGCAACTCGACCACGTGCAGGAACAATTGGACACTTACCGGCGCCGACAGCAAAGTCTCGGTTGGGCGTTTGCCCTATTGCTCGTGGCAGCGCTCGCAGGCACAGGGAGTGACAATTTCGTCATAATCGAGCAGATCCCCCCCTACAGCTGGCTACTGGCAGGTGCCGCCGTTACATTACTGGTGTTCCGGCGCTAGCCCCTATGTCATAATTGCGGCACTAATGAATCAAATTACTACATGAACTTTAATGACATGAGCAAAAATACCCTTACACAAAATACCGATTTCCTTCAAGCCATTCGCTGGACTGACGATGGTCTCGTCCCTGCGATCGCACAAGATCACGAAACGGGTGAGATCCTGATGATGGCCTGGATGAACTCGGAATCACTTACTCTGACGGTGCAGGAACAGCGCGCCATCTACTGGTCACGTTCACGACAAAAACTCTGGCGCAAGGGAGAGGAATCCGGCCACGTACAGCAAATCAGGGAAATTCGCCTTGATTGCGATAACGACGTACTTTTGTTACGCGTTGAACAAATCGGCGGTATCGCTTGTCACACGGGTCGACGCAGCTGTTTTTATCAGCGACTAGACCAACAGCAATGGCAGGCCGTAGATCCGATTATCAAAAACCCGGACGACATTTACTCAAAGTAATGAATGACGTATTGCAACAATTAACATCGGTACTGGAGCAGCGAAAATCGGCTGCACCGGATCAATCCTATGTCGCAAGCCTTCATGAGAAGGGATTAAACAAGATCCTAGAAAAACTGGGCGAAGAATGTGTTGAAACCATTTTAGCGGCCAAGGATGCCCAACTTAGCGGCAACAAACAGGATTTGATATATGAAACTGCTGACCTGTGGTTTCATAGCCTGGTGATGCTCTCACATCTGGACGAATCCGCCGACAGTGTATTAAATGAACTGCGAAGGCGGTTTGATCTATCAGGTTTGGACGAAAAGGCGTCTCGTTCCAAATCTTAATAATATTGCAGGAGAAAAAAAATGGGCTTTGGCATTAAAGAATTACTCGTTGTATTAGTTATCGTTTTATTATTGTTTGGCACTAAAAAGTTGAAAAGTATCGGCAGTGACTTGGGTGGCGCCATCAAGGGCTTTAAAAAATCAGTCACCGACGAAGATGCTGCTGCTGAAGAACAGGAAACAGCCAAACTAGAAGAGAAGGATGTGACTGCTGAAGGTGCTACCATCGATGCCAAGGCAGAAAAGGCTGAAGAAAAATCCTGATAGAAACCTATTATGTTTGATATCGGTTTTGCAGAACTGCTACTGATCACTGTTGTTGGCTTGCTAGTATTAGGCCCAGATAAGCTACCGGGCGCCATTCGCACAGCCAGCCTTTGGATTGGCAAATTCAAACGCAGCCTCAATCAAATCAAGGAGGAGATTGAGCGCGAAGTCGGTGTCGATGACATCCGACAGCAACTCCACAATGACTCCGTACTCAAAGAACTCGAAGAGACCAAATCACGCATGGAAGCACTTCGCAGCGATCTGCACGGCATTGATGAAAGTATCCACGAGGCCACCGAAAAACAGGAAACCTCAAAACATCATGAGTGAAGAACCTGCCCAGGAAGATACGCCTCAGCCTCTCGTCAGCCATTTGGTCGAATTGCGTAACCGGCTAATTCGCAGCATCCTGGCAGTTTTAGTTATTTTTTTAGGGCTGTTTTATTTTGCTAATGACATCTATGTGTTTGTCTCCGAACCACTGAGGCGTTTCCTGCCGGAAGGCACCAGTATGATAGCAACCGAAGTGGCTTCTCCATTTCTTACACCTTTTAAACTGACCTTCGTTGCCGCTGTATTTGTTGCCGTCCCCTATATTCTGCACCATGCTTGGGCTTTTATTGCACCAGGGATGTACCAACACGAAAAGAAAATCGCCTTCCCGGTGTTAATTTCCAGCATCATTCTATTTTATGCCGGCATCGCCTTTGCCTATTTTGCCGTCTTCCCAGTGATGTTCGGATTTCTTAGCGCCACCGGACCAGAAGGTATTGCCTATACACCGGATATCGCTCGTTATCTGGATGTCGTGCTGAAACTCTTTTTTGCCTTTGGTATCGCGTTTGAGGTACCCATAGCAACCGTACTGCTGATTGCAACAGGAGCCACTACACCACAAAGTCTGGCTCAAAAACGGCCCTATATAATTGTTGGGTGTTTCGTTTTTGGCATGTTGTTAACACCACCTGATCCCATTTCCCAATGCCTGATGGCAATCCCGATGTGGCTATTATTTGAAATTGGCGTGGCCTGCGGCAGGCTCGTACACAAAGAAGAGAGCGATTGACATTGATTTCATTGCCGTTCGGGTTACAATGCTATACGAACAGCGGCTATAGTGACGATTATGAGCATCACCGAACTGGAAGAACAGCGCGCCAAATTAAAAGACCTCCGCGTCGAGCATCGTGAGCTTGATGGCGAGATCGGAGAACTTTCCCAAAACCCTTATATAGACCACTTGCATTTGCGCCGCATGAAAAAACGCAAATTACTGCTGAAAGAAATGATTGTTAAAATGGAAAGCGGTTTAATTCCAGATTTAAACGCCTAACAGGCCCGATCTCCCTTAATCTGCATTGCCAACATGCAGCTTATCCTGTCACACGTCCAACAAAAACGTCACCGGCCCATCATTGACTAGATGCACTTGCATATTAGCGGCAAATTCACCACTCGCAACATCTGTATATGCCTGCTGGGCCTGTGCGAGCAGATAGTCGTAAAGTCGTTCCGCTTCTTGAGGTGAGGCAGCGCAAGAAAAGCCGGGGCGCAGCCCCTTTCGCGTATCTGCCGCAAGAGTAAACTGAGATACAAGCAATAATCCACCGGTGACTTGCTGTACATTGCAATTCATCTTGCCTTCAACATCAGCAAACACACGATAATGTAACAATTTATGCAGAAGTTTGTCAGCGTGAGATTCCTGATCGTCCTTTTCCACTGCCACAAACACGAGTAACCCCTGCTTAATCGAACCGATCGTACTACCGGCCACCTCGACCCTGGCTTCTTTTACTCTCTGAATCAAAGCTCGCACAGACTGCCTCTTTAGACTCGCATTAATTCACAGCTCGCTTATCCAATCTCCGAGTCAAAGCGTCGAGCCATCTCACGTGTAGCACGCACCAAGGCGTCTACAATGCCCGGCTCTGAGGAAGCATGCCCTGCGTCTCGAACGATATTTAACTGCGCATCGTGCCACACATGGTGCAATTGCACCGCATTATCCAATGGGCAGATCATATCGTAGCGCCCATGTACAATAATGCCCGGGATTCCTTCAAGTCGGTGCGCCTGATCAATCAACTGATTTTCTGCCAAAAACGCACTATTTCGAAAATAATGCGTTTCAATCAGTGCTAACGCAGTGGCTGTATGAGGCTCCATAAAATGTTCCACAATACTGTGGCAGGGCCGCAAGGTGGCACAATGCGCCTCCCATAACGACCATGCTTTTGCAGCAGCCATTCTCACCAACTCATTATCACCTGTTAAACGCGCGTAGTAAGCACCTATAAAATCATCTCTCTCGGAAACAGGAATGGGATGACAGTAGTCCTCCCAGTATTCGGGGAAAATACGACTGGCACCCTCCTGGTAGAACCAATGAAAATCCGTTTTACGGCACAGGAAGATCCCTCGCAAAATAAGCCCCATCACCTTGTCGGTGTGGGTTTGCGCATACAACAAGCTCAGCGTAGAACCCCAGGAACCGCCAAAAAGCAACCAACGTTTAATCTTGAAATACTTGCGAATTTTCTCAATATCAGCAACCAGATCCGACGATGTATTATCAGACAGCTCTGCATGCGGTGTTGCGCGCCCTGCACCACGCTGGTCAAAAAGGATAATTCGGTATTTTTCTGGATCAAAAAAACAGCGATCCCTACAGGAACAGCCCGCTCCAGGACCGCCGTGTACAAACAGTATCGGAATACCCTTGGGGTTTCCGCACTCCTCTATATATAGCTCGTGAGGGCCGCCGACCGATAAACGGTGCTCTGCGTAAGGCTTGATATCAGGATATAAAATCAGCATCGTTGCTTGTCCCTCGCCACACTGGATCAAACTTTATAAGGATCAACTCTGATAAGCCTATACCTCGACCCGAATCTGCGCCAGAACAATTTGTCCTTAAGCGGAGGCTGACTTGCTTCTACCTGCTCGTTTACGCTCGATATCAGTCAGCAGCTTTTTACGTAGCCGTATGTGACTAGGCGTCACTTCCACCAGCTCATCTTCTTCAATAAACTCCAGGGCCTGCTCCAGACTGTGTTTGATCGGTGGGCTTAGCGTCAGCGCCTCATCCATTCCCGATGCCCTAATATTGTTCAACTGTTTGGCCTTCGTTGGATTGACACTCAGGTCATTACCTCTCGAGTGAACCCCCATTATTTGCCCTTCGTATATATCCAAACCATGACCAACAAAAAGGCGCCCCCTGTCCTGCAGCGTGAATAACGCATAAGCCAGGGTTTTTCCTTTCGCCATGGAAACCAGCACACCGTTCTGACGACGGGCTGTCTCTCCAGCCTTAACCGGGCCATAATGGTCAAAAATACTCGTCATAATCCCTGACCCTGAGGTCATCGTTAGAAATTGGGAACGGAATCCAATCAAACCGCGCGATGGCACGATAAACTCCAGCTTTACCCGACCCTTACCATCGGGCTGCATATTGACAAGCTCAGCCTTGCGCAGGCCGAGCTCCTCCATCACTGAGCCCTGATGCTGATCCTCAACATCAATCACCACCTGCTCAAAAGGCTCCTGCAACTGACCATCGACCAGCTTTTGAATCACTTCTGGGCGGGACACTCCAAGCTCATAACCTTCCCGGCGCATCGTTTCAATTAACACAGAGAGATGTAACTCCCCTCGACCGGAAACCCGAAACTTATCGACGCTATCGCCCTGTTCAACGCGCAATGCCACATTATGGATCAATTCCTGTTCCAATCGCTCTTTGATATTGCGTGACGTGACAAATTTGCCATCCTGACCCGCAAAGGGAGAATCATTGACCTGAAAGGTCATGCTAACGGTGGGCTCATCTACACTGAGCGCTGGCAATGCATCAATCGTCAGTGGGTCACACAGCGTGTCTGAAATATTCAATCCACTAACACCTGTAATACAGACAATATCGCCAGCACTTGCTTGATCTATCTCTATCCGCTCCAAACCGTGATAACCCATTACTTGAAGCACACGGGCCTTACGCTCACCGCCTTCGCGACCCACAACAATAACCGAATCCCCGGATTTGAGTTTTCCCCGCGTGATCCGACCCACGCCAATGACACCCACATAGCTGTTGTAATCGAGTGCTGAAATCTGCATCTGTAATGATCCTGCATCATCGACCACCGGCACTGGCACCTTATCGATAATCATCTCCAGCAACGCTGTCATATCGGTGCCCAGCTGATCCTCTTCCAGTCCAGCCACACCGTTCAGGGCCGATGCGTATATCACTGGAAAGTCCAGCTGCTCCTCACTAGCCCCAAGACGATCAAACAAGTCAAACACCTGGTCCACCGCCCAATGAGGGCGCGCACCAGGGCGATCAACCTTGTTGACGACAACAATGGGATGCAAACCCTGCTCAAATGCCTTTTGTGTGACAAAGCGGGTTTGCGGCATGGGACCTTCAACGGCATCAACCAGCAGAAGCACCGAATCCACCATCGACAACACTCTTTCGACCTCACCACCAAAATCCGCATGTCCTGGCGTATCCACAATATTGATACGATAGCCATTCCATTTAATGGAGGTGTTCTTAGCCAGGATAGTGATACCACGCTCACGCTCCTGATCATTAGAGTCCATGATGCGCTCGGTTCCCTGATCCTTGCGCTCTAAAGTACCCGACTGCTGCAACAACTTGTCGACCAGCGTGGTTTTTCCGTGGTCAACATGGGCGATAATGGCAATATTTCGTAACTTCTCTATCACTGTAAAATACCTGAAATGGTCAATTCTGGGGCAAAACGGGCGCGCATTATACACTAGTGTCCGATAACTTGCAGATCGGATATCGCCGATACGGTTTTAATCTTTCCGTTTATCAGTACAATGTGCCACGCGGGCGGAGTGATACCACAATACAGGAAACCCTATGAGTAAGCGCAACAAGACTAGCTACACCCATTGGTCTAGCCGCTGGACCTTTATAATGGCCGCGACCGGGTCGGCAGTCGGTTTGGGCAATATTTGGAAATTCCCCTACATAACCGGTGAATATGGCGGCGGCGCTTTTGTCTTGGTTTACCTCGCGTGTATCGCCATCGTGGGTATTCCCGTGATGATGGCTGAAGTCCTGCTGGGGCGTACAGGCAGAACCGACCCCATCCACACCATGATCAGCCTCTCACGACAAAACGATGCCAAAGCCTGGTGGGCTATTATCGGCGTCTCCGGCGTTCTTGCCGGATTGCTGATATTGTCATTCTACAGCGTGGTGGCCGGCTGGGCTTTGGACTACGTTGTCAAAGCCATCAATGGCAGTTTTAGCAATATTGATGCCGGGCAGGCAGGGCAATTATTTGCTGATTTTCTGAGTGATCCCACGCAGCTAATTATTTCACATACTGTTTTTATCATTCTGACAGCCATTGTTGTCGCCCTGGGCGTCACTGCCGGGCTGGGCACTGCAGTGCGCCTGTTAATGCCGCTGTTGTTTATACTGCTGCTGATCCTGCTCGGATATAGCCTTGCAGAAGGTGATTTTAACGCCGGGCTGAATTTTATGTTCAGCGTTGATTTCTCCAAGCTCAGTGGTGAAGCCGTGCTGGTCGCCCTGGGACACGCCTTCTTTACGCTCAGCCTGGGCATGGGCGCCATTATGGTCTACGGCTCCTATATGCCTGAAAATGCTTCAGTTGCAAAAACCGTCTTCATAGTCGCCATACTGGATACAGTCATCGCGCTGGTCGCTGGCATGGCGATATTTCCATTGGTATTCGCCAATGGCCTGGAAGCCGCTAAAGGACCAGGCCTGATGTTTGTCACCCTGCCCATTGCCTTTGGTCATATGCCAGGCGGCATTATTTTCGGCACCCTGTTTTTTCTCCTGGTATCCGTCGCAGCCTGGAGTTCATCCATCTCACTGCTGGAACCCGGCGTTGCCTGGCTGGAAAAGCTCGGTGTCAAGCGCTGGCTGGCGACCGCCTTACTTGCCGGTCTGGGATGGCTTGGCGGTCTGGCGTGCATCTACTCCAACAACTGGCTGGATGACAAAGAGGGGCGCTATGCCTTTGAGTGGATGGACCACATCGCCTCAAATATTATGTTGCCGCTGGGAGGCTTGTTGATCGCCATCTTCGTAGGCTGGATCATGCGACGCAGTGCCGCCCGCCGCGCCTTGTCAGACACAGCAAACTTCTGGTTTAACCTATGGTATGCCAGCCTGAGGGTATTCTCTCCAATAGGGATAATTCTGGTCTTTCTGCATAGTCTGGATGTGATTTAGTTTGCAGGTGTAATGTGCAAGCTTATTGCACCCTTCCACCTACTAACTACATACTATCTACATACTAACGCGCTCCCAACTTATGAGGAAACGCGTTTTGCCGGTCGGTATACACCCACATTGCGATGCCCCTCCTCCACCAAATGGCTTGCGTGCAATTTACTCATAACGCCCTTGTCGCAATAAAGGAAATAACGCCTGGATTGATCCATTTCTGCAAAACGGCTGTGCAATGCATAAAAAGGGATGGTTTGCACCTCCACCCCAGATACATCCAAGGGTTTACGCTGCTGCTCATCAGGATGGCGAACATCAATAATTATGCTTTCTTGCACCGGCACACTGATCACTTCAACGTCCTGCGTGGTTAAATCCTCCAGCACCAACTCGTTGATGGTTTGAAAACTGGCACTGGCGATTGCTCGCTCCAACACCGTAAAATCAAACTGCTCTTCCTGAACGTCAATTTTTTCCGGTTTGGCGCGTGTGGTGGGCTTGACCGATATCACACCACAATATTCCGGCATCACTGCAGCAAAAGGCTCCGTACCAATCTGCCGCGCAATATTAATAATGTCATTTTTATCCGCTGTTGCCAGTGGCCTTAATACCAGTCTATTACTCACCGCATCAATCACCGACAGGTTAGCCAGGGTCTGACTGGACACCTGTGCCACGCTTTCCCCAGTAACCAATGCCTGAACACCCAACTCATCGGCGACCGCTTCGCCAGCCCTTAGCATCATGCGCTTAAGAATGACACCCATCTGAGAATTTTCTACGCTCTGGAGAATCTCAGCGACCACCTCCTCAAAAGGCACGGTAATGAACTTTACTCGGTGTGATGCGCCATATTTCATCCACAAATACAGAGCAACCTCTTTGACGCCAATCTCATGTGCCCGTCCACCGAGATTAAAAAAACAAAAATGGGTGCGCAATCCACGCTTCATTGTCAGGTAACTGGCAACCGGCGAATCAAATCCTCCAGAAATCAGCGATAAAACCGGATCAAGACTGCCCATGGGAAATCCACCTAGCCCCGGATAACGCTGCTTGACGATAAAGAGCGTATCGTCGCGTATTTCCAGCAACACGGTAATATCCGGATTTGTAAGGTTGACTCCCGCAGCATCCGTGTTCTGATTCAACCCACCGCCCACATGGCGCTCAATGTCACCAGAGCTAAAGGAATGAGATCCCGAACGCTTACATCGCACAGCAAAGGTTTTGGCCGTTAGCAGGGGACCGTATACTGATAGCGTTTTTTCATACGTATCCTGCTCATCACCCAGTGGAAAGCTCAACACTTCAAGAAAATGAGCAATGCCCGGTGTATTGGATAACACCGCAACCACCTCAGCATAATCAACCTCTCCCAACTCAGGTGACTCAATACGAATCTTGTCCCAATCGCGTTGCACATCTATAGCCGGATCAATGCGCGTTAACAATGCACGCAGATTATCGCGGAGCTGACGCGTAAATTGCTTACGCACCGGTTTGCTTTTAATAGTGATTTCAGGAAATAGCTTAACGATAAACTGCATAAATGTGATACCCCGTTCAGAACGGCGCGCATTATAACAATTTCAATAGCGTGATTGCGCAGAAAACAAAAAATGATCTAGCGCACCAACATGGTACACATGATTTCGCCGCGCACTATATTGGTGCCAAAGTGCCGAGCCTGCCACTTTCCTTGCTCAGTAGTATTGTTCTAAAACAACAGCTTAGTCACCCGCAACGCCATGGCATACAGATTGCATACCGCTCAGATCAGTAATGACTTTTGGAGCACTAGCAAGAGGCCATTGTGTTTTTTTAACGGCAATACTAGCAACCCGAGGCAAACCCTTTATAATCCGTTGCTTTTCAGCCCGCCGCAAAACGAGTAACACTCTCAATAACACGTTTTACAGCGATAAGGGCTTCTTCGACTGAAGCACGTTATTGCGTGGCCCCTGCTCCAAATTGAAGCATCGCAGAAAAAACCAGCTGGCTGCAACAAACGCCATCCCGGATTCAGCCTTATAAAGGCACCTATGTAAACGGAGGAAAACATGTCAGAGAACACTCTGAAACTGATACAAGAAAACGAAGCGAAATGGGTAGACCTGCGCTTCACCGACACACGAGGCAAAGAGCAGCACGTCTCTATACCATCCAAAGAGGTTGATGTTGATTTCTTCGAAGACGGCAAAATGTTTGACGGCTCTTCAATCTCGGGCTGGAAAGGCATTAATGAGTCCGACATGATTCTGATGCCGGACGATGAAGCCTCCGTATTAGACCCCTTCACCGACGAACCCACAATCATTATCCGCTGCAACATCGTTGAGCCCACAACCGGCCAGGGTTACAACCGCGACCCACGTTCTGTTGCTGATCGCGCACAAGAATATTTACGCGCAACCGGCATTGCCGATAGTGCATTATTTGGCCCTGAACCAGAATTTTTTGTCTTTGACGATGTGAAATGGCATGCCGATATCGGCGGTGCTGGCTACAGCATTTCATCTGAAGAAGCCGCCTGGTCCTCATCACACCATTACGACGATGGCAATATCGGTCACCGCCCTGGCATCAAAGGGGGGTATTTCCCGGTTCCACCGGTCGATAGCCTGCACGACCTGCGCGCCGCCATGTGTGCCGCCATGGAACAAATGAACCTTGAAGTTGAAGTGCACCATCACGAAGTGGGCACAGCCGGTCAATGTGAAATTGGCATCGGCCCCAACACCCTGACCAAAAAGGCTGACGAAGTTCAGGTTCTGAAATACTGCGTACACAATGTAGCGCACGCCTATGGCAAGACCTCAACCTTTATGCCCAAACCACTGGTTGGCGATAACGGTTCTGGCATGCACGTACATATGTCACTGGCCAAAGACGGACAGAACGTATTTGCCGGCGACAGCTACGCCGGGCTCAGCGAAACAGCGCTTTTCTTTATCGGCGGTATTATCAAACATGCCCGCGCGATTAATGCCTTCGCCAATGCCTCAACCAACTCCTACAAGCGTTTGGTACCCGGCTTTGAAGCGCCCGTAATGCTGGCCTACTCAGCTCGTAACCGCTCGGCCTCAATTCGCATACCCTACGTGAACAGCGCCAAAGCACGCCGTGTTGAGGTGCGCTTCCCTGATGCAACTGCCAATCCCTACCTGGCCTTTACCGCCTTGTTGATGGCTGGCCTGGACGGCATCCAGAACAAGCTTCATCCCGGCGATGCAGCTGACAAAGACCTGTATGACCTGCCTCCAGAGGAAGGCCTGAAGATCCCGACTGTTGCCTCCAGCCTGGATCAAGCCCTGCAAGCGCTGGATGCCGATCGTGCATTCCTGACCGCTGGCGGCGTAATGGATGACGATATGATTGATGCCTACATTGGGCTCAAATCCGAAGAAGTGGAAAAACTGAATATGACCACCCACCCGGTTGAGTTTGATATGTACTACTCTGTGTAGTACATCGTTTTACACCTAGCCTATTAATTTAAAATAGATTAGGCGGTTTTACCAAAGGCAAAAGCAAGAAACGAGTAAGTTTTTTGTAAAAAAAGAACCCGGATCAGCTGGCTGATTCGGGTTTTTTGATATTCTGAACCGACAATTTGAATATGAAAATCTGTATCTGATGTGGCGACTTATGAATACCCACCTGACTATTGCCAAAGTCGTCATCCTCCCAAAAAGGGATCGTTTCAGGCTGTGTCTGCGAATAACCGATTTAGACGAATTTGATGCACCCACTTTTCTGATGCACTCTGCCCTGAAATATTTGCGAAATCGCCGTTGCCGATAACAGTCTTTAGCTATAGTTCTTGTACAACGGTCAAAAAAACTATCGTTGTCGCTGCAAGAGAAAGGCTTGTTTGCCAGGCGTGATCACTGACATAGAATCCAGTTTTCTCTGGCTTAATGGCTACAATCATGACCAGCCCCCCTTTTCATAATCGGCCAAAGTCTGGGGCGAGCCTGGCTACTAATGCTGGTGGTGAGCACCAAAACCTCGCCTGTAAAGATGACTGCCTGATCGCCAATATCCAGGCCGATAAAGGCTATGCTATCTCACTGGTGCCTGAACTGCTGCTTGCAGGGTATGTCGGTGCAGGTCTGCAAGACAATCGAAATGGCAGTGGTAACAGCTTCGTGAGGGCATCAGCGGCGGCGGCTATCAATATCAGTAACGACTTGAGAAGCATGTTGGGGATCGAGCACCGGGAATATATGGCAGGGACTACGGATACCACTAACAAACTGAAGCTCACCACGCGCTACCAGTTACGTCAAGATGCCGACCTGCGTTTCTCCTACCACAAAGACACGGCTGAAGAAATCAGCCTGGCTCTCGGATTTTACTGGTAAGACAGCAGTAATTGTTACCATAATGAATAGCCAGTCGTTCATCCCTATACGCATTTGCACATAGCTCAGCAGCTTCTTGTTTATACGCTGCTTCATCGTCCAGCGACTTAACCCAGGTAGAGACTAATGTATTCTTGGAAAAAAACCCGAACCAGCTCCCAGACTGGATTTGCTTAGTTATTAAATACCTGTTGCGACTCCATTTCAACAACCTCCACATCCAGCTAATATCAGCAATTTGAATTGCACGAAGGCCAGTGCATACTTGTTAGAGATAGCGGTCGCTGAGGTTTTGCTTATCGCAGGGAATTTGATTTATTCGTGAGCTGACTCCTTCCACGTAGCGGACCTTTGTGCGAGCGCCCCTTTGAGGCAAGCATAATCCAAAGCGGACCTTTAACTTCTTTTTATACATTAACCTCACTAGGCATCTTGATTGATTTAGCGCCAATATTTATTAATGCTGGCAGCTTTGTTTGTTTCATGAAATTTTTATCAGATGTAAG
>PIVM01000240.1 GCA_003353945.1 Gammaproteobacteria bacterium
AAGTTTAGTTCAAATATTTGAATAAACCGTGAACCACAACATGACGACACACAACATATAAACGTACACTTGGATAGGTGTACGTACAACACTTGAGTGCATATACACGATATAGGTGTATATACATAAACATATATTAATATCTGTTCACTCCCACCCATTCGATCCGTAGTGCCGTGATTTCTTAGACGGAGGTGAGAATGTTATGTGACCAATATTTCTTGGATAAATCAGTCCGGATTTTCTGTTAGAAGGTGATAAGTAAACGTTTGGTGTTTATCACGTGGAAGAGGTTTAGTAAAGATGTCAGCCAATTGATTTTCGGAAGATATATCTGTAATGAGAATCCGATTTGAGTCGACCAGGTCCTTGATGTGATGATATTTCACGTCTATATGCTTGGTTCTCCTTATGGACGATTCGTTCCTCGCAATCAAAGATGCTGCCCTGTTGTCTTCGCATATTTCAATGGGAAAGGGATCAGTGTCTGTCAGTTCTTTTACAATATTACCTAATGTCATCGATGTCTTGCTACATTCGCTGAGGGCAATGTATTCTGCTTCAGTTGTGGAGGTGGCTGTGACTGATTGTCGCTTACTCCTCCATGCTACAGGTGAGCCGCCATACATGAATACTTGTCCAGATATTGACTTTCGTGTATCCACATCGCTTGCAAAATCTGCGTCAGCGTAGCCAATCAATTTTGGTGCTTTGTCAATCCCTAATCCTGGTTGGTACGTAATTCGGAGGCTTCTCGTTCCCTGCAGATACCGGAGTATACGTTTTGCTGCGTTAAGGTGCGCCTGTATGGGTCGATGGGTGAACCTCCCTAATTCGCCGACTGCAAAGCAAATGTCAGGTCGAGTGCATGTTGCTACGTACATGAGTGATCCCACAATGGACCTATATAACGCGTGATCTGTTTCAGATAGGATATGGTCTTTATCCGACTGTACTGAGGCAGACGTAGCCATTGGGGTATGAGCTGAATTACATGATGCCATTCCGTAACGTCTCAACATCGTATCGATGTATGTTGTTTGATCCATAGTGACTCGATTGCTTGATTGCGTGATGTGCAACGAACGTATCCAAGTTGCAAGGCCTATGATCTTGGCGTTGAACTTCTCTTCTAGTAGTCGTAGTGTGTTGTTCCGCATTTTATTGGAAGAACTAACCAGGAGAATATCATCCACATAGATGGCTATAAAGCTTTTATCATGGCCGCTCTTTAGGTGATAGAGGCACGGGTCAACGCTGAATTGGGTATAACCCATTTCGATGATGAACTTGTGGAGCAGTGACCACCATCGCCTGCCTGATTGTTTGAGTCCATAGATGGCCTTGTTCAGTGAGCATACCATCTCGTTCTTTTTCGTGGGGGGCATTATGAAGCCTACAGGCTGCTTCATGTAGACCTTGTCATTCAGCTCGGCATTTAGATAGGCGGTCGGTATATCTGCTTGATAAATTGTTAGAGATTGGTTAGCGGCAAAGCAGAGCAGTAACCTGATGGTATTTACGTCTACTACTGGAGCATATGTTGTATCGTAGTCTATTCCGGGAATTTGGCTGTAGCCTTGAGCACATAGTCGGGATTCATACTTGATAGGTGTCCCATTTTCATCCCTTTTGACTTTAAAAGTCCACGTAGATCCTGTAAGGTTCATTTCAGGTTTCCATTCAATGAGGTCCCAAGTTTTATTCTTGATGTGAGCATCAAACTCGTCTTCCATTGACTGTCTCCATGTCTCGCTGGATAACGCTTCCCTTGCGTTCCTTGGAATATCTTCGTCGGTGAGAGTGTTTATCATACCGAGTTGGTCTCGTCCTACTCCGTGTGACTGGCCTGATTTGCAGTTGTGTTTGGTTTTTGGTGAGTCGCCTTTAGTAATCTTTTCTAACTCATTCTGAGTAATGTTAACTTCTTCATCATCACTATCTTCAGTGTTGCGATTTTCACCTTTTTGTGACGTGTAATCTCCCTGTATCCATTTTCTCAAGAAATCATTTGTACCTGGTTGATTTACGTCTTTCTGTTCATTTTCATGTTCTTCGGCCGAGTTTGTCTCGTCTTCTAGATCATCATTGCAGTTTATTTCTGCTTCCCAACTACCTGCGTTATACGTATCAGGTGTTAACCTGTTTCGTATGGTTGGTTGGAACCCGCTTACATCTTCTGCAAAACGTACGTTCGAAGATGTTCTGATCTTATTGGATCTTGTGTCAAGGATAAGCCACTCGGGAGAATGCGGCGAGTACC
The DNA here is from genome assembly GCA_003353945.1 of Gammaproteobacteria bacterium. Classification (GTDB taxonomy): domain Bacteria; phylum Pseudomonadota; class Gammaproteobacteria; order Pseudomonadales; family PIVM01; genus PIVM01. The sequence continues at coordinate 2,264 of PIVM01000240.1, forward strand.
CCACGAAGATCCCTTTCCACCGCACGTCCTGGCTTTTGCCCTTTCGATCTTTAGGATTTATCTGTACGTACGCTGCACAGCCCCATACTCTCAAATTTTTCAGGGTGACCTTCTTATTTGTTGCTCGTTCAATGGGTATGTCGCCTCCTATTCCATCATGAGGTATCCTATTCTTTTGATAACTAGCCGCTTGTAGTGCCAAGGGCCAGTACTGTTTAGGAGCTTGTGCGTGGGTGAGATTAGCTCTCGTCATAGCTGTTAGCGTGGCTTGTTCCTTTTCCACTTGTCCGTTCAGCTGTGGGGTATCCGTAGGGCAGGTTCTGCTCCTGACTCCATATCTTGTGCAAACTTTCCTCCATTCTTTGCTGATAAATTCAGTTCCGGGGTCTGTTTGTATACACGTAACTCTGGGATTAAGCTGTGGCGACACTTGGCTTAAGTAGTGCTCCAAGATTATCGGGGCTTCGCTTTTTTGTTTGTAGTTATAGACTTTGGTCACTTTGTTCTTTCTGTGGGTAAAGGTGATGACCCCTTGTTGTCCATTCAGTCCGCCTTTCCACGGTAGTCCATCCACCTGTACCGTGATTTCCCCACTCGGTGTACTCGTTGACACGATCGGACTTCTCATGGGTTTGGATAGAAGGCAGGCCTCACAGTTTTCCAATAGGGGTATTTCTCCTGTAAGTTTTATGCCTTTGCGCTTGGCCGCCTGTTCTAGTTTTCTCCCACCAGGATGTCCTAATTTATTGTGTAAGATTGTTGCGTCCATCGTGGTAAGGTAGGCTTCTTCTGTTTTCTGCGTTGACGGGAAGATCCAGGCTCTATCGGACCTCGTCAGCGGTAAAATCTCTTGCCTTTTGTTCCTTATCTTTCCTTCGTTTTGGGAGAATATTACCGTGTATCCTGATTTTGTTAACGCGGTGACCGAGATGAGTTTGATACTCAGCTTAGGTACAAGATACACTTCATGTAGTGTTAATGTCCGGCCGTTCTTGTGTTGGATGGCCCGGGTTCCCACGTGTGTTGCCTTGAGTAGGGTCCCGTCCGCTTGCCGAACTCCCTGTCCTTCAATCTTCTGCAATGAGCCTGGTATGAAGTCTTCCCTTTTAGAAGCCGCGTGCTTGCTTGCCCCGGAATCAACGTATTCCACTTCCTTTTGGTCTTCATTTTTATTTGTTGCCACAAACCCTAAGAATGCATTTTCCGATGCCTCATTTTTGTTGTTCCAGCAGTTTCTGGCTATGTGGCCTGTCTTTCCACAAGTGTAGCAAGAAATTTTCTTCTCTTTTTCTTTGTAAGTTCTTAGGTTGCCGGTTCTACTTTTATTTCTTGTTGTCATGCTGCGTGTCCTCTCGTGCAGTTTCTTTAGGGACGGATTCTTTATCCAGCAATTTTTTTCATTATGGTTCGTTCTTTGGCAAAATTCGCATCTCAGTGCACTGTCGTATTGGTTCTTATCTGTGATTGATTTACTGCTGCGTCGTATCATCTCCATGAGATTTCCGGTGGACATGGGCGTCCCACTAAACATTGTTGCTTCGTATACCCTTACTTCCTCTTTATAATCATTTTCAACTGCTTGTAGAAATTTATCTGTCGAGGCTTCCCTCGTGACAGTTTCGCCTAGGCGCTCCATTTGCTTTTCCAGTCATAGCATTTCTAAATATAAGGCTTCTGGGCCTTCCGCATCTTTCAGAGTGAGTTGCTCGTATTTGTTTCTGTATTCTCTGAGTCTTAGGTGGCGTTGTGTGTACTCGAAGTATTCTACGAGTTCTACCCAGGCTTGCACGCCATCCCTGTCTTTATCATGGGAAGTATGGACTGCACAGGACATTGAATATGTGTCCATCCGGTGGTGCGGTGAGGGGCAGCAATAGTTTACTTTGCTTTTACCCGGGGTTGGGCTTGCCTCACCCTCAGTAAGACGATGCTAGTCATTGACTTTTTTCACACTCAGGACAGTAAAGGGAACACACGGCACTTTGTTGTGTTAAGCCACTGCCGCCCATACGGAACCTAACAGAAGCCAAAGGGATTGTAATTGCAAAACACATTGGGTGATTGAAACCACTGACTCACACGACACGACAGTGCAGCGTTTGGTGCTAAGCTGGAGAAAACAAAAAAAGGTACAACGTGATCATGG
>PIVM01000687.1 GCA_003353945.1 Gammaproteobacteria bacterium
CCAACGCGGATGGTTTAGCAAGTTTAGAAATTGGTAGCGGAACAGTTGTAAGTGGAAATTTCGCCACCATCAACTGGGCAAATGGGCCGTATTTCATCAAAACCGAAGTAGTGATCCCTCCTTTTATAGCCCTTAATCAAACGTCAAGGCTTTGGTATGGTATTGCTGCTGCCCCTAACGGTGATGTTTATGCTAGTGTTAAAGACGGAGATATTTACAAACAGACCGGTGGTGAGGGTAATTTCGTTGCACTCGGTCAAACGGAAAGGAATTGGACGGGCATGGTTGCTGCCCCTAACGGTGATGTTTATGCTTGTGTTTGGAACAACGGAGATATTTACAAACAGACTGGTGGAGTGGGTAATTTTATTGCACTCGGTCAAACTACAAGGAATTGGAATGGTATTGCTGCTGCCCCTAACGGTGATGTTTATGCTTGTGTTCACAAAGGAGATATTTATAAACAGACTGGCGGTGAGGGTAATTTTATTGCACTTAACCAAGCGAGAAAGCAGTGGCATGATGTGGCTGCTACCCCTGATGGTGATGTTTATGCTTGTGTTGGTAATGGTGATATTTACAAACAGACTGGTGGTGTAGGGAATTTTATTGAACTCGGTCAAACGTCAAGGGGTTGGACGGGTATGGCTGCTGCCCCTGATGGTGATGTTTATGCTAGTGTTCTTAATGGTGATATTTACAAACAGACTGGCGGAACTGGTAATTTCGTTGCACTCGGTCAAACTACAAGGCAGTGGTGGTATGGCATGGCTGCTTCACCTAACGGTGATGTTTATGCTAGTGTTTACAACGGAGATATTTATAAAAAAAGGTAAATAAATTATACATAAACTTTTATACTATGAAAAAGACAATATTTGCATTACTTATTTGTATCGGTGTACAGGCTCAAGAGGTCATAACTACGCCAAGTTACATCTTTGTTGACACCGATATATGGAACATTCCTAACGGAGCAGATACTGCTAATAATAAGGAAGTGGCTCATTATTTTGATATTAACGACACTATTGTTGCTAACTACTACGCCAATAACCCTGAAGCGTATAATCTAATTATA
>PIVM01000241.1 GCA_003353945.1 Gammaproteobacteria bacterium
AGGAAAGGGGTCGTATCGAATTTAATTTGATCAACCAGTTAAAGGGGTCGGTGACAGAACAACACTTACAGGACATCCATAAGAGCAGCAAGCGGCGTGACAAGTGAAGGTATCTCTGGTTAATGATGTACGTTTGAATAATGATTACTTATGAGTAGAGACAACTTCCCCAACCCACAGCAGCAGGGGAATAATTTAGCCGCCACAGGTTCTTTTCTTAGTCGCTTTTTTAGTTGCCGTTATTTAGCCGCTAAGAAGCCTGCTGTATTACTGTATCCAACATCTCCATAACAAATTTCTGTTTAGTTCTTGGTAATCGCTGAATCTTCTCTATCTGTTGCTGTAGCTTAGAACTAGGTCCCGGCTTCTTTTTTGTCTCAATAGGTGTCTCATTCAATAAATTCTCCACTGAAACCTCTAGTGCTTCAGATACAGGCTTTAATAATGCTACGGCAATGCGCAAGCTACCCCCCTCATAGTGGGCCATTGTTTGTTGTGCAATCCCAAGCATCTTAGCTAATTGCACTTGTGTAAGGTTTTGAACCTTACGATATTTAGCTATTCGCTGACCAAGCTCACGATAAAAAATCTTATCTTCTGGCGTCATTTTACTTACCAATTTCTGATTTGACGCCATCAAGAATACCCCAGGTTTTTAAATTAGAGTTGACAATACCCTATTATAGAGTACTCTGCAACAGGGTTATTTATGGAAAAAGATGTTGACAAGGTTTTTGTAAAAGGCAGATTTATGGCACGTTTTGATGACAAACTGATCAGCTGCATTAAATCAGAGGTAGGTTTATTATGGCTGATAAAAGAACAGGGCTATTCCTTCAAAAAGCAGGGCCGCGATTATGTCATGTGCTGTCCGTTCCATGATGACAAAACACCGTCCTTAGTGATTACCCCCCATAAAAACCTGTGGCATTGCCTGGGAGCCTGTAATCAGGGCGGCTCAGTGATTGACTGGCTAATGAAAACCGAAAGCCTCGATTTTAGAGCAGCAGTCGAACGCCTGCAGCCGTGTTTGCCAGGTGCAGTGAGTCTGGATAGTCAGCCCAAAGCTGAGCAAACCCCCATATCTTCTTTAGCCGCTACAGCCGCCAATACGACAATTACCCCCTCTGAAGATGATCAAACTCTCTTAAAACAAGTGTTTTCGCATTATCACCACACATTAAAAAGCAGCGATAAGGGTTTAGCGTATTTAGAACAACGCGGTTTGGCTGATCCTGAACTGATTGAGTATTTCCAGCTGGGCTATGCCGATCAAAGCTTAATGCGTACCTTGCCTAACCGTAGTTCCAGCGCAGGCCATGCAGTACGCCAGCAGTTGCAGGCTTTGGGTCTGGTGCGAGAATCCGGTCATGAGTTTTTTAAGGGCTCGATTGTTGTGCCGGTATTGAGTGATACGGGTGATGTGCAACAAGCCTATGGCCGCAAACTCATCAAGAAAAGTGCCGGTAATCCGGTGGTGCACCGTTATTTACCCGCTCCCCTGGAAACCGTGTGGCACAGTGAAGCGGTACAAAACACCCGCGAAATCATTCTGTGTGAATCACTGGTTGATGCGATGACATTCTGGGTAAACGGTTTCAAGCCTGTGCTAGCCAGTTTCGGCACCAATGGCTTTAGCGATGCTCATGAAAAGCTGCTGATTGAAAGCAATATCCAACGGGTATTGATTGCCTACGATAATGATCTGGCCGGCAATAAAGCCGCAGAGGAATTGGCTCAACGACTACAGCAACAAGGTTTAGCTTGTTTCAGGGTGCAGTTCCCCAAAAAAATGGATGTGAACGAATACGCCGTTACGGTCAAGCCTGCTGCCAAAAGTTTAGCGCTGGTGATCAGCAAAGCGGTGTATATGGGGGAGGGTGAAGCGCCACCCATCACTTCATTACATGATCAAACGGTATTGCTTGATGATGTTGATTTACAGATCAGTCGAGCGATCGCACAGCAAACGCAGGTGGCACAACCCCAAGCGACCTCTCAAGCTGTAATAGCCGCTAAAGAAAAAGAGCCAGAAGAGCAATCAGAATCTGTAACAGTAGTAAGTGATAACGAGCAGACAACTTCTCATTTAGCCGCTGATGCCGTTTTAGACTCATTGGAAGAGGTGCAAGAATTGCTGAATAGCCCTATCAATACAGTCTCAAATACTGATCAAGACAATGTAGAGGTTAGCGGTAAAGAAATCATTATCCACTATGAAAGCCGCCGTTATCGAGTGCGCGGCTTGCAGAAAAACAACACCTATGAGCAGCTAAAAATAAACTTACTCGCCAGCCATAATGATCAGATTTTTATCGATAACCTGGATCTCTACAGCGCCAAGCAACGCAGCTTTTTTATCAAACAATCAGCCCTTGAACTGGGGCTGGATCACAGCTTGATTAAAAGTGATATGGGCAAGTTGCTCTGTACGCTCGAAGATCTACAAAACCAGCATATCAATGATACCTTGGCGGTTAATGAGCAAGTGACATTAACCCCGCAAGAAGAACGTGAAGCCTTAACCTTTTTACGTCACCCCAATCTACTAGAAAACATCCTCAATGATTTTACCGCCTGTGGTGTGGTGGGTGAGTCGGTCAATAAATTAGTCGGTTTTTTAGCCGTGACCAGTCGCCAATTAAACAAACCCTTGGCTGTGGTGATTCAATCCAGTTCAGCCGCCGGTAAAAGCGCCTTGATGGAATCCATACTGGCCTTTGTTCCCGAAGAATCACGGGTGCAATTCTCGGCTATGTCAGCACAAAGCCTTTTTTATATGGGGCAGACGAATCTGAAAAACAAGGTGTTAGCGATTGCAGAAGAAGAGGGCGCACACAATGCGAGCTACGCCTTAAAACTGCTGCAGAGCGAAGGCAAAATTACCATGGCCAGTACCGGCAAAAATGAATCAACGGGCCAGCTGGAAACGCAAAGCTATGAAGTGGAAGGGCCGATTATGTTGTTCTTTACCACGACAGCTATTGATGTTGATGAGGAACTTTTAAATCGATGTCTTGTGCTCACCGTCAATGAAAGCCGAGAACAAACCAAAGCGATCCACAAGCTACAGCGTGAGTCGCAAACACTGGAAGGTCTATTAAGAACCCAGCAAAAACAGCTCATTGAGCACAAACATCAAAACGCTCAACGCTTATTAACGCCGCTTGCGGTCGTGAATCCCTTTGCCAATCAATTGACATTCCTGGCGGATAAAACCCGTACTCGCCGTGATCATATGAAGTATTTACAGCTGATTAATGCGGTGACGTTTTTACATCAATATCAGCGAGAAATAAAAACCGTAGAGCATCAAGGCAACACCGTGAAATACATTGAGGCGACCTTGTCCGATATTGAAATCGCCAATGATTTAGCCCATGCCATCTTAGGTCGTTCCCTGGATGAATTGCCGCCGCAAACGCGCAAATTGCTTGATGGCATTTATGCCATGGTGACAGATGCCTGTAAACAAGAGGGCATGCCTGTGTGTGATTATCGTTTCAGTCGCAAGCAGATACGTGAGGCCAGCGGCTGGGGAAATACGCAATTAAAACTGCACTGTAAGCGATTGGAGGAAATGGAATACCTGTTAGTGCATCAAGGCAGGCGAGGGCAAAGCATGGTGTATGAATTACTGTATCAACCCTTAAACGATGATCAAGATAGGCAGTTAATGGGCTTGATCGATACCGGACAATTAAACAAAAACCCTAAAAACACCGCATCGCTGACAAAGAAGTCGGGGGTAAAGGGTGAGAAGTCGGGGCCAAGTCGCCCCCAAGTCGGGGCTAAGTCGGCCCCAAGTCGGGGTGTTGAAAACACCGCAAAGCCAGAGAACACGGGGCCTAGCGGCCATTTGCATGAAAACAGCGCTCACATGCCTATTAAGAGCGATAAAAATCACCCGGCAGCGATGCAGGCTGTGCAATGATGCGAGGACTTCAAACCATGAACAATACCAGTACAAACCAAATAACCATTTCCCTTAGCTGCTATCAGTTTATGCTGGCCTGCCGAGTGAAAAGCTTTAGCGAACACACCTTAAAAAGCTACCAACGCGGCCTCAATGTGTTTATGCAATGGTGTGAAGATCGGGATGTTATCCATCCTGACACACTGGCCACCCAGCAGTTAAACAGCTATCGCCGCTCAATCTACTACCGCAAAGACAAACACGGCAAGCCGTTAAAGCCAGCTGCCCAGACGAGCTACTTAACACCGGTGCGCTCGCTGTTTATCTGGCTGGTTGAGCAAGGCCATCTAATCAATAATCCTGCCAGCAGCATGGATATGCCGCGTTGCCGCCAAGAGCTGCCTAAAAACCTGTTAAGTACAACTGAAATGGATGCCGTGATAGCGCAAGTGGATGTTACCGCCCCCTTGGGTTTACGTGAC
>PIVM01000017.1 GCA_003353945.1 Gammaproteobacteria bacterium
GAACGCTTAACGCCGCTGGGCAGCGCAAGCTTGTGGAGGGTAAATTAGACTGTGCTGCGATGGATGTCTCCATCAGTTAGCTTGATTAGAGCTCCATCAGATAGTGTGATCGCACTCAGGAGTCAAGCTGAACTAACATTCCCCTCAATCTTGGGGCAATCTTCTATTTCGAAGGTTTCAGATTCCTAATGCCGGGAGTGTTTAGGGTTGCGAGTCCCATGACTGGGAATTATGTTATGCCAACAAGGATTAACGTGTTCGCTGTTTAGGCCATAAATGTTGCAGGTTAACGTGGCGGAAGTCAGCGAAATTTGCTAACGGCAGCAAATTGAGACTCTGTAACCGTTCATATCGATAAATGGTGCAATTTGTGCAGTGCTATTGCTCAAGCAACAAACAGGCAATTGCATCAGCTATTTCAGGGAGGATCTTAACAAAAAGAAGGTTTACCCATGAAGTCTGAGACACGACATCTCTGTTTGGTTACTCATTCCGACCCCAATTCAGGTTTCCAACAAGCGTCCAATGACGCCGCTTTGGAAGACAATCCAAATCAATTGATGGAAAAAATTCTTCGCAAACTGGTGGCGACAGTTGGCACCAAAGTTGGGGAAGCGTTTTTTCATTCGTTGGCCGAATTTCTTTCTTCTACTCTGGATATGAAATATGTCCTAATTGCTGAATTACATTACTCTTCTGGTGTCTTGGATGAAAAAGCGAAAACACGCGTATTTCTTGATAATGACAAACAACTGGAGGAAATGGAATTTTCTATAGCTGGCACACTCTGCCGCGAAGTAGTTAGCTCAAATAGAATTTGTACATATGAATGTTCTGTTTCGAATTTGTATCCAGAGGAACCATTGCTTAGGGAAAGGGGGATAGAAAGTTATATCGGAGTACCGCTGAAGTGTTCAGGGCAAAAACCCTGTGGTCTGCTTATATTGCTTGATACTCGACCGTTAAGGAATAAACAGGTGATAATGGACATTGTTAGCATGGTTGCGTTACGAGCAGCGGTGGAACTTGAGCGCCAGCAAACCGAAAAAAAAATGCATATGCTGTCTCGAGCGGTAGAACAGAGTTCAGAATCAGTGTTGATTACTGACCCCGCAGGTAATATTGAATATGCTAATGCAACTTTTTTAGAGACATCGGGTTATACATTTGATGAAGTCCGAGGTATGAATCCTCGCATATTTCGTTCTGATAAGCTTCCCCAGTCATTTTACAATCAAATGTGGTTTGAATTATTGAAGAATGAAGAATGGCATGGGGACATGGAGAATATAACAAAAAATGGCGATCGATATTGGGAGCATGTGTCGATTTATCCAATATTTAATGATGCGGGTGATGTAACAAATCTCGTTAAGATAAAAGAGGATATTACTGAGAAACATGAACGAGACGACAAATTATTGTTTGCAGGCACCTTGCTTGAAAATTCGGTTCAGGCTGTTTTTGTTACTGATAAAGATCATGTGATCCAATATGTAAATCCGGCGTTTTCCACGATAACCGGATACTCATCAGAAGATATCATTGGTAATACTCCCAGAATGCTCAACTCCGGCATGCATGATCAGCCTTTTTTCAATAGCATGTACAAATCTCTGCAAGAATCGGGACAATGGAAGGGTGAAATAACAAACCGTAAAAAAACGGGTCAACTCTATGTTGAATGTCTTTCGATCTTTAAGTTGTACAATGATCAGGGTGAACAGCTTCACTATGCGATGTTCAGTGATATCACTGTTAACAAACGCAATGAAGAACTGATATATCAGCAGGCAAATTTTGATAGTTTAACAGGTTTGCCAAACAAAGCATTGTTTATGGACCGACTGGATGAGACGCTAAAGAGCGCTGTTCGCGAGGGTCTTGGTGTTGTTGTTTTGTTAATTAATTTTGATGGTTTTAAATGGGTTAACGATACATTTGGGCATAGTGTCGGTGATGAAATATTGAAACTGCTGTCTGCGAGAATTAGTTCTACTCTACGTAAATCAGATACAGTATCGCGTTTGGTTTCTGATGAGTTTACGGTAATTGTAAGAGATTTGATGTCTGTTCATCAGGCTGAAGCGGTTGCAAAAAGTTTGCTTGAGGAGATTAGTTTGCCCATTGATGTCAATGGACGAGATGTTTTTCTGACTGCAAGTCTCGGTATTTCTGCTTTTCCAGACGACGCGCATAATTCCCAGAATCTACTGAAAAATGCTGCAAATGCCATGCACCAGGCAAAATTGGCTGGCAGAAATAAATACTGTTTTTATACGCCTGAGATGAATCGAGAGGCTCAGGCGCGCTGGAAACTTGAGAACGAATTGCGTCGAGCCATTCATCAGAAGGAGTTTGAAGTTTATTATCAACCCATGATTGATTTTCAGAGCCGCCGCGTAGTTGCAGCTGAGGCGTTAATTCGATGGCGGCACCCTGAGCGAGGCCTGGTCTGCCCTGGAGAGTTTATAGCATTGGCGGAAGAGACCAAGCTGATCATTCCTATTGGTTTATGGATGGTTCAACAAGTGTGCGATCAGATTAGGTCATGGGGGGAAGAAGGCTTTGTTTTACCGCATATCAGTGTAAACCTTTCTCCAATCCAGTGTGTTGATTTGGCAGCCGCAAAGCAGATACTGGATGTTATTAAGGAATCAGCGATTAATCCAGAACGCTTGGTGCTTGAAATTACTGAGTCATTAATGATGGAAAGTAATGATGAAGTGATGAAAATGTTAAATGCATACAAAGCATATGGTTTGCGTTTATCAGTAGATGATTTTGGTACAGGCTATTCTTCGTTGGGATATCTAAAACAATTTCCTGTCGATCTGCTCAAAATAGATCGCTCATTTGTCGCAGGTATACAAGAGAATAGTGATGATGAGGTGTTGGTAAAGGCTATTGTTGCGATGGCGAAGAGTCTCTATCTAAAAGTAGTTGCTGAAGGAGTTGAGTCGATCGAACAGCTGGAAATATTGAACATGCTAGGTTGTGATTATGCGCAGGGATATTTCTTTAGCAAACCGATTACCGCTCAGCAACTTCGTGAATTTGTTTTAGAAAATAACTGCTTTTGGACGGATATTGGCGACTATCAAATATGATGGTTTTTTCTGTTAATCCAAGTTGATTAGTATGAGCAATTGTTTGATGTTAGCCATCGTAACATCAACATCAACATCAACATCAACATCAACAACGAGAATGGAGACAACTGATCCATGTGCTGCGGCTGTTTGGTTAGCACGGTTTGACTATCACGTTGTAAAGGGGGAAAGAGCTGCTGAAAAAATAGATTTTCCAGCGGCCCTAAATCTTTTTTTTCGATCTATTTGGTAAAAGATGAATCTTCAGCGATCACCGGGTAGAAATACCCCATACCAAAATCCTTGTCTAATTCAATGGTGCCCTGAGCAGTTACTTCATCACCCACTTTTGCTGTGGCTTTCTCTGAGCGAAAAACAATTTTTGCTTGTTCTCCTGAGCCGGTGCCATCTTCAATATGCACCCAGTTGTTTTTCATTATACCTTCATTAACTTTGATTACCTTGCCTTTGACCACGACAACTTTTCCGTTTAATTTGGCTTTATTGGCATAAATCTCGGCAATGGTTTGAGTTTTAGCTGGTTCAGCACTACTTTGTGACACCAACCCCACTGTCATTGCCAGCATGGCAACAAACATGACCATCAATTTTGATACGTTTAATCTGTTCATTAAATTACCCTGGTTAATTGGTTTATTTACTGCAGCGCGAGATATTGCTTTCGCTAAGCCACCTTAATTACTAACGGATGCAAACATAACACTAATCCAGCTCTCGACCAAGTCTCCTGTGTTGTTACTAACAGTGTGGCGATAGGTATCTGAAAACCAAAGATACGTTATTTATCCACCTGGCAAAAACATGCTCACACGGAGCAATTGCGCACTTCCTAAATGGTTGTTATACCGCAAAAATCGTTTAATATACGAGCAATGCTCTTGGTAGCGGTAAACGTTGGCTCTCGCGAACGCAACGAAAGAGCTTAGTTGGAAATTTAGGACTGTGCCGTGACATACGCCAAAAATTGTCAAATAAATTACGCTATTTTAATCTTTATGTTCCTGCTGTTCCATGGAATCATCACTTCCTGTAGTAACGGCGGCAGTTCAGATTCTGGGTATGCCAACACAGGCGAGGATCTTTCAAATGTAACATTCAGCCAATTTCAGTTGAATTATCCAAATAGTTCCAGCGTTGAAATTTCCTTTGTTACCAGCAGAGAAACCAGCTGCGAGATCATCTATGGGCCCAGTGAAAATCAACTATCTGATTCTGCTACAGATTCCACGATGATGGCTGGTGAATTGAGAGCTGAGCATACCGTTTTGGTTGACGAATTACTGCCAACAACCACCTATTATTACAAAGCCCGCGCGATTGATGCGACAGAAAATATCTATTTCTCAGAGTTGAGAGAATTTACGACACAAGACAAAACCAGTAATAGCAGTACGCTGCGAAATATCGCACTCCTATCCTATGGCACTATCGTTTCCGATGTGAGTAGTAATTATGGCGGAGTGAATAATGCTGATATGTGGGGAGCTAACGCAGCTATCGATGGCTTGCTTTCAACTGAGTGGTCAAGTAACGCAGATGGTGATAATGCCGCATTAACACTTGACTTGGGGCGGGAGCGTCAGTTAGTGGGTTTTGGTATTCGCAGTCGCAAGATGACAGATGGGTCATCAATTATTCAGAGTGTTCAATTGATTTTTAATGATAGCCACTCAGAAGGACCTTTTGTCTTACCCGACCCGGATCAACTGTATCAGTTTAATTTTGTAACACCAATCAGTGCTCAAATCGTTAAGGTGGAGGCTGTTAGTACAACCGGCGGAAATACTGGCCTGAAAGAATTCCAACTACTGGCAACAACGACTGACCAATAAATTTCATGATGTTGAAAATTCACCAGTATATTGTGTTACTGCTAAACCGATTCAAGCCGAGTTGATAGGACAACTTACCACATCAGGTCATCTGGAATTTGGTAGTCGGCGTACGGATCATCTTCATCAATATTCTGCTGCCTAGTTTGATTTAAAAATACGACTACCGACTCATCACGTTCCTGGATTTTTTTGGCGATAATGGTGGGGACCAGTTCATAGCCGTTGGCCAAATTAACAATCGCTATCTGACCTCGTGCCAATTGCTCCTGCTGGGATTCTGTCACAAAGATTTTTTTAATTTTCTTCTGATCAGAGAACTGGTAACCGATCTCTCCATTCTGCCGATCAATCCGATTAACATCAATAAGTTGCTTGATCTGAGCCTGAATGGCTTTATGCTCTGCTATTTGCTGGCGCTGTAAATTTCCTTTACGGTCGCTCTCGGTTTTTTCAGCCAAGGCCTGCTGAGCACGGCGCTTGCTTTCATCTATGTTCATTTGTCCTTTGGGTTGCTGTTTAGCCTGCTTGCGTTTTTCCTGCTTGACCTGTTTGGCTTTTTTCTTATCAACCAGACCTGATTTTAACAGCTGGTCCTGTAGTGATTTGGCCATCATCATTATCCAATAATATGTAACTGGATGCCTATTATCACTATTCAGCGATGACGAGCAAGTTGCAGCGCGCTGGATGGTGATATTTAATGTCCGATCCCGGCAGTATGGTATTTTGCCTGTGTACTAGCGACTGGTAGTTAAAAAAATGTACGAAACCCTACGCCGTCGAGATTCCGTGGAAAGCCGATGGTTGTCCAGGTCGTGTGTTATCAAGCGAGCCTTTGTTGAGACCTGCTTGGGGCCGCGGAAAAGTACATTTTTATCTTCAATCAGGCATTTTCTCTGATTGCATCTACTCCCAGACGGCCTTCTTCGTTGACATGAACATGAAGTTCAATCGGACTGCAGCACGCTTGGCAATCCTCAAAATATTCTTGATCATTATCAAAGCAGTCCACAACAACTTTTTGGGGCTCACTGCAGTATGGGCATGTAACGGATACTGTTTCTTCAGCATGCATGACGTCAATATCTCCAGCAGATTGGTCTTATCACCTTCAATATCCTATAACGGGTTATGGCAATGACTTGCCAGTATGGTAATGGCAGTCATTTAATATAATTCTAGTCCTAATAACGCCATTGATTGACGTCTTAAATCAATTTTTTATGCATAAAAAACTAGCACTACTTTGCGGCAAAGCAATTATAATCCAGTTAGTATTCATGCTTCGGTACATACGCATAAAAACAGGAGAAAATTGACTTTGGTAGATTTAAGTGCTATCCGCCGCCAATATACGCAAGGCGGGCTGCGTTCAAAGGATTTAACTCAAAATCCGCTGGACTTATTCGAGCGGTGGATGGGACAGGCACGAGATGCGAATCTCAGTGATCCGACCGCCATGGTACTGGCTACGGTTGATCCTGAGGGTCAGCCGTTTCAACGCATTGTCTTGCTAAAACACTTCAACAAGGATGGATTTGTGTTTTATACCAATTTGGGTAGTCGCAAAGCACAACATATCGCAAACAATGCCAAAGTAAGCCTGTTATTTCCCTGGCACCCACTTGATCGGCAAATTGATATCGTTGGTACAGCAGTGCGCCTGAGTCAAAAGGATGTCCTGAAATATTTTTTGACTCGCCCCAAAGAGAGTCAGATTAGTGCCTGGGCTTCAAAACAATCCAGCAGAATCTCCGGCCGCCAACTGTTAGAGGCAAAATATTTTGAATTGAGAAAGAAATTTTCTGAGGGTGAAGTTCCACTACCCAGCTTTTGGGGAGGTTATCGGGTGTATCCGGAATCGTATGAATTCTGGCAGGGTGGTGATAACCGGCTTCACGACCGTTTCTTATACGCTCGCGATAAAGACATCGATTCGTGGCAAGTAGAGCGACTTGCGCCATAAAAATTTGAAGAACGAGATAGATAATTTACATTTTTTCCAGTGGACCACCTTAGGGCTTTTAACCTCAACTTTTCGCGACCTTTAAGGTAGTATGGCCTCTTCTGCTGTTTTTTTTACGAGGCCTTTTTCTTTTACTGCCCTGTAGTAGATGCAGCCGGAAAGAGAGCATGCATCCTCCTTCTTCTTTCCTTTGAGTTTTTCCCTCACAAGCTGGATGCCTCGATGATTGCACAGTGTCTCTTCGATCTCCCAGCAGCGTCCTTCCTTTTTTCGATCGTACATTATGCAGTCTGTCTTTTTGCATCCTAAGTACTGATAGCATGGTTCCATGGTTTTATCTCTTGATCTTGGCAGCATGATAAACAAGAGTTCGTGCGTTGATATCAAGTCTTTATATTGCCATATTACTCGATATTCCGTCATACGGAAAAAAAGTCATAGGGAAAATACGAAATGGTAATGTGCTTGATGGCACGGATGTACCAACCCTGACTTTCAAAGTGACACCTTTGTGACAAATGCGGTCAAGGATGGTCGCTCAATATAAGAAGAGCCTGTAGATTATTTTCAGCGTGTTGAAACTATGGCCTCAAATTGTGTTTCATATCACCCCACTGATACTGAATAATGGAAATTGCTGCTAGGGGTGCGGTTTCGGTTCTGAGAATGCGTGGCCCGAGTGTTAGAGCTTGAAATCCATGCTGCATAGCCAAATTCACCTCCTGATTGCTCAATCCACCTTCTGGTCCGATCAACAGCAGTGCATTCTGAGGTGCAGGTTTATCGGGCAACTGATTATCTAGGTATTGTGTAGGGTTAAGCACAAGTTTGATATCAGCGTGAGATTGGGAAATCCAATCTTCCAGTTGTCGGGGTGTATTGAGTTGTGGCAACTGGCTGCGGCCGGACTGTTCGCAGGCGCTGATCGTTATTTGTTGCCAGTGTTGTCGTTTTTTTTCCAGTCGATCACCTTTTAATTTGAAAGCAGTCCGCTTGCTAAGCAAGGGGGTTATCTCATTGACGCCAAGTTCGGTGCTTTTCTGTAGCACCCAATCTAGACGGTCTCCTTTTGAAATGCCTATTCCAAGATGAATATGCAGTGGTGATTCAGCAATTGTTTGTTGTGGCCGAACAAGTGTCAGCACAGTACGTTTTTTATTGGCAGTCGTGATTTTGGCCAGATAGTCTCTACCGGATCCATCAAATACGATAAGCTGGCTATCTTTTTCCAGGCGTAGAACATTCACCAGATAGTGACTGCTTGCAGTGTTTAGAATGACTTGCTGATTCTCGGAGAGTGCCTGGCTAACAAAAAGTCTATTAATGCGCATCTCGGCGATACATCTAACGAATATTCTGCAAAATATTTGCTGAAGGTTCGTACTGGTTCATAGTGTAGAAGTGTATGCCAGGTGCGCCGCCAGCGAGCAGGGTATGGCATAGCCTGGTGACAACCTCTTCTCCAAATTTGATTGCACTTTCCTGGTCATCGCCAAAGGCATCTATACGCTGACATAACCAGCGAGGGATATCGGCGCCACAATTGGCGGAGAATCTTTTCAGGTTAGTGAAATTGGTAATTGGCATAATACCGGGGATAATCGGTTTATCGATCCCCGCTTTTTGGCAGTCTTCAAGATAATAAAAATAGGCATCCGCATTGTAAAAATATTGCGTAATTGCGCTGTCAGCGCCAGCATCGAGTTTACGTTTTAAGAACTCAATATCCGTCAGATAGTTTGTTGACTCAGGATGAATCTCTGGGTAGGCAGCAACCTCAAGGTGAAAATGTTCTCCGAAATGTTGTCGTATAAACTGCACCAATTCATTGGCGTAGATCATATCCCGCGGGCCATGGCCTGAAGGCGTATCACCGCGTAATGCTACAATCCGATCAACCCCCATTTGCTTGTACTCATTGAGCAAGTCAAGCATGGATTCTTCGGAGTCATCGCCAAAAGATAAATGTGGCGCGACCGACAAATTTTCTTGTCGCATCGTGCGAACAATATCGCGCGTATGTTCTTTTGTCGATCCGCCAGCACCATAGGTTACCGAAAAAAAAGTCGGTTCTAACAAGTTAAGTCGTTGGCGAATGATTTTGAGTTTTTCTCTTCCTTCCTGAGTTTTTGGGGGGAAAAATTCAAAACTGTAGTGTCTGTTATTGTTGCTGGTTGACATGGGGTTATGCAAGCCTGAAATGCTAATGATAAATCGTCACAGTATAGTGCAGCCGATCAAAAAAATGCAGCCGATCAAAGCCGATGCCATTCGGCTTTGATCAACCACACCCTGATTTTCAATAAACAGACAATTTAGTATTTGTACGTATCGGGTTTAAATGGACCGTCTACAGTTACATTAATATAGTCTGCCTGAGCCTGGGTCAAGCGGGTAACAACACCACTAAAACCGGCGACCATGTCTGCGGCAACTTCTTCATCCAGTTTCTTAGGCAATACCTTAACGTAGATATTTTTCGCGCGCTCTTCAACTGAAAGAGCGGCAAATTTTTTCTCCCAGAGATAAATCTGCGCCAGTACCTGGTTGGCAAAAGAACCGTCCATAATCCGTGAGGGGTGGCCGGTGGCATTGCCCAGATTAACCAGGCGTCCTTCGGACAATAGAATCAGATGATCATTCGCCGCCTTGTTGCGATATATTTTGTGCACCTGCGGTTTGACCTCTTCCCATTCCCATGTCTCGCGCATATAGGCGGTATCAATCTCACTATCGAAATGACCAATATTACACACGACTGCACGGCTCTTGAGCTTTTGCAACATACCAGCGTCGCAGACATTGGTATTACCGGTAGTTGTGACAATAAGATCGATATTTGCGAGCAAGTCAGCGTTAATGCAGTCGAGTTTGCCGGTGTTAATGCCGTCAATATAGGGAGAGACCACCTCAAATCCATCCATGCAGGCTTGCATGGCGCAGATGGGATCAATTTCACTGACTTTGACGATCATACCTTCCTGGCACAACGAAGCAGCAGAACCTTTACCCACGTCACCGTAGCCAATTACTAGTGCTTTCTTTCCTGCCAACAGATGGTCGGTGCCGCGCTTGATGGCATCGTTGAGTGAGTGGCGGCAACCATACTTGTTGTCATTCTTGGACTTGGTGACAGCGTCATTGACATTAATTGCGGGAACCTTTAGTTCGCCTTTTTCCATCATTTCCATCAATCGATGAACGCCTGTTGTGGTTTCTTCCGAGATACCGTGGCAATTACTTAACACATTTTGATATTTCTCATGCAGCATTTGGGTAAGATCGCCGCCATCGTCCAGAATGATGTTGGCGCCCCAGTCTTCTCCATTTTTTGCAATGGTTTGCTCTATGCACCACAAAAACTCTTCTTCTGTTTCTCCTTTCCAGGCAAATACAGGTATGTCTGCAGCAGCAATCGCAGCGGCTGCATGGTCTTGGGTTGAAAATATATTGCAGGACGACCAGCGCACATCAGCGCCCAGCTCAATTAGAGTTTCGATCAAAACTGCGGTCTGGATTGTCATATGGATACAACCCATGATTTTTGCCCCGGCCAGAGGGCGCTCGGCTTTGTACTTTTCGCGCAGTGCCATCAAGGCTGGCATTTCGCCTTCAGCAATATCAATTTCTTTGCGCCCCCATGCAGCGAGGCTGATGTCGGCAACTTTATAATCTGACATGTTATAGTTCCTGATTAATTAGTGTGTCAACAACCCGCATGAGCGCGGGTTGTTATCGTATTAAAAGGGTTGTTAACCTTTACAAGGCAGCTTTTAAAGCTTCGGCTTTGTCGGTTTTTTCCCAAGTGAAAGTGTCTTCTGTGCGACCAAAGTGACCGTATGCGGCTGTACTTTGATAAATGGGTCGTTTCAGATTTAACATTTCAATCAGTCCTTTGGGACGCAGATCAAAGTGCTCACTGACCAACTTTGAAATGTGATCATCGGAGATCTTGCCAGTACCAAAAGTATCAATGGCTATAGAGGTAGGTTCGGCAACGCCTATCGCGTAGGAGATCTGGATTTCACAGCGCTCAGCTAATCCTGCAGCGACAATGTTTTTTGCGACATAACGTCCGGCATAGGCAGCAGAACGATCAACTTTTGAAGGATCTTTACCGGAAAATGCGCCGCCGCCATGACGAGCCATGCCACCATAGGTGTCCACAATGATTTTACGGCCGGTCAAACCGCAGTCGCCTACCGGACCACCGATAATAAACTGTCCGGTTGGATTGATGTGGTATTGAGTATCCGCATGCAGCCATTCTGCCGGGAGAGTATGTTTGATGATTTCTTCCATAACGGCTTCGCGAATATTGGCTTGGGAGATGTCGGGGTCGTGTTGGGTAGAGACTACCACGGCATCAATTGCTACCGGTTTTCCGTCTTCATAGCGTAGAGTTACTTGGCTTTTTGCATCGGGTCTCATCCAGGGTAGTACTTTGTTTTTGCGCAAATAGGCCTGACGCTCGACCAATCGGTGAGAATAAAAGATGGGCGCAGGCATCAACACGTCGGTTTCATTGGTGGCATATCCAAACATCAAACCTTGGTCACCAGCACCTTGCTCTTTCGATTCGCCTTCATCAACACCCATGGCAATATCGGTGGATTGTTTGCCAATCGCATTTAATACGGCGCAACTGGCTCCGTCGAATCCAACATCACTACTGTTGTAGCCGATATCCAGAATAACCTTGCGAACAACGTCTTCCAAATCGACATAGGTTGATGTAGTGACCTCTCCGGCAATGATGGCCATACCGGTCTTAACCATCGTCTCGACGGCTACCCGACCGTTGGGGTCATCTTTGATGACGGCGTCTACGATGGCATCGGATATCTGGTCAGCCATTTTGTCGGGGTGACCTTCTGAGACAGACTCGGAAGTAAATACGGGATATGCGCTCATAATGATGTTTCCTTCTTACTTTGATTTAAAAAAATGACGAACTTGGATTCGAAATCCGTTACGCAAAGCCAGATACATATCTTGCCCTGCAGTTAAATTGACATTGCTGGCCCAATGATTGAGATCTTCAGGTTCAAACCCCAGCCAAAGGTCTCCGCAGCTTTCTTGAACCCATGACTGATTGTGATGACATAAATCGCATATCAGTAGAGCGCCGCCGGGCTTCAGGCAGGTGCTCAAATCGCGAAAAATGTCAGCGGGTGATGGTGTGTGATGCAGTACCATATTGACAACGATACAGTCTGCCGACAATGCGCGTTGAACGCAGGCGCTGGTATCTGCATGTATTAATTGCACATTGCTCAGGTCTTCTTCTTTTACCAGTTCGGTAGCACGATTTAGCATCTCGGCCGAACTGTCGATGGCAATAACCTGTTCAAATCGCTGGCTTAATTTACCTAAAAAGGCGCCATCGCCAGGACCGATTTCAAGAGCGGTTTGCCTTGATGGCAGTGGTACGCTGTCAAGCAATGCCTTAACACTGTCACCGTAATGCGTCAGGCTTGCGATCAGATCCTGCTGTTCACGAAACTTATGGGCATTTTCCTCAAAAAAACGTTGCGAATTTGCCATCCTGTTTTGTTGTATCAGAGTGACCCCTTTCTGCACATGAGTGGGTAAGTGGAGTTGATCGATACTACGAAACAGTTGTTTTTGCAATGGAATTAATGCGCTTGACAGGGCTTGATGAGCACGTCGGTAGAAGATGGAATTGCCTTCGCGCATTTTGGTTACCAAGCCTGCAGTGGCCAGAACCTTTAGATGGTGGCTCATGGCGGACTGTTTTATATTGAATATGGTACATAGCTCAAGCACACCAAATGATTCCTGGTTTAACACGCGCAATACCTCCAGGCGCAATTGGTCACCAGAGGCTTTGAGCAATGACGCCAGTGCTTCGCAGTCGGCGCCGTAATCTTCTGAAATATCTGCTTGTGTTAACGGCATGGTGGGGGAGTCTAGCAAGATTTGCACACTATATCAAAATAATTTGATATAGATCTTGCTGTAAGTTGTGAACCTTTAATATTTTTTGCTAAATACCGGTTTATTTCATGCTCACATTTGCTGAATGGGAGAAGCTGCGAGACAATGGCCGCCTTTTTCAAAATGACAATACATAACTCAGGAGTTAATCGATGCCATCCCGTAATCAACTTGCCAATGCAATCCGCGCACTCAGTATGGATGCTGTGCAGCAAGCGAAAAGTGGTCACCCGGGAGCCCCGATGGGTATGGCTGATATCGCCGAAGTATTATGGAATGATTTTCTTCAGCACAACCCTGCCAATCCAAAATGGCCTAATCGGGATCGATTTGTATTGTCCAACGGTCATGGTTCGATGCTTTTGTATTCCTTATTACATCTAAGTGGATATGAATTAAGTATTGATGATTTAAAGAATTTTCGACAATTGGGCGCCAAAACGGCCGGTCATCCAGAGTATGGTGAGGCGCCAGGTGTTGAAACAACAACCGGGCCATTGGGACAAGGCGTCAGTAATGCAGTGGGTATGGCCTTGGCAGAAAAGATATTGGCCTCTCAATTTAATCGAGATGGACATAAGATTGTTGATCATCATACCTATACATTTCTGGGTGATGGATGCTTGATGGAAGGGATTTCACATGAATCCTGTTCATTGGCTGGAACGTGGGGCCTGGGTAAATTAATCGCTTTTTACGATGATAATGGGATTTCCATTGATGGCGAGGTCAAAGGCTGGTTTACCGACAATACACCGGAACGATTTGCTGCCTATGGCTGGCATGTGGTGGAGGATGTGGATGGCCATGACGCTGAAGCGATTAAGGCCGCGATACAATTGGCCCGTTCAGAAGAGGATAAGCCCAGTCTGATTTGTTGTAAGACGATTATTGGCAAAGGTTCTCCGAATAAACAAGGCAAGGAAGACTGTCATGGCGCGCCGCTAGGCGTGGATGAGGTTTCCATGGCGCGTCGTTCGCTGGGTTGGCAGCATGAACCGTTTGTGATTCCAGAGGATATCTATCAGGATTGGGATGCAAAATCCGCTGGTGCTGAACGTGAGTCAGCTTGGCAGCAAAAATTTGATGCCTACCAATCTGAATATCCCGAATTAGCCGCAGAGTACAGTAGGCGTATTGCGGGCAAGTTGCCCGACGGTTTTGCACAACAAGCTGCAGACTATATTCGCCAGTGCCAGGAGACAGGGGAATCAATAGCGACACGCAAAGCCAGCCAAAATTGCCTGAATGCCTTCGGGCCGATGTTGCCCGAGTTGCTGGGTGGTTCTGCGGATTTGGCAGGTTCAAATCTGACATTATGGTCTGGTTCAAAACCCATCAGTAAAGAGGATGCCAGTGGAAACTACCTCAATTACGGGGTACGGGAATTCGGTATGGCAGCCATTATGAATGGCATTGCCTTGTACGGTGGGTTTATCAACTATGGCGCCACCTTTTTGGTGTTTATGGAGTATTGCCGTAACGCGATTCGCATGGCCGCGTTAATGAAGCAACAGAGTATCTTTGTCTTTACCCACGACTCTATTGGATTAGGTGAAGACGGTCCAACCCATCAACCCGTGGAACAGATTGCTAATTTACGCAATACCCCGAACCTGTCAACCTGGAGACCCTGTGATGCAGTAGAGTCGGCTGTGGCTTGGAAAGCAGCAATGGAATATCAAAATGGACCGACCGCACTGATATTCAGTCGCCAGGGTTTGCCTCATCAATCCCGCAATGATCAGCAATTGGCTGATGTGGAGAAAGGTGCCTATATACTCAGTGATGCGGAAAATGGTGCATGTGATGCGATTATTATCGCCACGGGTTCAGAAGTGCATTTGGCGATGGAAGCTGCAAATACATTGCGCAGCAGTGGCCATATGATTCGAGTGGTATCCATGCCTTGTGCGGACCGTTTTGATGCACAGGATGCATCCTACAAGGAAGCAGTATTACCCGCTGCCGTCACGCGACGGTTGGCAGTGGAGGCTACTCATCAGGACTTCTGGTATAAATACGTGGGATTGACCGGGCGCATTATCGGTATGAAGGGATTTGGCGCATCGGCACCTGCTAGTGATCTGATGCGTGAATTTGGTTTTACTGTGGATAATATTGTCACTCAGCTTGAGGAATTATTGGCAGCTTAATGATTTATCGGCTGGCGATAAACGGTTATGGGCGGATTGGTCGCAGTGTGCTGCGGGCACTCTATGAGTCGGAACGTTATCAGCAGATGCGGGTTGTGGCAATTAATGAGCCCGCTGATCTGAAGACCGTTGCTCACCTGACAAAATACGATTCCACCCACGGTCGCTTTCCCGGTCAGGTTAAACAATTGGCTAAAGGGATACAGGTCAATGACGATGTCATTGCCGTCAGCCATTCAAGGCTGACAAATGACCTCCCCTGGCAGCAGCAATATGTCGACCTGGTATTAGAGTGCAGTGGTGAATTTGGTGATCGGCAATCGGCCGAACAACATTTGCGTGCTGGCAGTCGTCGCTTGCTGTTCTCTCACCCAACGGACGCTGATGAGGTGGATGCCACGATTGTGTACGGCATCAATGATCATCTTATCAATCCTGAGCATCGCATCCTTTCCAGCGCTTCTTGCACCACCAACGGTGTGGCTCCCGTGATCGAAACCTTGCATGGAGCCTTGGGTATTGAAAACGGGTCGATTACCACCGTGCATTCGGCGATGAACGATCAGCCGGTGATTGATGCATATCATCATACGGATTTACGTAAAACAAGAGCTGCAGGACAGTCTATAATTCCAGTAGAAACTGCATTGGCAAAAGGTGTGGAACGCATTTTCCCGGAGCTCATTGGGTGTTTTTCAGCACAGGCGCTACGAGTTCCCACCGTGACTGTCTCGGCTATGGACTTGACGATATGGGTAACACAGAAAACCAGTGAGGCGCATGTCAATGACTTGCTTGAACAAGCGAGTCAAAACAAGTTAAAGGGCATATTAGGGGTAACCGATGAGCCCTTGGCATCCTGTGATTTTATCCATGATGCACGTTCTGCCATTGTCGATATGGGACAGACGCGTGTCAGTGGTGGTCGCCTGGTGAAGGTACTGATTTGGTTCGATAACGAATGGGCTTATGCCAACCGTATGTTGGATGTGGCTTATCATTTGATGCAGTTGGATTTAGAGCGTTAACAGCAAAGAGGAAAGGCAATCATGGCCACTAAAAAGATGACTAATTTGGATCTGGTCGGAAAACGGGTGTTGATTCGCGAAGATCTGAATGTACCGCTGAAGGATGGCAAGGTAAGCAGTGATGTGCGTATTCGAGCGGCATTACCGACTATTCAACATGCGTTGGCAGCTGGCGCCAGGTTGATGCTGATGTCTCATCTCGGGCGCCCCAGCGAGGGAGCAAGCGCAGAGGAAAATGCACCATTTACGATGCAACCGGTTGCAGATCACCTGGCGGAGCTGTTGGGTCGAGCTGTGCCATTAGTTAAAAACTATCTTGAGGAAGCCGTTGAGGTAGCAGGGGGAGAAGTGGTGCTGCTGGAAAATGTACGTTTTAATCCAGGGGAGAAAAAGAACGAAGAAGCATTGTCAAAAGCCTACGCAGCGTTATGTGATATTTATGTGATGGATGCGTTTGGTACCGCGCATCGGGCACAAGCATCGACTCACGGCGCTGCCAAATATGCGCCCGTAGCATGTGCAGGGCCACTGTTGGCTAATGAACTGGATGCGCTTGGCAAGGCCTTGAAAAATCCGGAGCATCCCGTGATCGCTATTGTGGGAGGATCGAAAGTTTCTACTAAGTTAACTGTATTGGAAACCTTATCGGAAAAAGTGGATCAGTTGATCGTCGGTGGTGGTATTGCCAATACTTTTTTAGCCGCTAAAGGCAAACCGGTTGGCAAGTCTCTGCAAGAGGCCGATCTGATGAATGAATCAAACGCGTTGATGGATAAAACCTCTATTCCCTTGCCGGTCGATGTGGTCGTTGGCAAGGCGTTTTCTGAATCGGCCGAGGCGACATTAAAATCTGTCGATGACGTAGCGGACGATGATATGATTTTAGATGTCGGACCACAAACAGCCGAGCTTTTTGCCTCTATCGTTAAGTCTGCTAAAACGATTATCTGGAATGGGCCTGTGGGTGTGTTTGAGTTTGATCAATTTGCTCAGGGTACCAAGAGCCTTGCGATGGAAATAGCTGACAGCGACGGTTTTTCCCTCGCTGGTGGTGGCGACACGTTGGCAGCGGTGGATAAATACGAAATTGCGGATAAAATTTCTTATATTTCAACAGGTGGTGGCGCATTTCTGGAGTATGTTGAAGGCAAGGTGTTGCCAGCAGTCGCTATGTTAGAAGAACGCGCCGACGACTAAATCAGACGCACAAGGGGGCGCAATAGTGCCATTAGTAAGCATGAGACAATTGCTGGATCACGCCGCAGAATACGGCTACGGTGTGCCTGCTTTTAATGTAAATAATTTGGAACAAACCCGTGCCATTATGGAGGCCGCGAATGAAACCTGCAGCCCCGTGATAATGCAGGCATCGGCCGGTGCGCGAAAATATGCCGGCTCGAATTTTTTGCGCCATATGATTTTGGCTGCGATTGAAGAGTTTCCCGATATTCCTATCTGTATGCATCAGGATCATGGTGTCAGATCCGGCGATCTGCCAGCAATCTATTCAGTTGGGTTTCAGTTCCGTCATGACGGACGGTTCCTTGAGAGATGATGGAAAAACGCCGGCCAGTTATGACTGCAACGTGGAGGTCACTCGCAAAACGGTGGACATGGCCCATGCTTGTGGTGTATCCGTCGAAGGTGAACTTGGATGTTTGGGTTCTCTGGAAACTGGCGAAGCCGGTGAAGAAGACGGCGTTGGTGCAGAGGGCAAGTTGTCCCAGGATCAATTACTGACAGACCCGGAAGAATCCGCACATTGTGTTGCGCGCTATGAGGCCTTCGGTACTGCCGGCAATGCCGATAAAATAAAGGTTGTAGGTTTGGAAGCAATGAGTGAGCGTTATGCAAGTGGTGAATTGGACCCGAACGTCAACTAGCTTTCAAAGAGTGACCAACTTATATTTACAAGGGGTAGTTAACAACTGCCCCAGTTAACAGCTGCCCAGTCTATGGATGTTTCTCAGCTTAAACCCTTGCCAGCATTATGCTTCGATGATTTGACGCCTGCGCGATCTCGAGATAAAGACTACTTTGCTTTTTACGGTATTGATTTTGAAAATCGACTTGACGGGGTAGAGCATTTTTTTGGTGCATTGCCTGTTGCGGGGCATCAGATTGCCACGCACTATTATTGCCAGGCGAGCCGCTCTCCCATTTTATATGTCATGCATGGCTATTTTGATCATGTTGGTTTGTTTTCTCATATCATTGATTGGGGATTACAGCAGGGCTATGCGGTTGTCGCCTTTGATTTACCCGGCCATGGTTTGTCCGACGGTGAAGAGGCCAGTATTTCCGATTTTGAACAGTATCGAAAAGTCCTTGAGGGTGTGCTTAAACTGACGTCCTGTTGTGGTGACGGCCCTTACCACTTGGTGGCTCAAAGTACCGGTTGTGCCATAGTAATGGATTATCTGCAGCAGACCAGCTATCGGCCTTTTGAAAAAATGGTATTTTTAGCACCCTTGGTAAGGCCAGTGCACTGGTGGTGGATTCGCCTGCAGATGTTATTAGGGCGAGGTACGATGCAGACAGTCAAGCGTCGTTTTGTGCGTAATTCACATGACGAAGAGTTTCTGCAGTTTCTTGCTGAACAAGATTCGCTGCAGGCGCGCATTATCTCAGTTCCCTGGTTGCATGCCTTGAAGATGTGGATAAAGCGCTTTCATACAGCCCAGCCCATATCTGGACTTTCGCTAATGGTGATCCAGGGAACAGGCGATGGCACTGTAGACTGGCGTTACAATTTACGGCTTATTGAGAGAAAATTTCCTGGTTTGATTCTTCATAAGATTTCGCATGCGAGGCATCATATGGCGAATGAGTCGGAACCGATCAGGAGAGAGTTTTTGTCATTGATGGAGGCGTATTTGCTTCAAGGGAAAAATTTACTTCAAGGAAAAAAGGAGCCCCAAGAATAAGTAGAGACTAACGATAGTACACGTATCAGCCCTCATCTCGAATAGGCTCCCTGATCCATGGTATTGGCAGTGGATCGATTAGAACAGTACCCTCGTTCGTAACGTGCCTTTAATTTCCCTTAAATTTTTCAGTGCCAGTTTGCTGGATCCTTCATCCAGATCGATCACTACATACCCGATATCGTCTTTGGTTTGCAGATACTGTGCAGAGATATTAATTTGGTTGTCGGAAAAAACTGTGTTGATTTCCGATAAAACACCGGGAATATTTCGGTGTATGTGCAGTAATCGATGCTTTCCGGGGTGAGCCGGTAATGCCACTTCGGGGAAATTGACTGACGAAACAGATGTACCGTTATCGCTATATTTAATCAGTTTTTCCGCTACCTCAGAGCCGATATTTTCCTGCGCTTCGGCAGTTGATCCCCCGATATGGGGCGTAAGGAAAACATTATCAAACTCTCTTAGTGGTGATAGAAACTCTTCTTCATTGGATTTTGGCTCAATAGGAAACACGTCAATTGCAGCGCCTCCAAGCTGTTTGCTTTGTAGGGCCTGCGACAAAGCATCGATATCAACCACTGTGCCCCGGGATGCATTCATTAGAATGGTGCCTTGTTTCATAAGAGCTATTGCGCGTTGATCAATCATATTATGCGTGGTGGGAGTTTCTGGAACGTGCAGGCTCACGACATCGGATTGTTGTAGTAGAGAGTCAAGACTGACCATCTGCTTGGCGTTGCCAATGGGTAGTTTATTGGCAGTGTCATAGAAACAGACTTGCATACCGAGTGATTCAGCAATAACGCTGAGTTGCATGCCAATATTGCCGTAACCAATAATACCCAGGGTTTTGCCGCGGATTTCATAGGCGTTTGCGGCTGATTTTTGCCAGATGCCTTGGTGAGCCAAGCTGTTTTTTTCCGCTATCCCGCGGAGTAACAAAATGGCTTCGGCCATTACCAGTTCGGCGACACTGCGAGTGTTTGAAAATGGTGCATTGAATACTGTTATGCCGCGAGAGGTTGCGGCTTTTAAATCCACCTGATTGGTGCCGATACAAAAACAGCCGAGTGCTATCAATTTCTGCGCGGCATTTAACACCGTTGAAGTGAGCTGGGTGCGAGAGCGAATACCAACAAAATGCACGTCTTTAATTTTTTCGATTAATTGTTCTTCGGATAATGCTGTTTTTAAATACTCAATATTGCGATATCCGTTGTTTTGTAGCGTTTCAACGGCGGAAAGATGTACGCCTTCCAATAATAAAAACTTAATTTTGTCTTTTTCTAATGACGTTTTGCTCATGGTAGAGGTGAAACCTGTGCTGGGGGTCGAGATAAACTTTAAGGAAGGCGCCGTATGGTATCATAGGCGGGCAATCTTACCCATAATTGTCACACTCAAGATAAGGTAGGTTCGGGTGTAAAAGGCTGAGGAAATCATCAATATGACTAACGGCTCAAAGGTATTGTCACAAGCTGTTTGCGACGCATTGGAACAGATAGTCGGTAAGGCTAGACTGTTGAGAGATAGTGAGTCACTACTTACCTACGGAAAAGACTGGACGACAGCATATGAGCCTGCGCCTGGAGCTGTCGTGTTGCCCAACTCAATTGAGGAGGTCCAGGCGATCGTTCGCTTGGCGAATCGAGAGCGTTTTGCCATCGTGCCGTCGGGGGGGAGAACCGGGCTAAGTGGGGGTGCGGTAGCTATGAATGGTGAGTTGCTGCTTGCCCTGGTCAAAATGAACCGTATCAGTGACTTCAATTCAGTCGATGGAACAGTAGTCTGTGAAGCGGGCGTTATTACCCAGCAGTTACAAGAATTTGCGGAAACGAGAGGCCTTTATTACCCCGTTGATTTTGCTTCCAGCGGTTCGTCGCAGATTGGTGGCAATATCGCTACGAATGCGGGTGGCATCAGAGTAATTCGCTATGGTATGACAAGACAGTGGGTTGCTGGACTAAAAGTGGTTACAGGGAAAGGTGATCTTCTTGATCTGAACCGAGGACTGGTGAAAAACAATGCCGGTTACGATTTGCGCCAGCTGTTTATTGGTTCGGAAGGAACGCTGGGGATTATTGTGGAAGCCACAATGAAGCTAATCCGCCCCCCTAAAGACAGGCATGTCATGGTGCTGGGCGTGCCGCAAATGATACATATTCCCAGTATTCTGGAGAGATTTCAAAAACAGATTGATTTAAGTGCTTTCGAATTCTTTTCTGAAAAGGCGCTTGTTAAAGTCATCGAAAATGGCCAACTCATGCGGCCGTTTGAAACACAGACGGAATATTATGCGCTGATTGAGTTTGAAGTCCTTTCTGACGAGACCATTGATCAGAGTTTGTCATTGTTTGAAGAGTGCGTCGATCAGGGGTGGGTGATTGATGGTGTCGTCAGCCAAAGTCAGACACAGGCCAAGAGTTTGTGGCGATTGAGGGAAGATATATCTGAAACTATCGCCAAATGGTCTCCCTATAAAAATGACATATCGACTACAACGGCAAAAATACCTGATTTTTTGCGTGAGGTAGAAGCTGTGGTTAATCGGGAGTACCCTGAATTTGAAATTATCTGGTTTGGCCATATCGGTGATGGCAACATACACCTCAACATACTCAAGCCTGAAGACTTGGAACAACGAGAGTTTCATCAGTGCTGTAGTCAGGTCAGTCGATTGGTATTTGAAGTAGTTGAGCGGTACGGGGGTTCCATTTCAGCGGAACATGGCGTAGGCTTGCTTAAAAGGAATTACTTGCCCTATTGTCGGACAAAAGAAGAAATTAGCTATATGCGTGAAATAAAAGATATGTTCGACCCAAACGGCGTCATGAATCCTGGTAAGTTATTGTAATTTAAAATATTTACAGTGTGTCGTGGTTGTAATGATGAGTAGAAGCAGTGTAGCAAGTATCTCGGATAGGCTCCTAGTTGACTAAGGAGAGTATGCTTGTTTTTTCTTTCATGATTAGTTATTCTAACAGTGTCTGTTTGTTGCAAATTATATAATCATTAGTGACAGGGTGACTGCATTTGAGGTATATTTATGCGGAACTACTGGCAGAAGAGTGATTGGAGTAGGTTTATATAGCCAGGTGTTATAAAAAACAAGAAATTATAATAATCGGCGGCTTTTATGCCGCGTAGCTAGAAAAAGAGGCATATGGTGATGATGAAGCCATGGATTTTCGTGTTGTTAGCTACTCTGATGATTACCGCGTGTCAAGCGCCAGTGAATCCTGCAGAGCCACTTCAGGCTGAAACCTCAACGGGTTGTCAGTCTGTTGATGCCGCTCGCACGGTGTTTGAAACGATTATGGCACAGTACAAGAGTTGCACTTGAACTAGAGTCATCATCAGAGACATGGAATGTTAAAAAGCGGGGCCAGCGGAGAGGGCCAGTCGTAGACCTTTCCTGTTATCTAAAATTTCCGCAAAATCACACACAAAGCATGTCCGCTTTGAGTGTGACTTGTTGCTGTCTTGGTGTTGCGCTATTGGGGAGTATGGGTCAATGAGTGCAAGTTATCCGAATGGTTACCTATTCTAATGCACCCATTTGAGCGCATGAGTGAAAAAGTATGCTTCAGCGCCTAACTGGAAAATGTAATATTTCCCAGGTCATACGTATTTTCGGTTAGCGCTGCAATTGTATTTCCGTTATGCCGGTTTCAAGCTGTAACTGTTTTGATGCCTGTCGGTGTGCCAAGCAAGAGGACGTCAGCGGGCCTTTGTGCGAATATGCCGTTCGTGACAACTCCAACAATGTTATTGATTTGCTCTTCGGTTTTAATTGGGTTGTCAATAGGAAAATTGAATACATCCAGAATAATGTTGCCATTATCAGTGATGACACCCTCTCTAAATACGGGGTCTCCTCCCAATTTGACCAGTTGTCGGGCAACATGGCTGCGGGCCATGGGAATGACCTCAACCGGTAAGGGAAACGCACCTAGCTGATCTACCAGCTTGCTCTCATCTGCAATACAAACAAATTCTCGTGCTGTTGCTGCAACGATTTTTTCTCGTGTCAGAGCTGCTCCTCCACCTTTAATTAATTCGAGTTGCTTGTTGGCTTCGTCTGCGCCATCGACATAAATATCCAGGCTCTTTGTGCTGTTGAGATCATAAACTGTAATGCCATGTTGTTTCAGGCGTTTTGCTGAAGCGTCTGAACTGGCAACGGTCCCGTCAAATCTGCCTTTCAGTTTTGTCAGTATATCGATGAAAAAATTGGCGGTGGAACCTGTGCCAATGCCAATAATGCTATCTGAGTAGATTTTATCGCTCACATAATCCAGAGCAGCTTTTGCAACTGCTTGTTTCATTTCATCTTGATTCATCATGGAAATCCGTTGTTCTAATTATCTGAAAACCTATTATACGAAGCGCGAGCGTTGGATTATAGGCATAATCTGAAATTTGCTAAATTGTGCTGAAGTAATAAAAAGCAGGCCAAAGAAAGTAAAAGAATGTTGAATTTGTGAACTGGACGGCGTTTGTTGCGGGGTTACTGCACACGGATTAATTAAGGTGTGTTGTTATTCCAAACAAGCTTACTAATGTATAGGGTATGCAGGTGATCAAGCTGGTTGTTTTGTCACAGCTCCGATCTCTCTGGGGGAAAAAATATAAGCGGCTAGCTCAAATGTATTGCAGGAGTGCGGAATGATAAAAGATCCAGATATACTGACAATTGTTATCTTGTTGTTTGGTGTCGGCACCTTGTTGACCGCAACAGTTCAGGCAATGAATTAGATTGATCTGGTTATCATTTCAGCTTGCGCTGAGAGATAACGCGACGATCAGTAAAAACGGCGTCCAGTCTTATATCCCATGGATCACAGGGGATGTTCTTCACTTCTTGACACTGATGCGCCAGTCCAGCCAGCCAGGGTTTTTTTGCTACTACAGCATTCTTTTTAAAATTGAGGCTGCGATCATAAAAGCCTCCGCCCATTCCCAGGCGTTTTCGGTATCGATCATACCCCACTAAAGGCGTCAAGATTAAGTCCAGGTGTTGCGCTTTCAGTAATTTTCCGCGAGCAGGTTCTGGAATGCCAAAAGAGTTAATTACTAATTTGGTGTCTGGTGTGTACCGACGAAAAGCCAGGGTTAAATTTTGCTGTATGACAGGTAAATAGCACTGTTTGCCAAGTTGAATTGATTGCTCCAAAAGGGGGTATGGATTGATTTCACCGTCATTTGCAAGATAAAACGCAATTTTCTGGCTGGCGATAAATAGTTGGTGCTGGCAAAGTCGATTCAGTAGTAAGAGCGTAGCATTTTTTTGATGTTGAGGGCTCAGGGCTTGGCGTTGTTGGCGTAGGTCGTGCCGTAGGCGTTTCTTTGCATTTCTTAGATGACTGCTTGCCGGTAGTGTTTCAGTCATGAATAGTGTGAATTACTATTGATGGCGCGAGTATTTGATGGCGCGAGCAAAAACAAACGCGACTCCCCGAAATACCGCCGACAGTGTGGCCCTTGAACCCAATGGTCCAAGGCGGTGGTTCCTGTAATGCATTAGGCTTTCCGACATGCGGACGTGCACACCAACATTCCGAGAAACCCCCAATAAACAAATTATCGGCTCGAGGACTTACTGACTAGCGAATACGCCAGAGAGCCACTACTGTGAGTATACTCCAGTACTAAGGCGTTGTCCTGCGTATAGAGTAGAGAATTGTAATATGGGACCACTATATTGAGTCTTAGCGATTGATAGAGATAGTTTGTTCACATCTCTATTTGCAGTAGGCGTTTAAGTGCTTTATCCGCCTTATTGTTCAGGCGTCGAATTTGGTCAGTATCAGCGCTATCGTCGGATTTGTTTGCTTTTTCCTGAATGAGGTCATGAGTAATATTCAGTGCTGCCATGACAGCTATACGTTCAAGCCCGATGACTTTTCCAGACTTGTGGATATTGCGCATTTGCGCATCCAGGTGACGAGCCGAGTCGATGAGTACTGATTGCTGTTCTTCAGGACAGTTAACCTGATAATCCTTGTCCAGTATACTAACGATGACTGTATTGAAGTTTTCACTGCTCACGAACTTTGCTCCAGTGCTTTGAGGCGGGTAATCATGGCTTCTACTTTGAGTTTTGCCTGTTCGTTTTTTTCAATCAACTGCGCTCTCTCGTTTACCCAGTTATCCTCTTTTGATTTGAGTAGGCGATTTTCTTCATTTAATTGATCGCAGAGACTGATTAGCTTGTCAATCTTTTGTTCTAGAGATTTATATTGTTTTGCTTCCATTTTCACGCTGAGTGCTAACTTATTGACGTTCCGGTAAATATAGTGCGCTCAATGATGTCGGTCAATCGTAAATGTCCGATCTTGTGATCTAAGAAGGTAATGATGCATCCGCTGGCGTGCAATGCTAGGATGTGCGCTGGGACAATCACAGAGTCGAAAAATTAAGGTAGTACATGACAGAAGCGGGATCAACACTTTACTTTGATGATATATCCGATTTGCTCATGGAGCTTGGCGGTCATATCACTGCTGCGGAACTGCATGGCATTTTGACTGGGCAGCTGTGCGCTGGTGTGCGTATGGAGGGACCGATATGGTTAAAAAAGGCACTTGAATTTATTGATGCGGACCAGGCACCGGGCATTGCAGCACAAAAAGAGTTGTTGGATCTTTATGAGTACACGCTGCAATTATTAGAGCAGATAGACAATATATTTTATCCCTTGTTACCGGATGATGATTCTCAGCTTTCGGTGCGTATTCGAGCTTTGGCACAATGGTGTGATGGGTTTCTTGCAGGGTTTGCGTTAGTTGAACAACCACAGAGCCATGAACAATTTCCGGTGGTTATTAGTGACGCACTGAAGGATCTTGCGGCTGTCAGTCGTGCTGGATTGGATGTTGACGATGAGCCTGTCGAAGAAGGCGAGCAAGATTATATGGAAATTGTTGAATATGTTCGCATGGTGGCTATGAATATCTATCTTGAGCTGGGTGTCAAGGAGCAGGCCTTGCAGGATCAAGCGGAAACCTCCCAGTCAACACAAAACCTGTTTAATAGACCTCTTCACTGAGTTTTATTTCGCTACAGCTTTGTAAGTTTCACGCTATGAGTCGAATTAAAAAAACCGAATTTGAACGTCGCCGCAAACGACTGATGGATCATATGGAGCCTGATAGTATTGCCATTGTGCCATCGGCCAAAGAGGTGATTCGCAATAGGGATGTGGAATATCCATTCCGTCAGGACAGTGATTTTTATTATCTCACCGGGTTTGATGAGCCGAATGCTGTGCTTGTGTTACTGCCTGGGCGCGATCACGGCGAATACGTCTTGTTTTGCCGAGAGCGTGATACAACCATGGAGTTGTGGAATGGTTATCGTGCGGGTCCAGAAGGGGCCTGTCAGCAATACAGCGCCGATGATGCATTCCCGATCAGTGATATTGATGAAATATTGCCAGGACTGATTGAGGGGCGCGAGCGTGTTTATTATGCCATGGGAAGACACTCGGAATTTGATGGCAAAGTCATGGCCTGGATTAATACGATTCGAAATAAAGTGCGGGCGGGGGCTCACCCTCCCGGTGAATTTGTGGATCTGGATCATATTCTTCATGACATGCGCTTGATAAAAAGCGCCGCTGAGCAGCGAGTCATGCGTGAAGCGGCAGCCATATCAGCCCGCGCACATTGTCGGGCAATGCAGGCTTGTCGGCCGGGATTGATGGAATACCAGCTTGAAGCTGAATACCTACATGAGTTTATCCGCGCAGGAGCTCGTCAACCTGCTTATTGTGCCATAGTGGGTAGCGGTATAAATGGCTGTATATTACATTACACAGAAAATGCCTCAGTCATGAGAAGTGGTGATTTGGTATTAATTGATGCTGGATGTGAGCTGGAATACTATGCGGCCGACATCACTCGTACCTTCCCTGTGAACGGCCGTTTCAACCGACAGCAAAAGGCGTTGTATGAATTGGTATTAAAAGCACAGCTGGCGGCAATTGGGCAAATTAGGCCAGGCAATCACTGGAATCAACCTCATGATGCCACTGTGCGTATTATTACCTCGGGACTGGTTGAATTGGGTTTGCTCAAAGGCAAGGTTGACACTCTGATAAAGAAAGAAGCCTATAAAATGTTTTACATGCATCGGACCGGTCATTGGTTAGGGATGGACGTTCATGATGTGGGTGATTACAAAGTCGGTGATGAATGGCGTTTGTTTGAACCGGGAATGGCGCTGACTATTGAACCAGGGATTTATGTGGCGCATGACAACAAAAAGGTTGACAAAAAATGGCGAGGTATCGGCATCCGCATTGAAGATGACGTCATAGTGACGAAAACGGGGAATGAGGTCATCACTGCCGATGTGCCCAAATCTGTGGATGAGATAGAACGGCTTATGGCAAGTTGACAAGAAAGCATATAATGAAACAGGCTTCAACTTTTTGAGAATGCGTAGGCCTTGATGATAAATCCAGGGTGTTATTCATGTTTGCTGCAGTGAGAACTTGTTTTTGTCGAAATGACGGTTAAAATGCGCGCTAAATTATCGGTTGCGCCGGTAACAATCTAATTTAAGTCAACGTTGAGGATCTGACATGAGCGATTTGCCCTCCGAGTTAAAATACGCACCGACCCATGAATGGGCGCGTCTGGAGGAAGGTGGTATTGTGACTGTAGGTATTACTGACCATGCCCAGGATGCATTGGGTGATGTGGTTTTTATTGAGCTGCCAGATATTGGTGCTCAGCTCAATGCGGGTGAAGAGGCAGGTGTTGTGGAGTCGGTAAAAGCGGCCTCTGATATCTATGCACCGATATCGGGAGAAGTCGTTGAGATCAATAGCCTGTTGGAAGACAGCCCCGAAACAGTAAATGACGATGCTTATGGAGAGGGCTGGCTCTACAAGCTCAAACCAGCCAATGTCGATGAACTGGCCAGCATGTTAGATGCAGAAGGATACCAACAGGCCTGCGCAGGCGAGTGATGAGCCTATTGGCGGCTTGATTAGAGCTGTAAGTACCCGGATGTGCCGCAGCCCATCTCTTCAATCGTGTCTTTCAGATTCGCCAGGTCATCTTGATTAAGGCTGACAAATTCCAGCAACGGCTCTTCCAGCCTCTGCCATTCGAAGTCTTCGCTCTGATTGCCTAACATACGATAATTGGCACAGAGATGTTCGGCAATCTTAACGATGGCAATCAAAGTTTTGACATCGGTGTCAGCGTAGTTCTCGTCGGCAAAAATTTTGTCACCGCTATGGTGATTTGCAATTGCGTCACAAAGAGGGCGAGGCAGGTTCCATGATTTTGCGACGTAATAACCAACAACGGCATGATTTGTTTTCACCAGTGCATTTTCAACGTCAATGACCCGTTTTTGAGGTTCCTTATAGGACTTTTCCACTACTTCGCTGAAATTATCAAAACGCAGCATCAGAAGTGGAATGCCGCAGTTATGAAATAGACCCAGGGTGTACGCTTCGTCAGGTGCTGCAAAGTTGATTTGTTTAGCTACGGCAGTGCAAGCCATGGCGATATCCATTGCACTGTCCCAAAAACGTCCGAGGGAGACGATATCATCGTCCGATAAACTGCTACGAATTGAAAGTGCATTGACGATATTGACTACGCTGGTAGTCCCTAGCAGGTTAATCGCTTGTTGAATTGCTGTGATTTTGTTTTTCAGACCAAAAAAAGGTGAATTGACAGTTTTCAGAATGCTGCCGGCCAAACCGATATCTTGACTGATAAGTTCAGCAATTCGGTTTATGCTGAAGTCTTCGCTGGCCTGCTCCATCTGGAGGTCAACCATAATTTGTGGTTGCGGGGGAATCGAAATTCCGTGGAGAACTTTATTAATCTGCTCTTCACTGAGTTCAGTGGGCATAATGCTTTGTCCGAATGAAATCTTATCTGCCTAATTGTAGATGAGCATTTGGGAGTTGGATGTTCAATTTTAAAAGAGATTACGCCATATGGAGAAAAAGTAGCGATGTGAACGAGGATATTGTTGAGTGCACGCCTTTATAGTGCAATGTCTTGCTAAACCC
The DNA here is from genome assembly GCA_003353945.1 of Gammaproteobacteria bacterium. Taxonomy (GTDB): domain Bacteria; phylum Pseudomonadota; class Gammaproteobacteria; order Pseudomonadales; family PIVM01; genus PIVM01. Next base: position 29,035 of record PIVM01000017.1, read on the forward strand.
TTTTGATTAGTTGATCCCGGAAACCATACTATGTCTCAATCTGCCCTGCCTGTGTTAATACTTTGTTCGAAGGCGGACAAACGTCTGCGAAATGGGCATCAATGGATTTATTCCAATGAAGTAGATAAGGGGCGGACACCCTTAACTGATTTTGAAACTGGTGTATTGGCGAGCGTACAAAATGCGCAGGGGAAAACGCTCGGTGTGGCGACAATCAATCCACATACTTTGATTTGTGCTCGAATGATGAGCCGCAAAGCGAATTGTCGACTGAATCGGGCATTTTTTGTCGATCGTATTAACAGAGCCCTTAAACTGCGGGAGGAATATTTCTCTTTGCCCTTTTATCGCCTGGTTTATGGCGACAGTGATGGTCTTTCCGGTCTAGTAATTGATCGCTTTGGTGATACCTTGGTTGTGCAAATAAGCACTGCCGGGATGGAGCGTGTAAAGGAGGATATCATCAAGGCAATTTGCCAAGTGCTAAAACCGCGAGCTGTTCTGTTAAAAAATGATTCCGCCATGCGTGAAAGTGAAGGGCTTCCTAGCTATATTGAAGAGGCGTGGGGAGACGTCATGGATTTGGTGCAGATCGAAGAAAACGACACGCAATTTCTGGTGCCGGTTAAGCAAGGTCAAAAAACGGGCTGGTTTTATGATCACCGTGTCAGCCGGGCGCTCTTACAAAAAACGGTCAGAGGTAAACGCGTATTGGATTTATTCAGTTATGTCGGTGCCTGGGGAATTGAGGCGCTGGTGGCGGGAGCCAAGTCTAGCGTTTGTGTTGATTCCTCATCGCAGGCCTTGGAGTGGGCGCAACAAAATGCTGGCCTAAACGGGGTTGCAGATCAATTGACTACCTTAAAAGACAATGCATTTGATGCCGCTCAAAACCTGTTAAGTGACGGTGAGCGTTTTGATGTGGTGGTGGTTGATCCTCCGGCTTTTATCAAGCGTCGAAAGGATCTGCATCAAGGGGAGCGGGCTTACCGGCGTGTTAACGAATTGGCGTTACGCTTGCTGGAAAAGGATGGGTTGCTGGTGTCCGCTTCATGCTCTATGCATATGAGCAGAGCAATGTTGGTGGATGCGCTTCGAGGCGCTGCACGCCATGTCGATCGCGGCGTGCAAATTATCTCCCAGGGCTATCAGGGGCCAGATCACCCGATCCATCCAGCGATGAGTGAAACGGAATACTTAAAGGCATTGTTTGCTCGCAATACCGGTGGACTAACCCCTTAAGCTGATAATCGGCCAGTCGCGTTTTTCGGCGATATGAGTGAGTTGCTCATCCGGGTCCACAGCTATCGGATTATCGACCAACACCAATAATGGTAAGTCATTATGAGAGTCGCTGTAAAAGTAACTGTCTAGCAGGTCATTGCCGGTTTCAGCCAGCCACTCCCGTAAACGAATCACCTTGCCTTCCTGGAAACAAGGCGTGCCCTCTAGTTCCCCGGTATAAGACTTTCCATCGAAAGCCGGTTCCGTGGCCAGCAGATTTTCGATGCCAAGCGCCTTGGCGATGGGTTCAGTAATAAAACTGTTGGTCGCAGTGATAATCAATAGCGTATCGCCAGCCTTGCGGTGGCGGTCCAATAAATGATCAGCTTGTGCCAGGCGCATGGGTGCTATTTTTTGGGCCATAAACTCTTGGCGCCATTGTTGAAGTTGCGCTAGCGGATGAGCTGACAAGGGTTTTAGCGCAAAGGTCTGATAGGCATAAATATCCAGGCGGCCGGCCTGATAGTCAGCGTAAAATTTGTCGTTGGCTTGTTTGTAGCTCACGGGATCAACGATGGAATTTTCAACTAAAAATTCGCCCCAAGCATGATCGCTATCCCCGTTTATTAGCGTGTTATCCAGATCAAAGATGGCCAGGCTCACAGAAACTCCAAAATGCGACTAAACTAGAATAGGTGATAAGAATACCGATAAGTTGAATTCAGCTCAAACGTAGTATGCCGTAGAGAATAGATAGGATACTATTTTGCTTGAGAGATGAACAGGTTAAGCCAATGTTTCATGGTATTGCCGGTTGTCCGGTAGCAACACTTCGTGAAACAATAGCCGTCATTTATAAAACAGTGAGTAGGTGCAAAGGTGATAGATGCCGACGGCTTTCGGCCAAATGTAGGTATTATGCTAGCCAATAACCATGGACAGGTATTTTGGGCGCGTCGTATTGGTCAGGATGCGTGGCAGTTTCCTCAAGGAGGCATTCGTCAACACGAAAAGCCAGAGGAGGCGCTTTTTCGTGAATTAAATGAAGAGATCGGCTTATCGGGTCAGGATGTCAGCATTATCGACTGCACCAAGGGGTGGTTGCGATATCGTTTGCCACAACGACTGGTGCGTCGTGATTCGAATCCGGTTTGCATCGGGCAAAAACAAAAGTGGTTTTTATTGCAAATGCTGGCTGATGAGGATCAGATCCGTTTCGATCAGGGAGAGTCTCCTGAATTTGATGATTGGCAATGGGTGAGTTATTGGTATCCCATTGGGCAAGTCGTATCGTTTAAGAGAGAAGTTTATCGTCGGGCTATGAAGGAACTTGCCCCGGTTTATAGCCGCCTGGTGGGCAGGCAAAAGATATAAGAGGGGATATGCTTAGTTCACTGCGAAGCATTGTACAGGAGGTTAATACCGCCAAAGATCTAAAGGCCGCCCTGGATATTATTGTATGCCGTGTCAGGGAAGTGATGCTGACTGAAGTCTGTACGGTCTATATGAGAGATCCATCTCTCCAGCGTTATGTGTTGTTGGCGACTGAAGGGTTGAACAAGGCCATTGTGGGGCAGTACAGTTTGGCCGTGGGGGAAGGGCTTGTTGGTCATGTGGCACAGCGCGAAGAACCGATAAATCTTGAGGATGCCTCTTCCCATCCCAAGTTTCAATTTTTGCCCGATTCGGGCGAAGAAAAATACCAATCTTTTCTAGGTGCTCCCATTATTCATCATCGTGAGGTGTTGGGAGTATTGGTTGTGCAGCAGACCAAACGCCGCCGTTTTGACGAGAGTGAGGAAGCTTTTCTGGTGACCGTGTCAGCGCAATTAGCTGCGGTTATTGCACATGCCAGAGCCACGGGCGCCATTGCTAGATTACCGGGTATGCCGGTTAGCGGTTTTGAGAGTGTCAAGTTTACCGGCGTTGCTGGTGCTGCAGGTGTTGCTATCGGTACTGCGGTAGTGGCATCGCCGCCGGCAGACCTTCACTCAGTGCCTTTTCGAAGCTGCAGTGACCCTATTTCGGAATTGTCGTTCTTTAATGAGTGTGTGCAAGCTGTTCGTGAGGACATGCTTTATCTGGGATCCAAGCTAAGCCATCAATTGGGGTCGGGTGAGCAAGCCCTGTTTGATGTCTACGTGGGCATGCTGGATGACAAAGAACTGCGTAAAGAGGTGTCTGATCGAATCAAGACCGGAGAGTGGGCGCAGGGGGCCTGGAGTGCAGTCATACTGTCGCATGTTCAGACCTTTGAGTTGATGGAAGATCCCTATCTCAAAGAGCGTGCGGCAGATGTCAGAGACTTGGGACGACGAGTGCTTGCTTATTTGCAGGAGGCGAATCATGAGGTCAGGAAATATCCAGATAATATGATTTTGGTCGGTGAAGAACTTACCGCAGCCATATTGGGTGAGGTGCCTGAAAAAAAACTGTGTGGTTTGGTGTCGTTGAAAGGGTCGAGCAACTCGCATGTTGCGATACTCGCGCGCTCTATTGGTATTCCAACCGTCATGGGTGCGTTGGATTTACCGTTTACACAAATGGATGGCCTAGAGCTGATTGTGGATGGCTATGACGGCATTGTTTACACAAATGCCTCTAAAGAAATCTATAAGCATTACGAAGATATTTTTGAAGAAGAAAAACTGATTGCACGAGGTTTGGAGTCACTTAGAGACCTACCTTGTGAGACAACAGATGGTTATCGTATCCCTTTGCTGGTCAATACGGGTTTGATGGCCGATATAGTGCGGTCTTTGGATCAGGGCGCAGAAGGTGTGGGACTCTATCGAACTGAAGTGCCGTTTTTGCTCAAGGATCGCTTTCCGGGTGAAGAGGAGCAGCGCCTGAATTATCGTAGTCAGTTGGAAGCTTTCCATCCTCGTCCAGTCACCATGCGCACGCTGGATATTGGTGGGGACAAATCCCTGCCCTATTTCCCCATAGAAGAGGAAAATCCTTTTTTGGGTTGGCGTGGTATCAGGGTGACCTTGGACCACCCGGAAATATTTCTGGTGCAGGTTCGTGCAATGCTAAAGGCCAATGAAGGCTTGGATAATCTGCAGATTATGTTGCCCATGATTTCTAGCGTACCGGAACTGGAGGAGGCGTTGGAGCTCATTTATCGTGCACATGATGAGCTTGTCGAGGAAGGTTTGCAGGCTGAGCTGCCTCCGATTGGAGTGATGGTTGAGGTGCCATCAGCCGTTTATCAGGCAGCTGAGTTAGCACGAAGAGTGGACTTTCTTTCGGTCGGTAGCAATGACCTTACTCAATATTTGCTTGCCGTTGACCGCAATAATGCGCAAGTGGCGGATCTCTATCATTCTTTTCATCCGGCCGTACTAAGAGCCTGTATGCAAGTCGTACAGGCGGCTCATAAAGAGGGCAAGAGGGTGTCAATTTGTGGAGAGTTGGCTGGTGACCCTGGAGCAGCTGTGTTATTGATTGCCATGGGGTATGACTCCTTGTCGATGAATGCCACCAATATTTCAAAGGTGAAATCGGTTCTTCGTTTTGTCTCAATGGAACAGGCGAAAACCATTCTGGATAGAGTTTTGGAATTAGAAAGTGATCGACATATTCGAGAATTTATTGAAGATAGTTTGAGCGATGTAGGGATAACGCGTTTATTTCGCTCCGGTAGTAGTTATTAATTGTATAGTCCTTGAATCTGCATTTTTTTCCTTTTAGACTGCCTGCACATCATAGATTGTCGGGGTGCCGTTTTCGGCTGAGATCATGACGCTGCCATTATTGGTTACGAGTCAGTAGCCAGCGCAGGTAAATCATGAAGCCCGTTGAACCTGATCGGGGTAGTCCTCGCGTAGGGAACAATTGGTAGTTCGAAAAAATCCTTTTGAAACGGCATTACAATTCCTTTCTTTGCGATCGCAAGGTTAAATTGGTTTATTCCCTGACATCTTTTTTTCCGCGAATCTACGGATTCAGGTTCAAGTAATAATATAGGGGTAGACAATGAGTCGGTCGGTCGAATCCAAGCCGCTAAGCGATACCGCAAGAGTTGATCAGCATTCTGTTGAGCCATTTCCTGGTTCGACAAAAATATATGTGGCCGGCAGCAGGGACGATATACAAGTTCCTATGCGGGAGATTAGCTTGACATCAACTCAGGTGCGGGGGCATGAGGGAGAGGTTCGTTTGGAACCTAATGCCGCAGTGCGTGTTTATGACACGTCAGGCCCCTATACGGATCCGAACTGCAATATCGATATCCGCAACGGTTTGGCTCCAATGCGTGATCCCTGGATCGAAGAGCGGGCTGATACACAGATATTACCGCAGGAAAGTTCTTCTTATACACGCACTCAACTGCAGGACGCAGAGCTCGATCAATTACGTTTTGAGCATTTGCGCAAGCCCAGAAAGGCCATAGCGGGCCGGAATGTGACCCAAATGTACTATGCCAAAAACGGCATCATCACACCGGAAATGGAATACATTGCGATCCGGGAAAATATGAGTTTGCAACAAGCAAAAGAACAGGGTCTGCGCCAGCATCCCGGGCAGGATTTTAATGCGCGTATTCCTGAGGAAATTACGCCGGAATTTGTGCGCCAGGAAGTCGCGGCCGGACGGGCCGTTATTCCCTGCAATATCAATCATCCAGAAGTGGAACCTATGATCATCGGGCGCAATTTCCTGGTGAAAATCAACGGTAATATTGGTAACTCGGCTCTGGGTTCATCGATTGAAGAGGAAGTGGCGAAACTGACTTGGGGTATTCGCTGGGGCGCCGATACCATGATGGATCTCTCCACGGGTAGCCATATTCATGAAACACGAGAGTGGATTGTACGCAATTCACCCGTGCCGGTGGGTACGGTCCCTATCTACCAGGCCTTGGAAAAAGTGGATGGTATTGCCGAAGATCTGACCTGGGAAATTATGCGTGACACGCTGATTGAACAAGCGGAACAGGGTGTGGACTATTTCACTATCCACGCCGGTGTGTTATTGCGTTATGTGCCCATGACGGCAAAACGGATGACGGGGATTGTGTCACGAGGCGGTGCGATTTTGGCGAAGTGGTGTTTGGCGCACCACCAGGAGAACTTTCTCTATACGCATTTTGAAGAAATCTGCGAGATCATGAAAGTCTATGATGTCGGTTTTTCCCTGGGCGATGGTCTGCGTCCCGGCTCCATTGCCGATGCCAATGATGAGGCGCAATTCAGTGAATTGGAAACCCTCGGAGAGCTAACTAACATTGCCTGGCAGCACGATGTGCAGGTGATGATAGAAGGCCCCGGTCACGTGCCGATGCATATGATCAAGGAAAATATGGACAAGCAATTGCGCGAATGTCAGGAAGCGCCTTTTTACACATTGGGGCCTTTAACAACGGATATTGCACCCGGTTATGACCATATTACATCCGGTATCGGTGCTGCCATGATCGGATGGTACGGTACGGCGATGCTCTGCTACGTCACCCCAAAGGAGCATTTGGGCTTGCCCAATAAGGACGATGTCAAGCAAGGTATCATCACTTACAAAATAGCAGCCCATGCGGCAGATTTGGCGAAGGGGCATCCCGGTGCGCAATTACGTGATGATGCCATGAGCAAAGCACGTTTTGAATTTCGCTGGGAAGATCAGTTTAATCTTGGGCTCGATCCGGATACAGCACGCGCCTACCATGATGCTACTTTGCCCAAGGATTCGGCCAAGGTGGCGCATTTCTGCTCCATGTGTGGGCCCAAATTCTGTTCCATGAAAATCACGCAGGAAGTCCGTGACTACGCAGAAAAGCAAGCCCAACAAGCGGAGGGAGACACTACTCAGTTAACGGATGTAGAGGCTGGTATGGCACAAAAGTCGGCTGAATTTATTGCTGAAGGCAGTGAAATTTATAAACAGGGTTTTGCGGGTCAGGAGTCGGAATAAATGAATGTCGGTATTGCCGGAGCTGGAATTATAGGCCGCCTGCTTGCCTGGCATTTGCTAGAAAAAGGTCATCAGGTGACGCTCTTTGATAAAGACCCTGTTGATTCAGGTTCAGCCGCAGCCTATACCGCAGCCGGGATGCTTACTCCCTACAGTGAAGCCGAAACGGCCGAACCGCGGGTATTTGATTTGGGCATCGCTTCCCTGCCGCTTTGGCCGCAACTCATTAAGCAGCTGGGTGCGGATGTGCACTACCGCACGGGTGGCACCTTGGTTGTGACGCACAGGCAGGATCAGGGCGAATTTAATCGATTTTCAACAACGATTCATCAAAAACTGAATGCTATGCAAGGTCAGTTTTCCTTGCTTGAGCGGACAGGGATTAATGAGCTGGAACCGGAGTTGTCTGATCATTTCCATCAGGCCCTGTATATGCCCGAGGAAGCCTGGTTGTGCTGTTGTTGTTTAATGCCGGCCCTCGGTGATGCCTTGATGGCCAGAAAGGTGGCTTGGCATAGCAATACTGAAGTGACAGACGTGTGTGCGGGTGAAATCAGTGTTAAGGCGCGAAGTGGTACTCGCAGTTACCACTTTGACCATGTGGTGGATTGTCGAGGCATGGGCGCAAAACCACAAATGGACGGTTTGCGTGGCGTGCGTGGCGAGTTGTTATGGGTGAGGGCACCGGAAGTCAACATTAAACGACTGGTGCGCTTGATGCACCCGCGCTATCGATTGTATGTGGTGCCTCGCCGTGATGATCTTTATCTGATAGGAGCTACACAGATTGAAAGCGAGGACTATCGTGAAATCACGGTTCGTTCATCACTTGAATTGCTTTCTGCAGCTTACAGCCTGCACAGCGGATTTGCGGAGGCAAGGATAGTTGATGCAAAGGTCAATTGTCGTCCGGCCTTGCCGGACAATCAACCCAAGCTGTTTTGGCAGGAAGGCTTGCTGCGGGTGAATGGTTTGTTTCGCCACGGTTATCTGATGGGGCCAGCGCTTGCTCAGGAGTCAGTCGCCTTGTTGGAACAGGGTAGCAATTACCGTTCATCGTTTTCCGGATTGATTGATTATGACAATGTTGAAACTGTGATAACAGGAGCGGCTTAATGATAACGGTGCTGCTGAACGGTGCAGAAAAAACGCTTGAAACCACGTGTGTCTTGTGTGAAGCCATACGTCAGTGGGGGTATGACGGTGATAGTTATGCCATCGCGATTAATGAAACCTTTGTTCCTCGAAGTTGTTATGGGCAGACCGCCTTGCAACAAGGTGACAGTATCGAAGTGGTTAGCCCCTTGCAGGGGGGATAGAAAGGGGGGTAGCTATGAATCTTGTCCAGAATTGGGATATTGCCGGCCAATCACTTAACAGTCGTTTGTTTATTGGTAGTGCGTTGTATCCATCACCGGCACTTATGCAGCAGGCGATTAGGGCATCGGCTGCCGATGTGGTCACCGTCAGTCTGCGACGCCAGAATCCACAGGCAGGTGGAGGTGCGGAATTTTGGCAATTGATCAAAGAGCTGGAGTTGCATGTGCTGCCCAACACGGCGGGTTGCCATTCTGCCAAAGAAGCTATTACAACAGCGCAGATGGCGCGGGAATTGTTTGATACGCGCTGGATTAAACTGGAAGTCATTGGCGATGACTACAATCTTCAGCCCGATCCCTTTCAATTGTTGGAAGCGGCAGCAGAATTGGTTAAGCAGGGCTTTGATGTGTTTCCCTATTGCACGGATGATCTGGTGCTTTGCCAAAAACTGGTAGAGGTGGGTTGTCAGGTGCTGATGCCCTGGGGTGCGCCCATCGGGACTGGCCAGGGATTACTGAATCCTTATGCATTGCGCACAATTCGCGAGAGAATTCCCGACATACCCTTAATTGTGGACGCGGGAATCGGTTTACCGTCTCACGCTGCCCAAGCGATGGAAATGGGTTACGATGGCATATTGCTGAATACGGCGGTTGCTCAGGCGGTAGATCCTGTGGCGATGGCCGGTGCCTTTGCCCAGGCTGTTGCAGCGGGGCGATCCGCTTTTCTGGCTGGCGCCATGGATAAACGTCAAACGGCCCAGCCCAGTACGCCCACGTTAGGGACACCCTTCTGGCACCAGAGTTAGTTTTCACAGGTCGGTAATTGATAACAGGAATTTTTATCGGCAACAGCTGTGTTTGATGCGATGTTTATTATTGCATTACTCCCAGCGATTGCCCCATCTTTACTTCACGGCCGCTTTGTAACTGCTCGCTCCATTGCAGTGCCTCTTCACCAAACAGCAGGATAACAGTGGAGCCTAGTTTAAACCGCCCCATCTCATCCCCTTTGTTGAGTTCAAAGTTGATTTGCTGTTGCTGATAATCCACTCTGCGAATAATGTTTTGCATCGGTTTTACCTGCCCTGCCCAGACGGTTTCAATCCCAGCGACAATCATAGCGCCCACCAGCACCATGGCCATGGGTCCGGCGGGTGTTTGAAAAAAACAAACCAGCCGCTCATTGCGGGCAAATAGATTGGGCACATTGTTTGCGGTTTGCTGGTTGACTGAAAACAAATCACCCGGGACATAAATCATTTTATCCAGCTTGGCGGCCACGGGCATATGCACGCGGTGGTAATCACGAGGAGAGAGATAAATTGTAATAAACTGTCCGTTATGAAATGGCGCGGCAAGGTTTTTGTTACCGCCAAGCAATGTGCATGCGTTGTAGAGTTTGCCCTTTGCCTGAAAAATGTCGTCGTTATCAATAGTGCCCACCTGACTGATGCTGCCATCGGCGGGGCAAGCAATCGAGTTTGCATTGTTATCTATAGGGCGCGCGCCATCCTTTAAAGCACGAGTAAAAAAATCATTAAACGTTTCGTAATGTGTCAGTGCAGGTTGCGCAGCTTCATTCATATCGACCTGGAAGTGATGGGCAAAGAGATTGATGAAAGTATTTTTTATCCAGGTGATTTTTGTATTGGCAAGAAAGCCAGCACAACGCGATAAACCATGTTGTGGTGTCAGGTATTGTAGCCAGATAAACAAGAGTTCTTTCATTGAAGCAAGCAACCGCTATTTTAAGGAGTGACGTTGACGATAGGGGTGTCCAGGCGATTACCCCACTCAGACCAGGAGCCGTCATAGGCCCTGATATTAGGATAATCCAGCAGTTTTGCTACCAGGTAGCTCAAGCCGGAACGGTGATGTGTTTGACAGTGTGTGATCACCTGTTTGTCTTTTGTAATACCCAGAGTATTCAATTTTGCCTGGATAGTTTCAAGAGGCAGAAGTTGCAGGCTATTGTTTTTATCCATCATTTCGGTCCACTCGTAATTGATGGCTCCAGGAATATGACCGCCTCGTTGCGCGTTGACTTTGGTGCCGTCAAACTCCTCCGGTGAGCGAACGTCCCAAATGGCCAGTGAGTCATCGCTCAATAGAGACATGAGTTCTTCGCAAGCAATGACAGTGTTTTGCTTAATTGTGTCCACTTCATAATGCGTTGATGTGGGCGCGGTGGGTGATGTTGAAATGGGTTTGTCGGCACTGCGCCATGCCAGTATGCCACCATCCAAATAGGCGTGGTGTGGGTGTCCGATAGCATCCAGCGTCCAAATTAATCGTCCGGCCCAGCCGCCGCCTTCATCGTCATAAGCAATGACGATTTTATCTGGCTCCAGCCCTAAATAACCAAACAGTTTACTAAGGTGTTCTCGGTTGGGTAGTTTACCTGTTGCGGGCTGAATGCCACATACTAGCTTTTCTGGTGAAAGATGAATGGCGCCGGGGATATGACCTCTGGCATAATTGTCCGCGCTGCTCACATCAAGAATTAGAATACGCTCGTTATCAAGCAGTGGCTCGAGCTCGGTACTCGAGAGCAGCAACGGTATACCGGGAATGTCATTCATGGTCAGGACATCAGCTCTTTAAGGGAAAGGCATTGTACTCAAAGGATTTTGGAACGCAAAGAGAATGAACTAACAGGGGATTAAATTAATTACCCGGCATGCCGATAATCTGATGGGTTAAGAAAGAGGGCTTTCACCGATGACAAAACAGATTTTGGTAGCCAACGCCAAGGGGGGATGTGGTAAAACCACCTTGTTATGTCAATTAGCGGCTTGGTATGCACTGCAAGGCGATTCGGTCGCTATCGTAGATCATGATGTTCAATCATCAGCATTGGACTGGTTGAACAATCGCTGCCCTTCTGTTGCTGAAATAAACGGTTACAAACGTAAACAGTGGAATGGTGGCTTGTCATCATTTGATGTGGTGTTGCACGATGTGGCAGCCGGTACGCAGGGCAGTGAATTGAAGCGTGTTGCAGCACAATGTGATTATTTATTAATCCCTATCCTGTCCTCACCAATCGATGTCCGGTCCGCAGTGCGTTTTTTTATGCATCTCAATCGCATTGATTTATTAGGTAATAGCGATCTGCAGATAGGTGTTGTCGCTAATCGAGTTAAGCACAATACGCGGTTTAACGGTATGTTACGTCTTTTCTTGCAGCGCAGTGATCTGCCGTTGATCGCAACCATTCGTGATACGCAACTCTATGTGAGTGCAATGTCAGATGGCTTGAGCATTTTTGAATTGCCTGCCTACCAGGTTCAATCAGATTTGCGAAGCTGGCGTTTAATGACGGACTGGCTGCAATAGCGGGTAGTTGTACAGCCCCGCTGATTTAGTTGCCCCGATTTTCTGCTACGATTTGCCGGAAGCTGTTGAGCCGTCGCGGGCTTATTTGTCCTGTGCTGAGTGCATCGAGCAAAGCACAGCCAGGTTCTTTCTCATGTTGACAGTCTCGGAATTTGCAGTGACCAAGGAAGGGGCGAAACTCAACAAAAGCTTCCAGCAACTGTTCTCTTTCGATATGCCATAGGCCAAATTCTCGAATGCCTGGTGAATCAATTATTCTTCCACCCTCAGGCAAGTGAAATAATCGGGCTGTCGTGGTGGTGTGTCTGCCCTTGCCAGCAGCAGCGGAAAGTTCGCCAATTTTGAGCTTGGCATCGGGTAGTAGTGTGTTGATCAATGAGGATTTGCCTACACCCGACTGGCCGACAAAAACGCTGGTCTGATGTTGAATACGGTTTTTTAGTTCCTCCAGGCCCTCTTGTGATTTAGTAGAGGCGTAACAGACTTGATAACCGAGGGTTGGATAAACAGACAGCAAATCAGTCATTGCATCTTCATTAACTGCATTCAGCAGATCTGTTTTGTTTAGCAGTAACAATGGCGTGATGCCAATATTCTCAGTGGCGACCAGGTAGCGATCGATTAAATTCGCGTGAGGAACGGGCTGGGGAGAAATAACGATCACAATCAGATCAATATTGCTTGCTACCGCTTTAATTTGGCCGAAACTATCCGGCCTTTTCAACACAGAGCGCCTTGGAAGGTTGGCAACCACTACGCCGGTTGGCTTGCCCGGGCGCCAGATAACCTCGTCTCCTGTCACTAAGGACTGCAAATTTGCACGAATATGACAGCGCTGTGTTGGATTATCCAAGTTGTCTGCATTATTATTATTTTTATCTATATTGTCACTCGCGTTATCTGCACAGCCCTCAATGTCAGCCTGGGAGCCATAATGCGCAACGACCAAGCCCTTTTGTTCAGTGCCCAATTCTCCTTCCTGCAATGCCAGCTCTGATTTTTCTGAACGGGCAGTAGCGCGTTGAGTGCGTTCTTCCTGAATTTTTTTTATGCGCCATTTTTGTTGGCGATTCAAGCGTCGTTTTGCCATAGCACTGAGCGAATCTGCTACACTCCTTAGTTGGTCACACTGGATGAGATACTTACATGACACAACAACATAACCTAATCTGGATCGATTTGGAAATGACGGGCCTTGATTCGGAAACGGATCTAATTATTGAAATTGCGACAATCGTAACGGATGGTAATCTTAATCCCCTGGCTGAAGGTCCGGTGATGGCCATTCATCAGTCTGATGAGATACTCAATGGCATGGATGAATGGAATACGCGTCAACACGGTAAATCCGGCTTAACCGAACGAGTGCGCAATAGCAAAGTGACTGAAAGCAAAGCTGAAAAGGATACCCTGGAGTTTCTGCGCAAGAATGTCGATCGAGGTGCATCACCGATGTGTGGCAACAGTATTTGTCAGGATCGCCGTTTTATGGCGAAGCATATGCCGGAATTGGAAAATTATTTTCACTATCGCAATCTGGATGTGAGCACATTAAAGGAGCTGGCCCGTCGCTGGCGACCCGAGATACTGAAAGGTTTTTCGAAAAAAGCCAATCATTTGGCTATGGACGATATCAAAGAGTCGATTGCTGAACTGCAGTACTACCGTAAACATTTTATAGCAGATTAGTGGTTAATGAACTCAGGGATTCAGCTGACCTTAAACCTGGGTGCCGTGACGCTGTAAGGCCCACGCTACATGTTCTCTGACCAAGGCTGAAGAATGAATAGTGCGGTGTTGCAGGGCTGCAATAATATTTGGCTTGCTTTGCGCATTTCCCAAGGCGACCGCCAGATTACGCAGCCAGCGTTCGTGGCCGATGCGACGGATGGCCGAACCTTGCGTATAGTTTAAAAACTGCTTTTCATCCCATAAAAACAGATCCACGAGTTCGCGGTCATCCAGCCGGTGACGTGGCTGGAAATCCGGCTCTTCTGTATAGCTGGCAAATTTGTTCCAGGGGCAAACCAGTTGACAGTCGTCACAGCCAAAAACCCGGTTGCCGATCAGGGGGCGCAGTTCAACGGGGATGCTGCCTTTTAACTCGATGGTCAGGTAGGAAATGCAACGTCTGGCATCAAGTACCCAGGATTTGACGAAAGCCTGGGTTGGGCAATTATCCAAACATCGACGACAACTCCCGCAATGTTGAGTGGTCTGTTGTGGATCTATCGGTAATGGCACGTCTGTAAAGATTTCTCCAAGAAAAAACCAGGAGCCTGAAGAGCTGTTCATCAACAGCGTGTTTTTGCCAATCCAGCCGTGACCGGCCTGCTGTGCGAGTGCGCGTTCCAATACCGGTGCGCTGTCGACAAAAGCACGATGCACATTGGAACCGGTGGCATTTTCGATTACATTAGCTAATTTGGCCAAGCGTTTGCGCATGAGTTTGTGATAATCACGCCCGAGAGCATAGCGGGAAATATAGGCTTTCTGATCGTTTTCCAGAATTGTTTTGCTTTGCACAGCAGGTCTGTAGTTCATGAGACAGCTGATTACACGTTGCGTATCGGGTAGTAGTTTATCGGGTTTTGAGCGCAGGTCGGCGTGGTTTTCCATGTAGGCCATTTCACCGTGATAGCGATTGTTGAGCCAGCTACGCAGGTGGTGGTCATCCTGATCAATCGTTGCAGGACTGATATGTAAGGAATGAAAACCCAGTGCTTTAGCTTGTTGCCGTAATTGTTCAACCAATGTGGGATAATCAATTCTATAATTCACGGTTTGAGTCTATTTCCAGTTTGTCGTTAAATCCGGGTTGCCAGCAAACTGCCACAAGACAGTTGATGACCTGTTAACGCTTATAAAGCGACGATTATAAAGCTACATATACCAGGCGAGGAAGTCATGCAAGACGATAAGCCATTGCCAGAGCCGCTTTATACGGCTGAGCAATCCCAGGAACTTGATCGTACCGCTATTGAAGAATACGGGATTCCAGGCATAACCTTGATGCAGCGTGCAGGGCAGGCCGCTTTTACCTTGTTGCGTGAAGTGTGGCCAGATGAGGAGGAGATTACAGTATTGTCTGGGACGGGTAATAACGGGGGCGATGGATTTGCTATTGCCTCACTGGCTCGCCAACACCAATTATCTGTGCGGGTTTTGCTGGTGGGGGCGACCGGTAAGATAGCGGGTGATGCGAGAAAGGCATACGATGCCGCGTTACTGGATGGCGTTACCGTTGAAGCGTTTAAAGGGAGTGAAACTCTGGGTTCCGGCGTCATTGTTGATGCGCTTTTAGGCACTGGTCTGGCCGGTGATGTGCGCAGTGATCACCAACAAGCCATTGATCTTATTAATAACAGCAAATTGCCCGTACTGGCCATTGATATTCCGTCAGGTCTTTGCAGTGATACAGGGCGTGTACTTGGCCGGGCGGTGAAAGCTGAGCATACAGTGACTTTTATTGGCTTAAAACAGGGCTTGCTGACTGCCCGGGGCCCCGCGTACTGCGGTCACGTGCACTTTGCTGGTCTGCAGGTTCCAGATCCCATTTATCAACGCGTACCCTCACACTGTTTACGTTATGATCTGGCATCTTTGGGTTGTGTTATGCCGGTTCGCCCGCGCGATGCACATAAAGGCATGTATGGGCATGTTTTAGTCGTCGGGGGGGATGAGGGTATGCCGGGTGCTGTGGCAATGGCTTGCGAGGCAGCGGTGCGTATCGGTGCGGGTCTGGTGTCGGTTGCAACCCGTCCAGAACATATTTCCGCTTTGGTAAGTCGGCGTCCGGAGGTGATGGTGCATGGCGTTCGTTCCGGGCAGGAATTGGAGCCTTTACTGGAACGGCCGTCTGTGATTGTGATTGGCCCCGGGCTGGGACGTAGCGCCTGGTCAGAACAGTTATTGCAAAAAGTTGTTCAAACGCAATGCCCGCTTGTGGTGGATGCAGATGCGTTAAATATTCTCTGTGAAGGCAGAGTCATACCAAAGCCTGGGCGTGATAACTGGGTTTTGACACCGCATCCGGGTGAAGCTGCACGATTATTGGATACGTCGACTGAGGATATTCAGGCGGATCGCTTTAAGGCAGTGAAAAAAATTCAAAGACAGTACGGCGGTGTGGCAGTGTTGAAAGGGGCCGGTAGCTTAATCGCGGCTGATAACGTGCTGCATCTGTGCCATCTCGGTAATCCTGGAATGGCCAGCGGAGGTATGGGAGACGTTTTGAGCGGTGTGATAGGCGGTTTGCTAGCCCAGGGCTTAACGCCAGCGATGGCTGCTCGGGCAGGCGTGGCATTGCATGCGCGAGCTGCTGATCTTGTGGCGGCGACGGAGGGTGAATGTGGTTTGTTGGCGACCGATCTGATTATGTGTATGAAACACTTGGTAAACGGTAAGGTTAATTGATGAAAAGTCGAAATCTACCTGATGAGGCTGCAACCGTATCCTACGGCCAACATCTTGTAATGGCAATTGACGGCGGTGCTGTGGTTTATCTGATAGGTGATTTGGGTGCAGGTAAAACGACCTTCTGTCGGGGTGTGTTGCGTGCACTGGGTTATTTGGGTGCAGTCAAAAGCCCAACTTACACCCTGGTCGAACCGTATCACTTGGATCAAAAAACGGTTTATCATTTTGATTTTTACCGATTGCAGGATCCACAGGAGCTGGACTATATGGGTATTCGGGATTATTTTCAGCCGCAAAATCTCTGTTTGATTGAGTGGCCTACACGTGGTCTTGGTTATATCCCTGCCCCAGATTTGGAAATTCAATTTGAATATGCTGATGGCGGACGTTCCGTTGAGTGTATTGCTATGACAGATTGTGGCAAAAAGATACTGTCAGCGCTTGAGTAATTGTGTGAACTGTCTAGACTCTCATTTAAAGAGTGGGCGCTCAAGGAATAAGCGCATAAGAAATAAATACTTAGGGATTATTCTTAAATGTAAGCATGAAGAGGTACATGTGAAGAGAAGCACATGTGAAGTGGGAAAGCGCGTAAAGAAAAAGTGTGTCGGAATCGGTTTCGTCGGAATTTATTTGGCGTTATGGGCAATGACCGTATCTTCGGCCAGCTATGCCGCGACTATCAACGATATACGTCTGTGGCGAGCGCCAGATAATACGCGTATCGTTTTTGATCTGGATGTCCCCGTGGAACATCGGATTATCACCCTGGATAAACCACACCGCCTGGTCATTGATGTGCCGGGCGCAAAATTGCAGACCAATCTGAAAAAGGTGAATTTGCAAGGCAGTCCAATCCGCAAAATTCGTAGTGGTGTTCAGAACAACCGGGATCTGCGCATAGTGCTTGATCTGAACGCTGCGGTAAAACCGCGCAGCTTTGTGCTTAAACGCAACCAGCAATACGGCGATCGCCTGGTGGTAGACCTGTTTGATAAGGCACATAAAAAACGCCAGGCAGTGAAAAAAGTCGCGAGCGTGGCGCGCCAGCGACGCGATATTATTGTCGCCATTGATGCCGGTCACGGGGGGGAGGATCCAGGCGCGTTGGGGCCAAACAAAGTTCGTGAAAAACATGTGGTGATGAGTATTGCGAAGGAATTGGAAAAACTGTTTAAAAATGCCAAAGGTTACCGTCCAGTGATGATCCGAAAAGGGGATTATTATATCGGCCTGAAAAAACGGCGGGAATTCGCGCGTAGCAAGCAAGCCGATGTGTTTATTTCAGTTCATGCCGATGCGTTCAAAAATCCCAAAGCCAAGGGCAGTTCCGTGTATGTACTGTCCTCAAAAGGTGCAACCAGTACAGCTGCGCAATATTTGGCCGACAGTGAAAACAGGGCCGATATCATCGGTGGTGTTAACCTTGCTGAAAAAGATGATCTTGTGTATGAAGTATTGCTGGATCTGTCCATGACTTACAAATTGAGCGCCAGTATGGGCGTGGGAAAACAGGTACTGCGGCATGTCAAACAAGTCTCTCGATTGCACAGCCGCCAGGTCGAAAAGGCGGCTTTTGCCGTTTTGAAAACCCCCGACATACCGTCGATTCTTGTGGAGACCGGTTTTATTTCCAATCCTGGAGAGGCAAAAAAGCTCAATACTCCGTCCTATCAACGAAAAATGGCTAAAGCAATTTACCAAGGTGTAAGTGCTTACTATGGCCAAAACCCGCCAGATGGGAGCTATATAGCCTGGCAAAACAAACTGCGGCCACAAGCTAAGGAGTACGTGGTGGGCAGAGGTGATACGCTGTCTGAAATTGCTGAACGATATCAAGTATCGGTGAGGGCTATTCGCAAACAGAACGGATTGAGTAATAATGCAATCCGGATTGGGCAACGTATTATTATCCCAGCTTCTTAACTCATACTTTTCGACACATCATTCTATGCCGTGCATAAAATTACTCAGTCCTCGCTTGGCCAATCAAATTGCGGCCGGTGAAGTGGTGGAGCGTCCTGCCTCCGTCGTCAAAGAATTGCTGGAGAACAGCCTTGATGCGGGTGCGGTGCAGGTGGATATTGATATAGAGGCGGGTGGTAGGAAATTAATTCGGGTACGGGATAACGGCTGCGGCATTGCGAAGGACGAGCTTGCGTTGGCGTTAAGTCGTCATGCGACCAGTAAAATTGAAAATCTGGACGATTTGGAATCGGTGGCAACACTTGGATTTCGTGGCGAGGCATTGGCAAGTATTGGCTCCGTTGCCCGTCTTTCGCTGGCGAGCAATCATGTCGACAACGGTAATGAGGCCTGGTGCGTTAGCAGTGAAGGTCGTGAGATGCAATCGATTGTGCTACCGGCTGCCCATCCCAGGGGCAGCAGTGTTGAAGTACGTGATCTGTTTTTCAATACGCCGGCAAGACGTAAGTTTATGCGGGCTGAAAAAACGGAGTTCAATCACGTTGAAGAAGTGATTAAACGCCAGGCGCTGAGTCGATACGATGTGGGTTTTACATTGCGCCATAATCAGCGAACCATCCATACATTCAAAGCTACTCAAAATGCGAGTCAGCAGACTGACGGGCGTGAGCGTCGCGTTGCACAGATTTGTGGTCCGGCGTTTATGGAAAACGCAGTCTATGTCGAAGCGCAAGCGCTTGGATTAAAACTATGGGGTTGGGTGGCGTTGCCAACCTTCTCGCGCAGTCAGTCCGATCTACAATACTTCTTTGTCAACGGGCGTGTTATTCGCGACAAACTGGTGTCTCATGCGGTGCGACAGGCCTATCGCGATGTGCTTTATCACGGTCGTCATCCAGCCTATGTGTTGTATTTTGAGTTAGATCCGGCGACGGTGGATGTGAATGTGCACCCCACCAAACACGAGGTGCGGTTTCGCGATGGGCGCAGTGCGCATGATTTTATATTCCGAACGCTGCATAAGGCCCTGGCAGATGTGCGGCCTGACGATCAATTGGGGCAACCTACTGTTCAGCAGAGCCCAGACTCTATGGTCAGCGGTGTGAAGGCAGGAGAGTTTGGGCAACAGCAGCAGATTCGGTTACAACCCCCGGTTTCTCATTCCCCCGTTTCTCATCGCCAGTCATTGAGTTCTGGGCAAGTACGTGAACAAGTACGTGAACAAGTATGTGAACAAGTATGTGAACAACAGGCGGCTTATCGATCATTGCACGAAACTGATCTCAATAATGTGATGTCTCAGTTGTCAACGCAGCTTCAGGAGAGAGAGGAGCAAAGCGATAAACTTGCAGAATCCGATCAGCCCATACCGCCACTGGGTTTTGCCTTGGCGCAGTTACACGGTGTCTACATACTTGCCGAAAATCAACACGGTTTAGTGCTGGTCGATATGCATGCAGCCCATGAACGTATTACCTACGAGCGCATGAAAATAGCCCGTGCCGCAGAGGGCATCAAGGTGCAGCCCTTACTGGTACCCTTATCCGTTGCCGTAAGTGAGCGCGAGGCAAATGCAGCTGAGCAGTTTGCGGCACAGTTTCAGCACTTGGGATTTGAATTGCAACGCATGAGCAATGAAAGCCTTGTGGTGCGACAAGTGCCGGTGTTGTTATCGGGCGCTGATATTGAAAAACTGCTGCGCGATGTGTTGGCAGATGTCATTACCCACGGTAGCAGTGATCGCATCGAAGCACATACAGACGAAATTCTGGCCACGATGGCCTGTCATGGTTCGGTGAGAGCGAACCGACTTCTCTCGCTGGCGGAAATGAATGCTTTGCTAAGAGATATGGAGCAAACCGAGCGCAGTGGGCAATGCAATCACGGAAGACCGACCTGGGCGCAATTGACACTTGATGAATTGAATGCCTTATTTATGCGTGGACGATAGTGCTTGGACCGCTAACTGTGCCTGATTCAAATTTGCCAGCTGCCATTATGCTGATGGGACCGACCGCATCGGGTAAAACCGAATTGGCGATGGCGCTTTGTCGGCAGTTGCCCTGCGATATCATCAGTGTGGATTCAGCACAGGTCTATCGCGGCATGGACATTGGCTCTGCAAAACCGTCAGCCGAGTTATTAAAACAATATCCGCATCGCCTGGTGGATATCCGTGATCCAGCTGATCCTTATTCGGCAGCCCAATTTCGTGAAGACGCCTTGCGTGAAATGCACGATATCACCGCCAATGGGCGCATTCCCTTACTGGTTGGCGGTACGATGTTGTATTTCAAAGTGCTGCTCCAGGGCATTGGAGATCTACCCTCTGCTGATCATGATATACGGGCTCAAATCAATGCTGAAGCAAAAGCGCATGGCTGGCCGCATATCCATCAGCAGTTGGCTGTGGTCGATCCACAATCAGCGCAAAGAATTTTTCCTAACGATCCACAACGTTTGCAGCGCGCTCTTGAGGTTTACAGAATTACCGGCGTCACCTTAACTGAATGGCACGCAAGACAACATCGGCGTCAAGCCGAATCAATCCCCTTCAGCTTATATCAAATGGCCATTGCTCCTCGGGATCGCAGCGTGCTTCATGCGCGGATTGCAGCGCGTTTTGAGCAAATGCTCGAGCAGGGTTTGCTTGCTGAGGTGCAGGTCTTATTTGGTCGTGATGATATGCATGCTGGATTACCCGCGATAAAAGCCGTGGGTTATCGCCAGGTTTGGGAGTACCTGGAGGGTAAGCTCAGTTATGACGAGATGATTGAAAGGGGAATTATTGCCACGCGACAACTGGCCAAGCGCCAATATACTTGGTTGCGCAGCTGGCCTGATTTGCACTGGATCTACACGGACCATGAAAGCTGTGCAGATACGAGCGTGGTGTATCGACAAAAATGCAGCGAAGAATTGCTGGTGGAAAGCCTCGATTATCTTGAGGAGATACGCTTGTAAATCTGTACTATTTATCAGGAAGTCTTGATAGACTGTGAAACCTCCGATTCCCGACGAGGGGACAGGCTTCCATGGAGATAAAAAATGTCAAAAGGACGCAGTATACAAGATCCTTATCTGAACGAATTACGCAAAGAGCGTATTCCAGTATCCATTTTTCTGGTTAATGGCATCAAGCTTCAGGGGCAAATCGATTCGTTTGATCAGTTCGTTGTAGTATTAAAAAATACGGCCAGCCAGCTCGTGTATAAACATGCCATTTCTACTGTGGTACCCTCCCGCCCAGTGCGTATACCCCTACAGAATCCACCAAGTGATGATGAAGGTAATTAAATTCTTGAGGTGTTTGTTTGTTTTTTGAACGGCCAAAATCGGGTGAGCTTGCTGTATTGGTCCACATGGATTTTTCTCACGAGTTGGAACGAGAAGACCCCCGCGAGTTTGAAGAGCTGGTATTGTCTGCCGGTGGTGATCCGGTGGAATATTTTACCGGTCAGCGTGTGGCGCCTAATCCCAAATATTTTGTTGGAAGCGGCAAACTGGCGGAAATCAAAGCGGCGGTAGATCAACATCAGGCGGGATTGGTACTATTTAATCATAGCCTATCGCCGAGCCAGGAACGCAATCTTGAAAAAGAACTGAATTGTCGGGTGCTGGATCGCACCGGATTGATCCTCGATATCTTTGCGCAACGTGCAAGAACGCACGAAGGGAAATTGCAGGTTGAGTTGGCGCAGTTGCAGCATATGTCCACGCGGCTTGTGCGCGGTTGGACGCATCTTGAAAGGCAGAAAGGGGGTATTGGGCTGCGAGGGCCTGGTGAGACGCAGTTAGAGACGGATAGGCGACTGCTGCGTGTCCGCATAAAATCCATTACCCGGCGTCTAGAAAAAGTGCAAAAGCAACGCCAACAGGGGCGACGGGCGCGGCAACGAGCGGATATTTCGACTATATCGCTGGTCGGTTATACCAATGCAGGCAAGTCGACTCTGTTTAACAGTGTGACAGACGCTGAAGTGTATGCGGCCGACCAACTCTTCGCCACCTTGGATCCTACGCTGCGCCGATTACAACTTCCTGATGTCGGCCCGGTTGTTCTCGCTGATACTGTAGGGTTTATCCGGCATTTGCCCCATAAGTTGGTGGATGCCTTTAAAGCGACGCTGGAAGAAGCATCGGAGGCAGATTTATTGCTGCATGTAATTGATGCCAGTGACTCGCAGCGCCTGGATAATATTGAACAGGTTGAGTCGGTACTCAATGAAATTGGCGCTGATCATATTCCCTGTTTGCAGATTTACAATAAAATTGATTTGTTATCCAGCGTTGAACCGCGTTTGGATCGCAATGAATCAGGAAGACCGCAGGCGGTATGGCTTTCAGCGCAAGAGGGGCAGGGGTTAGAATTCCTAACAAACGCCTTAAGCGAGTGGTTTGCTGACGAGATACTGCAGGTTGTCCTGCCGGTTCAAATTGAACAGGGGCGATTGCGAGCAAAGTTATATAAACTGGGAGCGGTTCAAGCGGAAGCTTATCAAGCGGATGGTGGCAGTGAATTAACCCTACGCGCACAAAAAAAGGATCTACTGCGCGTGCTAAATCAGGAAAATATTGATCTCACATTAGCAAAGCGGTGTGATGCAGAGTGAGTGTATATTTTGTTCAGCTTGATCGGAGCAATAAAAAAATGGAATTGACGTTTTTTTTCATGAACGCAACTAATGCTGTGGTTACGAGTCGGGTCTGCTACAATCTGCATCCGTCGATCTTCTCTCAATTAATAGAAAGTTAGGGAGCCTAATATGGCCTGGAATGAACCGGGTGGTAACGGTAAGCAAAAAGACCCCTGGGGGGGTGGTGGTGGCGATCAAGGGCCACCGGATCTGGATGAGGCGATGCGCAAGCTGCAGGAAAAGCTTGGAGGCTTGTTTGGTGGAGGTGGCGGCGGAGGTGGTGCTGCGCTAAGTGGCGGTGCTTTTGCCTTGTTTTTTGTCGCCGTATTGGTGATCTGGGCGGCCTTTGGCGTATACAAAGTGGATGAGCAGGAGCGCGCCGTGATCCTGCGTTTTGGCGAATATCTCGAAACCAAATCGCCAGGATTGCACTGGAATCCACCTGTCATTGATGATCGCACCAAGATTAATGTGACGAAAGTACGTTCGGTTACACACCAGGCGTTAATGCTGACTGAAGATGATAATATCGTCGACATTACCTTGTCGGTGCAGTATACCGTTGCAAATCCAAAGGATTTTCTATTAGAAGTTAGAGAGCCAGAGCGCAGCTTATCCCATGCGATGGAAAGTGCCTTACGTCACGTGGTGGGTGGTTCTGAAATGCATCAGGTGCTGACGGAAGGGCGTGAACAAATTGCCATCGAAGTGCAGCAACGTTTGCAAGAATATCTGAATCGATATCAGACAGGCATTGAAGTGACGTTGGTGAATATTGAAGATGCGCAGCCGCCCGATGCGGTGCAGGCCGCTTTTGACGATGTCATCAAGGCGAAAGAGGATGAAGAGCGCGTGAAAAATGTAGCGGAATCCTACCGAAATGGCATTGTCCCTGAATCCCGAGGCCAGGCTCAGCGGCAGCGGGAAGAAGCTAACGGCTATAAAGAGCAGGTGATTGCCAGAGCTGAGGGTGATGCCTCAAGGTTCGAGCAGTTGCTGGTAGAATATAATAAGGCGCCTGAAGTGACCCGTCTACGTTTGTATATTGATGCTATGCAATCGGTCATGAGTCGTAGTTCCAAGATTATGATGGATGTAGAAGGCAGTAATAATTTGCTTTACCTGCCTTTGGACAAGATGATGCAAGCAGGGGCTCTGATGCCCAAGCTTGATTCGCCTGATTTGTCGGAGGGCGATGTGCGACAATTGACCGATCAGGTTGTGAAACAGTTACGCCGTGACAATCAGGGCCGGCGCAGAGAGGGGCGTTAACAATGAGTGCAAAGAGTCTCATCAGTTTGATTGGATTAATGTTGCTCGCCTTTCTGGCGCTCAACAGCCTATTTATCGTTAAGGAAACTGAGCGTGCTGTGCTGCTTGAGTTCGGCAAAGTTGTGCGACTTGATATTCAGCCGGGTTTACATTGGAAAATTCCCTTTGTGAATTCCGTGCGCAAGTTTGATGCTCGCATACTCACGGTTGATGCGCGCCCTGAGCGTTACCTGACCCTGGAGAAGAAAGCCTTGATGGTTGATTCCTTTGCCAAGTGGCGGGTTAAGGATGTTAAAACCTATTACACGGCGACCAATGGAGAGGAGGTTCGAGCTTATGCACTGCTTTCGCAGCGTATCAACACAGGGCTGCGTAATGAGTTCGGTTCGCGCACAATGCATGAGGTTGTTTCTGGTGAGCGTGATCAGTTAATGCAGGATTTGACCAATAACCTCAATAAGGTGGCTAATGACGAGCTGGGTATAGAGGTTGTCGATGTTCGGGTTAAGCGTATTGACTTGCCGACTGAAGTCAGTCATTCAGTCTATGAGCGGATGAATACCGAGCGTGAACGCGAGGCTCGCGAGCATCGTTCACAAGGTAAGGAGCTGGCAGAGGGGATTAAGGCTTCTGCTGATCGTGAGCAAATCATTATTCAGTCTGATGCTTATCGTGATGCTGAGCGAATTCGCGGTGAAGGTGATGCAGCGGCGGCAGCAACGTATGCCAATGCCTACAATAAATCGCCGGAATTTTATGCTTTCCTGCGCAGTCTGAAAGCCTATGAAGACAGTTTCAAGGACAAGTCAGATGTGCTGGTGATTGATCCAAAAAGTGAGTTTTTCCAGTATATGAACAATTCCAAGGGTAAGAAGTAGATTGGAGACATTGGCTCCGTTGTAATTGTGATATCATATCAAAACCGGGTGTGCCCCGGTTTTTTTTGGTTAATTGCTCTTGTTAATGCACAGTTTAGTTTTGTTTTCGAGTACCTTTAGGTGGACTGTCCATGTGGCATGATTTGTGGGTTGCGCTCTGTCTTGTGCTGGTGATAGAAGGCATATTACCTTTTATAAGTCCCCGATCATGGCGTGAAGCCGCACAGCTAATGGCGCAGTTTGATGATCGCTCGCTACGCCTGGCAGGACTATTCAGTATGTTGGTTGGTATTCTGATTCTATACTTGGTTAATTAAATTCTCACCGGAGATGTGTAGAAAAATGTTGAGCTTGAACTTGTTTCGGCTTATACCGTATTCGATGGTGTCGTAATGGCTGCTGGTGTTGTTATGGACATAGTGGATCGCTGGCTGCTGCCTGATGGTGTGGACGAGATTTTACCGGAACAGGCGCGACGTATTGAACAACTGCGCCGTCGATTGCTTGATCTTTACGATAGCTGGGGCTATGAGTTGGTCATCCCGCCATTGATGGAGTTCAGCGAGTCGCTGTTGATCGGTATGGGCAGCGACATGGAATTGCAAACCTTCAAGATGGTGGATCAGCTCAGTGGTCGGACCTTGGCTATTCGCGCTGATATCACACCGCAAACAGCCAGAATGGATGCACACAGCCTGCGCCGTGAAGGGCCAACGCGTTTATGTTACTCGGGCACTGTTCTGCATACCCTGCCAAAGACGCTGATGGCTTCACGGGCACCAATAGAAGTCGGTGCTGAGTTGTATGGCGATAGCAGCATTGCCAGTGATGGTGAAGTGATTTTACTTATGCTGGAAACACTCAAGCATGCGGGTGCCGAGCGTATACACTTGGATTTGGGGCATGTCAGGATTTACCGGGAGTTGATTCAGCTTGCTGGATTGGGAGCTGCAGAGGAAAATCGACTTTTTGATGCGCTGCAACGTAAGGCAGTTGCGGAAGTTGATGAGTTGCTGGCACAGACTGTTGAAGATGCAAAAGTGGCCGATATGCTGCGGCAATTAACACGACTGAATGGAGATGAATCGGTCATTGATCAATCGCGTCGCGTTTTGGCTGCTGCACCGGTTGGTGTGGCCAATGCAATTGATGAGTTGGCGCAGGTGGCTGAGCATATTTCCCGTCGCCAACCCGAGATAGAGTTGTATTTTGATCTCAGTGAGTTGCGCGGGTATCACTATCACACGGGTTTGGTATTTGCCGCGTTGACCCCTGGATTTGGGCAAGCGGTCGCTAACGGTGGTCGTTATGATAATGTGGGTAAGGTATTTGGTAGAGGTAGACCGGCAACTGGATTCAGTGCCGATCTGAAAGCGCTAAGTGGCTTGATGAGGGCGTCTGCAGGTTCTGAGCGCGATAGCATTTTTGCCGCGCTGAAGGATGAGGCTGGATTTTGGGAAAAAGTGCAGGCGCTAAGAGCCCAGGGAGAACGGGTAGTATGTGGTTTGGGTGAGCAGGAAAGTGGTACCGGTTGTGATCGAGTATTGATTAAGGAAAATGATCAGTGGTTGGTTAAGCCTGCAACAAGCCAGTTATGAGATAGAATTCTGATATGGGTATTCACTGATGGGTAAAAATGTTGTTGTCCTTGGCACTCAATGGGGTGATGAGGGAAAGGGTAAGGTTGTTGACCTGTTGACTGATCAGGCGTCTGTTGTTGTGCGCTTTCAGGGTGGGCATAATGCGGGCCATACATTGGTGATTGATGGGAAGAAAACGGTATTGCATTTAATTCCTTCGGGAATTCTAAGAGACGGCGTCAGCTGCCTGGTTGGTAATGGCGTTGTATTGGCGCTTGATGCGTTACTCAGTGAAATTGAAGAACTTGAAAGCAATCAGGTTCCGGTCAGGGAGCGCTTGCAACTCAGTCCGGCCTGTCCCCTGATCATGCCCTATCATGTTGCTCTGGATAAGGCACGCGAATTGGCGCGTGGTAAATCCAAAATTGGCACGACAGGCAGGGGTATTGGTCCGGCGTATGAGGACAAAGTGGCTCGCCGTGGTCTGCGTTTGGGCGATGTGCTAAACGAACAGCGTTTCACTGAAAAGTTACGCGAGGTAATGGATTATCATAATTTTGCGTTAACGAATTATTATAAAACTGATGCAGTCGATTTTCAGCAAACCCTGGATCAGACGCTGAAATTGTTCGAGCAGGTTAAGCCAATGTTGACGGATGTGACGGCGTTATTACATCAGCATCGTCGACATGGTGATAATATTCTTTTTGAAGGGGCTCAGGGTTCCTTGCTGGATATCGACTTGGGGACCTATCCCTACGTGACCTCTTCCAACACGACCGCCGGGGGCACTGCGACTGGAAGCGGTTTTGGTCCACTCTATCTGGATTATGTCTTAGGTATCACCAAGGCTTATACCACGCGAGTGGGGAGCGGTCCGTTTCCGACAGAATTATTTGATGACGTGGGAAAGCATCTGGCAACAAAAGGCCATGAATTCGGTGCTACCACCGGCCGGGCTCGTCGTTGTGGCTGGCTTGATGCGGTTGCTTTGCGCCATGCAGTACAGGTCAACAGTGTATCGGGTTTGTGTTTGACGAAGTTGGATGTGCTGGATGGCTTAGACAGTATTCGGATCTGTGTCGGTTATGGTGGTGCTGAGAATGAGGTGGGGATGAGTTTGTCGGATAGCGATAGTTACGATAAGTTGCAGCCACAGTATGAAGAGGTACCCGGTTGGCAAGAATCGACGCTTGGTGCCAGTACCTTAGAGGCGTTGCCGACCAATGCACGGGCTTATATTAAGCGGATTGAAGAGCTGGTAGATGCGCCCATTGACATAGTTTCCACAGGTCCGGATCGCAAGGAAACCATCGTTTTGCGTCATAGTTTTCAGTAGATTTGGCTTTGAATTAACTTTGAATCGACGCAAGCCCCATCCGGATGTTGTTCTCGGTGGGGCTGTCTGTAAGAGACTTTAGGATATACGTATTGTCAAAACACGCTGTCAAACCGGTGAGCTGCCAAGTTGGTTTAACATGACTCTTCGGCTTTGAATCATTTCTTTGTAGGTTTGAACCATAGAAAAGTCCATTTTCCCTTCATCAATATCCAGCTGCTGGCGTTGCTTGTCCAGCTCCAGCATCTCTTTTACCAGCTTCTCTTTGAGTGCATTGGTGCTGTGTACATTCATACTGGCAAATGCCTGACTTTTGCGGGAACGGTCTCGGTAGCGGCTGCGCAATTTATTTGGAGTTTCCAGCATCGGTTGTTTTCCTGTAAGTGCTATCATTATCATTGTTTGCTTAAGGATAGACCGTATTAAGGAAAATTGCCTCATATCAATATGTTATTTGCATATTATTATTTTTGGTGCCATATACGACAATATTCTGGCGGTATTAATCAGGCGCCGCGCCGCAATGTTGGTTGAAAGGGAGCGTCGTCGCATCATTGTGTCAAAAATATGGGTCGATTTATAACAGATTTGAATTTATAGGGCGGTGCTTCGTTGTGTTTTGATCTAAAACACCATCAAAAAGCTTGTCAAATAGGCTTGAAATGTTTTTTTAGTGATCAGAATTACGTGGCGTGGAGAGTACATGAAGAGCACGAGAGTCTTTCTTGACTGATCGTTCCTGTTAAGCAGTGCTTGATGCTGCTCATGAGGGAAAATGTCTAGGCAGCTTTAATGTGGAAAATTAGAACGATAAGTAGTCTGAATGCGAGCGAGGAAATTAGGTCGAGAAATTAAGATGATTGATTGGAAGAATGTTGATACCGTCCTGCTTGATATGGATGGCACGTTACTGGATCTTCACTACGACAATTATTTCTGGTTGCAGCATCTGCCAAAACGTTATGCGGCGATGCACAATCTTGGGGAAGACGAAGCGCGTACGAAGCTTATTGCCATGTTTGAAGCCGCTCGTGGTACCTTGAACTGGTATTGCGTTGACTTCTGGTCAGATTCTTTAAACCTGGATATTGCCGCACTCAAAAAGGAAATAAAACACTTGATTGCCATTAGGCCTCATGCAGAGAGGTTTTTGCGCAGTTTGCATCAAAGTTATCGTGAGGTGCTATTGGTTACCAATGCACACCCCAAAAGTCTCAATTTGAAGTTGGATGAAACGGGGATAGGTGGTTTTTTTGATGAAATCATTTGTTCCCATGAATTTCAGTACCCCAAGGAAGATCAGGCGTTCTGGCGCAGTTTGCAGCGCAAACACTCTTTTGATCCAACACGTACATTATTTATCGATGATTCTGAAGCAGTGCTTTCTTCTGCAAAACAATATGGTGTGCGGTATTTATTGACGCTGATGCAACCGGACAGTCAGTTGGCTCCAAGAGAGCTTGGTGAGCATCCGGGTTTTCATCATTTTGATGAGATAATGCCGATCTCTCTGCTCAGGGGTGAGTGATGGCAAGAAAACCAACTGAAAAAAAACTGGCCGAGTTGACTGAGAAAAAAGTGCGGCTGGATAAATGGCTGTGGGCTGCGCGTTTTTTTAAAACGCGCAGCTTGGCAAAACAAGCCATTGAGGGAGGCAAGGTGCGTTTTGAAGGCGCTAGAACCAAAGTGAGTAAAGAGGTTGTGGTCGGTGTGACATTGCAGGTTCGTCAGGGTTGGGATGAAAAGACGATTATTGTCAGGGCGTTATCGGATCAGCGCCGTGGCGCGCCACAGGCGGCCTTATTGTATGAGGAGACGCTCGATAGCATTGCAAAACGTGAGGAGAATGTAAAGCAGAGGCGCGCCCAGAGCGCAGCACAATCCTTGCAAACGGCTCGTCCCACCAAAAAAGGGCGCAGACAGATTCAGCGATTCAAGCAGCAAGACACAGAGTAGTGAGCATTCATCAGCTGATCTGTTTTTATCGCCCAGTCGCTGGGAACGGAAGATGTGACTGGTTTGGAATCACTTAACAAATCATTTGGAGACGATAAGTTTACTGCCTCTGATGCCAAACTATCGGCGGGTCCTAAGGCCAAGTTGGGATATCAACAAAGGTGTGTTTTTTTGAACAATTCTTTGATCTGTTTTGTTCTGTGATATAGTTTTCCGCCGAGAACTTTCGTAATATGCCGCTTCGCAAGAAACGCGACTGAGGTGGCCGGGGTTTGAATGTAGAGCAGGCCTGTCGGCTTGGTCAATGGCTTGCTTGCCATCGTAAGAAACACAGAAGATTAAACCTACGTTAGGCGGTTCGTTTAAAAACGTTGTCGTTGCTTAACTGGATAGGAAGGAAGAGTTTATGAACAGCAGCACCTCTGCCATGATAGAACGCCGACGCCAGAATGCGTTCGCTTCTATTTGGCGTGAAGATCTCGATACAGTCTTTGTCGATGTAGCAGAATACTATGATAAAGCGAATACCTACGCCAGTTTAGGACTGTTGCCAAAATGGCAGCGTCGTTTTATCGATGGAATGATTCTCAAGCCCGGAGACAAAGTGCTGGATGTCTGCGCAGGACAAAATATCGTGGGGATTGCGATGCTGAAAAAGCAACCCGGTCTTGACATTCATGCAGCGGATCAAAGCGTCTCTATGCAGGAAGAGGGCAAAAAAGTCGCTGAGAGCGAAGGATATAGCATAGACAGCCATATCTGCGATGTTCATGAATTACCGTTTCCAGATAACTCCTTCGATGTAGTGACCTTGCAATACGCATCGCGCCATCTTCGTGTTGCTGATGCATTTGCTGAGATTAAGCGCGTGCTCAAGCCGGGTGGACGGTTTTACCATTGTGATATGCAGCGCCCCCCCAACACTTTGATAGAAAAAGCCTACCTCTTCTATCTGAAGTGGGCGTTGACCATGCTCGCCAAGTTCTTTACAACCGGTTCACCGACCAAAGAAATTGAATATTTTCTCAATGCCATTCATCTGTTCTATTCGCACGAGGAATTGAGTGATTTGTTGTCGGAATTGGGTTTTACCCAGGTGAAAGCCCAGCCCATTATGTTTGGCGCCGTTGCACTACACGAGGCGATGAAGCCCTAACTGATTTTTCCTTCCTTGTTACTGGCCCTGTGAGCAGCATTTCCCTAGTTGTTTGCAGGGCTTGTCCTTTAACCTGCAAATGAACGCATCAATCTTCCCAATGCCGGCCATCGCAAGGCCAGCCAGTGTTTGAAATTTTCTCCCTGCAAATACAAGATGGGCACTAATATGAGGGTGACCGGTGTCGCCAGCAGGACGCCGAATGCCAATGAAATGACCATGGGTATTAGAAACTGTGCCTGTAAGCTGGTTTCTGACATGATTGGCAGCAGGCCAATAAAAGTGGTCAGTGAGGTGAGGATGATGGGGCGGAAACGATCCAGGCCTGCTTTAAGCAATGCCTGAATAATCTCTAAACCTTCGTCTCGCAACTGGTTGATTCGATCAATCAATACCAGATTGTCGTTCACAACAACACCCGCGCAGGCAAGGACACCCAGCAGTGAAAAAATGCTGACTTCCCTGCCCATAATGAGATGGCCCAGTATAGCGCCCATAAAACCGAAGGGTATAGCCGTGAGTATAATGACGGGTTGCCAATAGGATCTAAACGCGATGGCAAACAGGCAATAAATCACCAGAAGCGCAACCATAATACCGTCACCAAATCCGGTCATAAATTTGCTGCGTTCAAGTTGGTCCCCTTCAAGCTTGATGTTAAGGCCAGGGTATGATTGTTGCCAGCGAGGAGCGTGTTGCACCATGATCTCGTCTGCAATGGAAGTCGTATCGGTGCTACCGCCGCTTACATTGGCACTGACAGTGATGATGCGCTGTCTATCTATGCGTTCGATTTTTCGATAACTCGGGACGTAATGAACGTCGGCCACCGTATCAAACGGGACTTCTTCACCGCTGGGTGTGCGTACGCGCATATAATGTAAATGATCCAGTGACTCGCGCTCTGATTGAGGGTAGCGGACCATGACTTTGATGTCTTCGCGATCGCGTGGAACTCGCTGTACTTCTGAGCCGTAAAAGCCCTGGCGTACCTGTTTTGCCAGCCCCGCCAGACTGATATCCAGGGTTTGCGCCATGGGTTTTAGGCGAATTTCCATTTCAGGGCGCTGACTATGCATGGAGTCAATGACGTCGTACACGCCGGGATACCGTTTGAGCAATCCTTGAAGTTCTGAACTCACCTGCATCAGAGCTGCATTGTCGGGGCCCGCGATCACAAATTCCATTGCCTTGGAGCGTCGATTGATGGTGTATGCCAGCGAAAAATCTTCGATATTATGTAATTCTCCTATCAATTCGCGCCATTCATCGGTGAGCTTCTCTGCTGATATTTGTGCCCGATGATCCCTGTTGATTTCAATACGCGATTTGACATTATTGGCATTGGCTTGAAGCTGGATATTGCTGATATAGGATTGGGATTCGCCGGTTTCATCCTGGAAACGGTTTTTTTCCTGAAGTGTCAGAGCCGCCGATTCCAGTTGCTGCATCACAGCTTTACTGTCAGAAAATGGTCCTCCCTCATTGAGTGTGACAGATGCAGTGAGATAATCGGAAGTGACGCTAGGCATAAAACTGAACCGCATCCAGCCGCCGGTAAAAATGGTCAAAATAATCATCAGTGCGCTCAGAAATACAGCGATGCTAAGCCAGCGCCAGCTCAGGCATTTTTTTAAAAAAGGCTGATAATAATGGGTGGCAACATGCCAAAGTCCATCGCTGATGCGCCGACGTGATTTTTCCAGAACAGCCATAGCGCCAGTGGGGTTTTGTTTTAGTGGTGGCATATGAGAAAGGTGCGAGGGCAGAATCAGCAGGGATTCCACTAGAGAAAATCCCAGTGTCAGCACGACAACGGTAGGTATAGACATGGCCGCGTGAGCGCTGTCGCCAGGCAGAAAAAACATTGAGATAAACAGAATCATCGTGCTGATCACGGCGAACAGAACGGGCTTGGTCACGCGTTGTGCACCGATGCTAGCGCTTTGTCTGTCTGCCGCGCCAAGTTGTTGTTCAGAATAGATGCGCTCACCAACGATAATGGCGTCATCGACCACAATCCCCAGTATCAATAAAAAAGCGAACAATGAGATCATATTCAGGCTGACCGGCGTCAGCGGCAGTAACCAAAGAGCACCGAGAAATGCCACGGCAATGCCCACGCAAACCCACATTGCCAGCAAGGGGCGTAAAAACAGCATGAGCACGATAAAGACCAGAATCAGACCGCCAATACCGTTTTTTACCAACGTCTCTATGCGTCCGCGAAACGAATAAGAACTGTCCCGCCACATTGTTAATTCCACGCCTGGAGGCAAGCTTTGTACGCTATCTTTCACATACTGCTGCACAGAATCGCTAGTTTTTAACACATCGGGTTTACTGCTGACTTGTATATCGAAGAAGACAGCCGGCTTGCCGTTAAATCGTGAAATTGAATCCTGTTCAGCGAAACCGTCAATAATCGTGGCGATCTCACCCAATAGAATGCGGGTACCATCCACTTTGTGTAATAAAACAATGTTCTCAAAATCTGCCGCATTGTAAGACTGCCCGCGTGTTTGCAGCTGAATGTCGCCAATATCCGCTTGAATGCTGCCGGCAGGCAAATTGAGTGAGGAGTCGCGAATAGCGTCAACAACCTGTTGGAGCTGCAAACCGTAGCGACGCAAACTGTTTTCCGATACTTCGATTGATATTTCGTAGGGCCGAGTCGCAGTAAGATCGACAACAGATACATGTGGCAGCGCTGATAGCTCGTCACGCACTTTTTCGGCATAGCGTTTTAAGGTGATTTCCGGCACATCGCCCGCCAGGGCCAGGCTGAGCATGCGGTGGCGCCATAGTAATTCCTTCACCTGGGGGCGTTCCGCCTGATCAGGCAGTGTGGTCAATGCATCAACCCGTGTCTTGATATCGTTTAACAGTCGTTGACTGTCATAGCCGGTTTCTACTTCAAGCAGTGTGCGACCGATGCCCTCTTGTGCAGTGGAAATCATTTTTTCGATGCCATCAAGATCGTGAATGGCCTCTTCCAAGCGGATACAAATTTGCTCCTCTACCTCCTTGGGGCCGGCTCCGAGGTAGGGAACGGCGATTTCGATGATATTGCTGGGTGATTGAGGGAAAAATTCCTTATTGATATCAGGAATGCTGCTTAATCCGTTAATGATGATCAGCAGCATCAACAGATTGGCAGCAATTGGGTTGTAAACGAACCAGTGAATAATGGCTTTCATGGTGTTTTTATCGCCGGATTTGTGTGTTCTTTATCGTCACAGTAGAGTTTGCAATCACTTTCATGCCTTCTACGGCCATGGGTAAATTAGACACCACAATGCGATCACCGGTTTGAATGGGGCCGCTAACCAACACTTGCTGCGCATCTGCCTGTAATACGTTGACGGGCTTAAAATGCAGCCGATCATCAGCATCAAGCACCAATAGTTGACGGTCAACCTGCAGCGCTCGACGTGGCAGGCTCACTACATTATCTACCATGCGTCCTGCAATCATCGCTTCGACAAACATGCCGATGCCAAGAGGAGGTTTACCCGGTTCATCGGGAGTAAAAGGATCGGCGACCTTCGCAATGACATACAAAACCCGACTGTCGACGTCAACGCTGGCTTCAGTGCGCACGAGTTGCCCTTGCCATTGATAACGCTTGCCTGCATAGTCGCTGCTCAACGTGACCAAGGGGTGCGGCTTGCGTTGATCTTTCTGGTGTTGAGGAAGGTCAAGAAGTGCCGCCTGCTTGTCGGTGAGCGGCAGTCTGATGTCAACGGAATTAGTGGAGAACACTTTGGCGATGCGGCTACCGGCAGTGACGTATTGGCCTGTATCAACGTACTTTTCAAGAACTCGACTGTTAAAAGGAATGCGAATTTCCGTTCTCTTCAAATTAAGCTCGGCTTGATTCACGTCGGCCTGTGCCGCCAGTAAGTTTGATTTAGCACTTCGTAGTTGCGGTTCGCGCAAAAACAAGGCGTTGGCATCGTCCTGGCCCAAGTCATGCCATTCTTTCTTGGCTTGCACCGCTCTTGCTCTTTCAGTAGCCAGCAGTTGGCTAGCTTCGGCCACCTTGGCTTCGGCTCGAATCAATGCAAATCGATAGTCCGCATCCTCTATTTTTAGTAAAAGATCCTCTTTTTGAAAAAAAGCCCCCTCTGCAAAGTTTGCATCGGTGCCTTGCACTAAACCGGCAACTTGCGTCACCACATCGATTTCCTTATGTGGTTGTACCGTACCCTGAGTTTTCACGTGAAGTTGTAGCGATTCAGGCGTGGCAACCATAACATCGACCATGGGTAGCGGAGGTGGTTCTGCTGCACGGGGTTGGGGTTTGGGTTTTGCTGTGGCCAGCAAAGTGCTAATAGCTATTCCGAGGACAAATATGGTAATGGCAGCAACGATTTTTTTCATGGAGCCTCAGGCGACGGCGGTAAAATCCAGGCGATACTTTACAACGTAATTGCCTTTAGATGAATAGGAAAGCACTAGGTTCCCTGTGAAATGCAGTATGATGTTCAAACAGCCTAAAATCCAAGCTAATAAAACGGGATAAAAGCGCTCGCCTAGCGGCAGGTGATCACGCATAATTCGCGGCCAAATCTAAGCGGTTGGGATATTGACGAAGAGAGAGCATGAACAGTATTAATGAATGTATTGCAAATGAATTGGGTGTTAGCCAAAAACAGGTAAATGCGGCGGTACAGCTACTGGATGAAGGTTCCACCGTGCCTTTTATTTCACGTTATCGCAAGGAGGTAACCGGAGGGCTTGATGATACGCAGATGCGTAATCTGGAGGAGAGGTTGCGGTATCTGCGTGAATTAGAGGCGCGTCGTCAAACCGTCATCAAAAGCATAGAAGAGCAGGGGAAATTAACGCCAGAACTATCGCAGGCGATTCAACAGGCCGACAGTAAAAGTCGTTTGGAAGACTTGTATCTGCCCTACAAGCCTAAACGTCGCACCAAGGCGCAGATAGCGCGCGAGGCGGGACTTGAGCCACTGGCCCAGCGCTTATTCGATGATCCCAATCAGGAGCCAGTGGCGTTGGCGCAGCAATATGTCGATGAAGAAAAAGGTGTCAGTGATAGCAAGGCCGCGCTGGACGGTGCCAAGCAGATATTGATGGAGCGGTTCAGCGAAGATGCAGATTTGTTGAGCCAGCTGCGCCAATTTTTATCTCAAGAGGGTATTTTGAGTGCTCGATTGATAGCCGGGCAAGAGCAGGAGGGCGCTAAATTCAGGGATTATTTTGAGCATGATGAGCCTATTGGCAAAGTACCTTCACATCGAGCATTAGCCATGTTTCGTGGTCGAAATGAGGGCGTGTTGAGCATTGCGCTTGATGTGGCAGTCAAAGAGGAAAAACAAACGGCCCACCCCTGTGAGTCCATGCTGGCTGATTTTTGGGATATATCGGATTTGGGGCGAGCGGCGGATAAATGGCTGCAGGAAGTCTTGCGCTGGACTTGGCGAGTGAAGTTGCAAAGTCATCTGGAAGCGGATCTGCTCTCACAGCTGAGAGAAGGTGCGGAGCGTGATGCCATTAATGTTTTTGCTCATAACCTGAAGGATTTGCTGCTGGCAGCCCCGGCAGGACAAAAAGTGACGATCGGTTTGGATCCGGGTTTGCGCACCGGTGTGAAAGTTGCCGTTATCGATGCCACGGGAAAGTTCTTGGACCATGACACGATTTATCCCACCGCACCGCAGAATCGAACGCAGGAAGCGGCCGCCAAATTGTTATTGCTGGCGGGCAAATACGATGTTGAGCTGATTGCTATCGGCAATGGTACCGCTTCACGGGAAACGGACCGTTTTGTCGGAGAGTTTATGGCAGCGCAGCCGGAATATCGATTAAAAAAAGTGATGGTCAATGAGGCTGGTGCTTCCGTGTATTCGGCCTCTGAGTTTGCAGCCAAAGAATTTCCCGACCTTGATGTCACCATACGGGGGGCCGTGTCGATTGCCCGTCGCCTGCAGGATCCTTTGGCGGAGTTAGTCAAGATTGAACCGAAATCCATTGGCGTAGGGCAATATCAGCATGATGTTGGGCAAACCGCCCTGGCACGTCAGCTCAATGCGGTAGTGGAAGATTGTGTGAATGCCGTAGGCGTCGATATCAATACGGCGTCGGCGCCATTGCTATCGAGAGTGGCGGGTTTGAATCAGACGCTTGCCAACAATATCGTTGAATTTCGCGATACAAACGGTGTATTTAAAAACCGTAAGCAATTGAAAAAAATTCCACGTCTGGGTGAAAAAACCTTTGAGCAGGCTGCCGCTTTTCTACGCATAACTGAAGGTGAAAATCCGCTGGATGCCTCAGCGGTGCACCCAGAATCCTATGTGATTGTTAAAAAAATTGCAGAACGAAACGAGCGTGATGTAAAAAGCATGATTGGTGACAGTCGGTTCCTGCGATCACTAAAACCGGATGAGTTCACCGATGAAAAATTTGGTGTGCCGACAGTGATCGATATTATTCAGGAACTGGACAAGCCGGGGCGTGATCCGCGACCGGAATTTAAAACCGCCGGTTTTAAAGAAGGGGTAGAAACACTAAAAGATCTGCAACCCGGTTTGCTGCTTGAAGGGTGCGTGACCAACGTGACGAACTTCGGTGCGTTTGTTGATATCGGTGTGCATCAGGATGGATTGGTGCATATCTCGGCCTTAGCGAAACGTTTTGTCAAAGACCCCCGCGATATTGTAAAAGCAGGCGATATTGTGCAAGTGAAAGTCATGGAAGTCGATATTGCGCGCAAGCGGATTGCGCTGACAATGCGTCTTGATGATCCCATGCCCCAGGAGAACGGAGCAAAAAAAGAAGGGCGCTCGCAGCCATCGAAAGCAGAGCCTGGCAGGAAAAACGCGCAGACAAATAGTCAGAAAAATACCGCACAACAACCCACGGGATTTGCGCAAGCTTTTCAGCAAGCGAGAAAGAAAAAGGATGATCGGCTTTAGGTTTGTTGAGCCGGTACGAATTAGTAGTATAAGTCCGAACCCAACCGTGCAGTTTTCAAAATTGGTTCCGACCTGGGCGTATAACGGGGGATAGCAATTTGGAGAAAGCGGAAACTGAGGTTTCGCTTATTGCCAGGATTTTGATTTTTTCCATGTGCCTGCTGATGTTACGAAGCGGCCAAATGCGAAAAATGAAAACTATGCTTTCTGGAACAGCTAAGCTGACCTTCGCGGACGCTACCTCAACGTGTATTTTACGCTAC